>JAWOHP010000066.1:0-40903 GCA_046485065.1 Desulfobacterales bacterium | reverse complement strand
CTGTATACTATTCCGGCCAGAGATATTACAGCGACTTCGGTTGTGCCCCCTCCCATATCAACAACCATGTTACAGATAGGTTCCGATATGGGCAATCCGGCTCCTATTGCTGCTGCCATAGGTTCTTCAATAAGAAATACCTCACGGGCTCCCGCCGATTCTGCAGATTCCCTGACGGCGCGCTTTTCAACCTGTGTAATGCCCGATGGGACCGCAATTATAATCCTCGGCCTGACAAAAGCGCGCCTGTTATGAACCTTGTGTATAAAATGGCGAAGCATTGCCTCGGTAACTTCAAAATCGGCAATCACGCCGTCTCGCATTGGACGAACAGCAACGATATTGCCGGGTGTTCTTCCCAGCATGTTTTTAGCCTCAATGCCGACGGCAAGAACCCGGTTTTTTGATCGGCCATCCCCGCTGACAGCAACAACCGACGGCTCATTTAGAACTATTCCCTTGCCCTTAACAAAAATAAGCGTATTTGCAGTTCCAAGATCGATGGCGAGGTCGCTTGAAAACGCTCCCAATATTCCATTCATAAAAAGATTCATTTTACCTCGAAATATATATATAAATGTATTTTATTCTGTCTATAATAATCCCCGGCGAATCTGCTTGAACATTCCAGATGATTTGCTAACAGAAATGAATCATCATTACAAGGGGAATCTATTTGGTTTTTGAAAATTTCCCGCTGCAAGCATTGAGGAATACGCTCTTGGTTTCGGTTCAAAAAAGAACGGGAATAACTATAAAGCTCCTTTGTTAATAAGATCTATCATTACGGCATCATGCAAAACAGGCCTGAATTCTTTGATTTTCACATTATCCCTTGATGGATGAACGCGGTTCGTAAGTAATACTACTGTTACAAATCTGTCAATATCCATCCAGAAAGAAGTTCCTGTAAAACCAAGATGTCCGACGCTTTTCGGGGAAAAATATCTCCCACAGCTTGAGCCGGCTAAAGATGGTGTGTCAAAACCAAGCGCCCAATCTGTTCCTTCCTGCCGATTAAAGAAAGTTTTTACAAGTTCCGTGGCAAATAAAGAGTCGTCGGATATTCCGTGAAATGTAAAAAGTAATTTGGTCAAAAGAAAGTTAACATCCTGAGCAGTTCCGAAAAGGCCTGCATGCCCTTCAATTCCTCCTGCCGCGTAAGCATTCTCATCATGCACGACACCCTCTATCAGTTCATTTCGCCATGGACATATTTCTGTGGCGGCAAATATCCTGTTCCCGGTCTTTCTTTTTTTATATTCCGGATTCAGATCAACAAAAAAAAGATTTTTCAGACTGAGGGGTTCATATATTTCATCTGCCACAAAACAATCAAGACGCTGTCCTGAAACAGTTTCAACAACCCATCTTAATGCCATGAATCCAAGATCACTGTATAAAGCATTCTTGCCTGGTTTACTTATCAGAGGCTCTTTTACAAGCATATCCCTTAAGGCATCCCGCCTTTTGTATTGAGGAATATCTTTCATGATTAAATAATATGGACGATAATCAGGAAAACCTGAATTATGGCAAAGCAGATTACTTATCTCTATAAGTTCTTTTTCTGTATTCCTGAATTGCGGGAGAATTGATCCTAAGCTGCTGTATGTTTCAAGCCTGCCTTCCTGAACAAGTTTCATGACTGCGATTGTAGTGGCAAGCGGTTTGGTGAGAGATGCAAGATCAAAAACCGTATCTTTTATCATCCTTTCATGTGAAATAATGTTTGCAAAGCCGAATGCATTATAAAAGACTACAGAACCTTTAACAGATACAAGAAGAACCCCGCCAGGAAATATGTTCTCCTCAACAGCACGTTCCATTAATTTTTCGACCTGTTCCATAATCATATTATGCATGACTCTAAAAGGAATACTTTAGCCTCAAAATTTAACCGGTTTGTTCCCATTTAAAAGAAATAATCTTGCGGCCGGCATCAATAGTCGTTTTAATTCCTAATGGAATCGTAATGTTTTCTTTCCCATGGCCGCCGTCAAATCCTGCAAGAACGGGAATATCCATTTCATCAAATACTTTGGATACAGCTTTATATATCTCTTTTACCGGACCGCAGTCTGCAAAAGAACCTAACAGCAACCCTGCGAGACCATCAAAACATCCTGCAAGCTTCATCTGGGTTAACATCCTGTCAATCCGGTAAAGAGCCTCGCCTCTTTCTTCTATAAAAAGAATATGTCCCCTGTAATCAGGCAAACAGGATGTTCCGACAAGATGACAAAGTGTTGATAGATTCCCTCCAAGCAGCGTGCCTGATGCAATTCCCGTCTTTAAACTAACCCCTCTCCCTAGTTTAATTTCAAAATCCGACCTGTTGGTAAATATTGAAAACATGGCCAGCCTTGTTCTGTTTGAGGCTTCTGAAAGAGTTGTGACCATTGGGCCGTGGAAAGTGACAAGGCGGCATTTTTCATAAAGGAAGGACAACAGGGCCGTTACATCACTGTACCCGGCAAAGATTTTCGGATTTTCGCATATAATATCATAATCTAATGAAGATAATATCCTTATTGAGCCAAAGCCACCCCTGGCACAAACAATGGCTTTTATTTTTCTGTCAGCAAAAAGATCGTTCAAAACGGATGCTCTTTTATCATCATCACCGGCCAGGTAACCGCTTTTATTAAATATGCCTTCAGGGCAATATGTTTTAAACCCCATAGACTCGAGCACGGAAAGACCCATTTTGAATTTTTTTAAATTAAAGTGGCTTCCTGGTGCAGCTATTCCGACTGTATCTCCGGGCTCAAGTTTTGCCGGTATTAATAGCCTTTTCTTTTTTTTCTCCATAACAAAGCATCCCTGATTCCAAGTTGTCATTCATATCTTGACATGGCAAACCCAAAGTGTTAGGTGAAAAAGCCTGTGTCGGGGCGTGGCGCAGCCTGGTAGCGCACTTGAATGGGGTTCAAGGGGTCGGAGGTTCAAATCCTCTCGCCCCGACCAAATAAATCAATGAGTTACAATCCATTTTGTAGCCTTTTTTTATGTCAAAAAATTTCGGGGTACAAATTTGGATACAAGATTTTATAACCTTTAAAAATATTTTCTTTCCCCAAAATAAGTTTATATTCTATGGGAGTTAAATCTTCTTTATCCTGACTCCATCTATCCCGATGCCTTGATATTTGCAAGTTCATTTTAAAGACAGGAGAAATTATTTACAGCGGAGGTTAAAGTTTATCCTATTTTCGGCATCTCCATTCATGATTCCCATGCGTCCTTTCGAGTACAGTACATATATGCAGCGATTTGTTTGCCGGAAATTGTTATTCATTTCGTCATTCCCGCCCCCATTTTCATGAGGGTAAACTCCAGCGGGAATCCAGATTAAAAAGGCAATTAACGCCTCGTTACAGACCTCATTGGACCCTTGCGGAATCGGGGTGGCAGGGGCAGCAGAATATATAATGATCTCGCTGAATCAGCAGGAGGATTGACGTTTTAATTTTCTTTTTTACGTAAAGATTTTGATATTAGCGTTTCAGAGAAGAGGGTAGAATTAAATTTTGTTGTAATAACAAGAAGATCTATCATGTAGATGTAAAGGGCGTCCCAATGTATTGCCAAGAAAGCAGTAGAAACGCATAATTTCATGGGCGTACCCTTGAAGTTTCCCCATATTAAGATCTATATCAAAATAAAACAAGGGAAATACGGCATCGAACCTATAGATTTCATGGGGCATAGCGTTTAGAAAGTTTTTCCAGGCTTTTGCGTATGGGCTTTTCAATCGCCAATTTCAAAACAGGGCCGAGGAGCGTGAAGGGCAGCCTTGGATCAAAGTCGATAAAATAACAGAGCCTGGTTATTCCCCCCTCTTCTGAGAATTCCATTCGGCCGGTATGATTTTTGATAGGACTGCCCTTGCTGACCACATATTCCATCAGAAAATTGGGTTCGAAGGTAATGACGGTTTCTTCAAAGGCAGGAAGCGGAAAAGAAAAGACCCGCCTGACGGAACCCACCCCGTTCTTGTTTTCTTTTGGACAATCGACCACCCGCCGGACTTTTGTCGCTATCACGTTTCCAAAAGATTCATGGTCTGTTAAAATATTGAATATGGTTTCAACAGGCGCATTAAATGACTGCCGTATTTCAATGTGCTGTCTGCTCATGAGGTCTTTTCCTTTAATATTTAATGTTCATCATTACAGTGCTTTATCTGCCGGGCATCCCATGCGCCTGTAAAATTCAGGGGATCTGCTTTCATCATAGGAAGGGCATTCTGCAAGAATTTCAATGGTTGCCTGTTTCTTCAGGGGCCACTCTTCCGGCTTCTTTGCAAAAATATAATCATTGCTCAGGTTGGCATAGCAGGAACAGCCCGGCTTACGGAAGTTTTTGCTTGTTTCCTCCCAGATTTCCGTGATGGGCCGTTCATGGATATTTCCAAAGGAAAGCATGGTGAAATCACATGGACAAACGTTTCCCTGCGAATCAATAAACATATAATTATAGCCGGCCCCGCAGCCATAATATTGCTCGCTTTCAAAAAAGTCATAGGCAAAAACACCCGGATAGCCTTTTGTCTTTGTGCATTTCTTCTGAATCTCAAAAATGGTTTTGACATTTTCCGGCGTCAGTTTCTCTTCAGGCCTTGTTGTGAGCTTTCCGCTCAGGATGGGGGAAGTGAGCCGCATATCATTGATCCCAAGATCCTTAAAAAATTCAATCACCTTAAAAATTTCGGCCCGGTCGCTGACCAGCGCTTTGTCCGGGACAAAGGAAACCGCCACATAAAACCCTTCATCCTGAAAGAGCCTGATTGCATTCAACGCATAATCATAAATACCCTGTTTCCGCCTTCCTTTGTCATGAACTTCTGCGCTGTAATGATCTAGGCTGATCACAGGGATTTCCAGCCCCGCCTGCTTTAACCGTTTCACACGCTCCTTTGTCAGTTTGTAGCCTGTCGTAAACATGACCGGCATGGACCTTTCATCAACCGATGCAATGATTTCTTCAAGGTCGCTGCGCAAAAGCGGCTCACCTCCGGTAAACCCGATGACGCTGACACCCAGGTCCTGGACCTCTGATATGGCTTTTTTTATCCGGTCCAGGGTGAGAATGTCTTTTTTTGATCTGTCTGAAAAAGAACAGTGCCAGCAGTTGCACGGACATTGCGGGGTTACGGCGAAATTTGTTACAACCGGGTAAGGTCTTCCCGATGTAGTAACAACAACGCCTTTCAGAAAACGATCATAGGCAGCGGATGGGGAGTAGGGCGTAAAGGTATTGGAGTATATTTTATTCCCGATTCGAGTCAGCTTGCTTTCCTTGGAAACGTATTTCATGGCAAGCTTCTGCTTTATGCTCAGGGATGAAAGTTCTTTGTTCATTCCCATTTTAAGATCTGCTGCAAGTCTTTTAATCCCATAGAGCTGAGTTCCGTTATATTTCCTCACTTGGTTTTCTCCCGATTATTTCAATCCATAACTCATGCTTCTTAACGTCGAGCCGGCCCTGGTTTGTTCGAAAAAAACATCCAAAGCTTCCAAAATCAACTGTCTCCACGCTTAACTATATGCAGTTCGAGACCAAAAAATCTGCGGCTCATCCCGTTCATTCAGCCTGTTGAATATTTTTCGTCAAAAAATACAGCTTAACTCTTTTCTCATCTGCAGGTGTGTAGCAGCAGCAAAACACCTGTCAGGTGTAGAAAAATGTTATGCATTCCATAATTGCTAAAATTTTCCTAAAAAGATTTTTCCTTTGCTCATAGTCATTCTTTTTTCAAGTTCGGCGTTTTTTAAAGCAAATATTGTAGCTTCATACTTGTTTTCATTTCCACAACCGCAGGGGGCCATATAGGCTCCTGGCTTTCCAAGCGGGGCTCTATGCTGCGATTCCATTTCGACACCAACAGGTAAATTAAAAGTCTGCTCAGCAATAGAAGGCACTACTAATTCTGTTTTATTTTCAATTTTTAATCTTATTGCACCATGCCCTCCGCCTTTAGAAAGAGCCGGCATGCTTTTGTCATTGAATTCGACAATTATTAGATCTGCCTCGGGAGGTATATTCTTTATACGCAAAGCTGGGCTGAGTCCTTCACCACCGCAGTTTTTACACTGCCCCACCTTCGGCACTTTTTCCCCATCCCATTTTGGATCATCAAAAGAAATATTTAAAAGCGCAATGTTCTTATCAGAGCAAGCAAGAAAAAGAATGCAGATAACAAAAAGAATTATTCTCGACTTCATTTTGCACCCCCATTATTTGATTGTCCATAACCCTAACGGTTGCTTAACGCGCGGCGGCTTTTTGCCGTCGCCGTTTAAGCAAAGGTTATGAGCGCCCTTTCCGCAATACTGATAATAAGTTAAAAGTTGCTGTTTCAAAACGTTTCGTTTCAGCAGCGCAGAATACTCCGTTTTTACCAAATAAATTTTCGCGCAAATTATTTATTAATAAACAACATACTTTTAGAAGATCTTTGATGTTATTTGGTGTAATATTATTTTTTGAATGAACATCCTCCGAAAAAACGCCAAGTTCTCTATGGGCGATTAGTTTAGATCGAATTGTAATGATCTTTTTTACCATATCCGAGTATGGGCTTAGTTGGTTGTCTATATACAACGACAAGTCTTGCCTTTCGATTTCAATAAGCTTCGATTTCAAATTTCTAATGCTTGCTGCCCTTGGATCTGTATCAAAAAAGCACCCTAGCTCGATAAACATGAGCCTGTAATTGCCGGCATTGATTGCATGAAAAAAATCAACATATCTATAGTCATCCATATCATCATAATATTCAGGGAGTGCTTTACCTACACCTCTTAATGTGAACCAAATTTGATGAAATGCTGTGCCTGACTCAATACTGTCTGAAATTCATCTAAGCAAATGTTCTATATCATCCATTTTTTATTTATCCTGGCTCATAACAAGTTATTCTATAGTTTCCGGTGAACTCCAAAATTCGTTAACTACAGGCAATGATCCTTTTTCAAAGTCCTTGAAATAGTGTGCCGCCAGCGCTCCTATTCCAGTTTAACTGACTTAAAATACATATACATTCATTGACTTATATTTCGCAATAATTTATTTCTTCTTTCCGTATATCATGCCGAAATAAAGATTATAAGGAAGATGGAGGATACAACAGTGTAAGCCTAATATAATCGATATGTTGGGTTAACATAGCCCGGCATACCTGCATCTTTTAAGGTTTGCGCCCGGCGGTGAACCGGCACGGCGGTTTGCGGCTTTGCAGGATGCCGGAGAGAGATATCTCTTTGCCAACATAACCGACTGCACTTAAAACAAATTGCCTGATTTAATTATTTATAGTATAGCATCGGCATGAAAAATCTTGTCAGCCTTCGTGTAAAAATTTATCTTATTTTAACCAGCTTCGTTTTTGTCACTCTTCTGGGTGCTGGCGTGATGTTCTGGTATACTTATAAGATTGAGGATGTTTTAAAAAATCTAATTGAAAGAGATATTGCGGCGTCTCAATCTGCAGAGGCGCTTGAATCTGCGCTCATCAATCAGAAAGGTTTTGTGACATACTATTTTCAGGACAAGGATCCTGACTGGCTCAGGCAACTCGGGGAATACAGACAGATATTTAAGCAGATACTGGATGATACTAAAAAACTGTCTGAAGAAGAATCTCAGAAGAAAATCATTTACGATATTGAAAAAGAATATAATGGTTATGTTGAATTAAAAGATAAGGTTATCGCTTATTATAAAGCCGGCGAGTCTGATGAAGGCAAAAGACTTCACAAGGAAGTACGAAAACGGTTTTCTGCTATTCTTAATCTTTGTAATGAATACAAAAATATCCACAAAAAGAGAATAATGAATGCTAAGGAGAAAAGCCATAACGAGGCTGTAAACCTCCGTTTTTTTTCCATAACAGGTTTCCTGATTATAACGGTTCTTGCCATTGTAATGGCTTTTATCTTTATTAACAACATTCTAAAGCCTGTCCACAGCCTGATAATTGAAGCAGGTCGTGAAGGAAGGTCAGATGCAACAGACGGTTCAGCTTATACGAAAGATGAAATAAAGGTGCTTGCCGAAAGCGTAAGAGGGTTGATAGATGATATAGATCTGACAAATACAGAGCTTGAAAAGAGCCGCGAACATTTACAGCAGGCGGAAAAAATGGCGCTTGTCGGAAAACTCGCTGCCGGCATGGCACACAGCATAAGGAATCCCTTTACATCCGTCAAAATGCGCCTTTTTTCTCTAGGGCGTTCTCAAAATATGGCTGAAACCCAGAAGGATGACATTAAGGTTATATCCGAAGAGATAAAGCATATTGATACAATTGTCCAGAATTTCCTGGAGTTTTCCAGGCCACCCAAGCTTAAGATACAGAGAATAAGCCCTTCGGTTGTTGTTGATCTTGCGCTTAAGCTTCTTGTGCATCGTCTTAAATCTTATGATGTTACTGTGGAGGTTATTCGAGATAAACCCCTTTCAGAAATAAACGCTGATCCGGAACAGTTAAAAGAGGTTTTCGTGAACCTGATTGTCAATGCCTGCGAAGCAATGGTAAGAGGCGGGCTTATCACAATAAATGAAAGAGAGGCTGCCGATACACATCTCGGAAGAGCAGTAGTTCTTGAAGTAAGCGATAATGGGCCCGGAATACCGGAATCCTTAATGGGCAAAGTTATGGAGCCCTTCTTCACAACCAAAGAAGAAGGAACAGGCCTTGGACTTAGTATTGTTGCCCGTATAATAGAAGAACATAAGGGGAGCATCGATATAAAATCAAAGGAGGGGGAAGGTACAACCTTTATAATAACTCTTCCATTAAATGATAAAAACAATAAGGAACAGTCAGCTTGAACTCTATTCTTATCATTGATGACGACGATCAGCTCAGAAACAGCTTCAAAAAGCTTTTAGCCGAAGAAGGTTATAAGGTTGAAAGCGCTCCATCCGGTGAAGAAGGACTTAACATTGTTAATAATACGCCCCTGGATCTTGTAATTTTGGATATGCGGCTTCCGGGCATGAACGGGCTTGAAACATTTAAGAAAATACACTCAATTGAACCCAAACTTCCAGTTATAATAATGACCGCATATGGAACTACCGAGACTGCTATAGAAACCACAAAACTGGGGGCTTTTGATTACATACTCAAACCATTTGATATTCCGGATATGCTGGAACTTATCCGGATAGCTCTTAACGCAAGCCGCTTTATGCGTTCTCCCGTGGAGATGGATAAAATTCCTGAAGAATCCTCGAGAGACGCGATTGTCGGCAGAAGTACACAGATGCAGGAAATTTACAAGTCTATCGGAAGGGTATCTCCTACAGACGCTACTGTTCTTATCCGGGGCGAATCCGGAACCGGCAAAGAACTTGTTGCAAGGGCAATTTATCAGCACAGCCTGAGAGCCGATAAACCTTTTCTCGTTATAAACTGCGTGGCTATTCCGGAAACTCTTCTTGAAAGCGAACTGTTTGGTTATGAAAAAGGCGCCTTCACAGGAGCGGCTCACCGCAGGGTCGGAAAGATTGAACAGGCTCATGAAGGAACCGTATTTCTTGATGAAATCGGCGATATGCCCATGAATCTTCAGGCAAAAATATTGAGACTTTTACAGGAAAAAAGCATAGAACGCCTGGGCGGACGTGAAAAAATAAGTACCGATGTCAGGATAATAGCAGCCACAAACAGGGATCTGGAAGAAGCAATATCAGCCGGAAGGTTCAGGGAAGATTTGTACTATCGTCTTAAAGTTGTAACCATCCAAATTCCTCCATTAAGAGAAAGGCAAAGCGACATACCTGTTTTGGCTGATTATTTTCTTTCCAGATTTTCTGCGGAAAAAGGGATCAGTAATCCTGGAATAACATCTCAAGCCAGGGCCATATTCTCAAAGCATCCATGGCAGGGAAATGTAAGGGAACTTTCCAATACTATTCAAAAAGCCCTTATATTCAACCGTGGCGCTCCTCTCTCACCGGAAGATATAACAACCCCGATTAAAAATGAAAAATCGCATGCCGGCGATTACTTGGATAAAAACGATGAAAACGGTGATGCTCAACTGCGGCAATGGTTGAGGAGGGAATTGACGACCCGTTCAGGGGAGAATCTTTTTGACTCATGCATGGACAGCATAGCAAGCCTGATAATAAGCGAAGCATTGAATATATGCGAAGGAAACCGTTCCAGGGCCGCCAAGCTCCTTGGTCTTTCCCGTCCGACACTTCATTCAAAGATCGAAAAATATCACCTGAAATTCGAGACTCTTGTCAAAGAGGATAGTTGAAGGCAGATATTTTATTAACATAACAACCTTTTCCACCTTGTAAAAAAAACCGACATAACCACCTCTCTGCGATCATAACAAATTATTTTTCATAAATAACATTATTATATATATCAGTATATTATAATTGTCGATCAACCCTGTTCATCTCTGGCACATCATTTGCTAATAAGGTAGGTAAACGTCCAAAAGTATAGCGGACTGAACTTTTATTTTATTCAAACCTAGCCGGGAGTGAGAAAACAAAAGGAGGACAAACATGGCACAGAACTTTAGTATTACTTTTGTTAAATCCGGCAAAGATATTCATTTAAAACTTACTGGCGATTTTGACGGATCTTCAGCTCTCGAACTTATTTATTTTATGAATAACTGTATGAATAATCATGACAAGGTCTTTATCGACACCGATTCTCTTATGATCATAGAGCCCTTTGGAATCAATGTGTTCCGCTATAATCTTGGCCGGTTATCAAAGCATTCCGAACATTTTGTATTCACGGGTAATAACGCCCGTAATTTTATAAAATGCTGGCCTGAACATATGCGCTCTGAACTTAATATAATTAAGGAGATCGGATGTTTTTCACATAATGTTGTTTTGAATTATTAAATCCTGATAGCAAAAGCATTCCGATTTTGCATGAGTCGGATTTTAAGGAAGCTTAAATATTAAATTTAGCTGTAACAAAAGGAGGGGGAAAATGCTGGTAAAAAACTGGATGAGTAAAAGGGTTATAACAATCGATGAAAACGAATCGATGCAGGAAGCTATTAATTTAATAAAACAGCATAAAATAAACATGCTGCCGGTTATGAAAAAGGGAAAGCTTGTCGGTATCATAACAGACCGTGATCTTAAAAAATCATCGGCCTCGGATGCGACCACCCTCGACGTTCATGAGCTTATGTACCTTATATCAAAGATCAAGATCAAAGACATAATGAGTAAAAAACCCGTAACAATTCCTCCCGATTTTACAATCGAAGAAACAGCCTCTGTTCTGCTTGACAATAACATTTCGGGCGCTCCGGTTCTTGATCATGATAATCAACTTATTGGAATTATAACCCAGGCTGATATTTTTAAAGTTATCATATCCCTGACCGGTATCGTAAAAAAAGGAATACATTTCGGCATAAGGGTTAAAGACCTTCCCGGTTCAATCAAAGAGGTTACCGATATTATCAGAAATTACGGCGGTCGTTTGGCCAGTATTCTCACTTCATACGAAAGAGTTACTCAGGGATACAGGAATGTATATATCCGCGCGTACGGAATTGACCGATCAAGACTTAAAAATCTGTTGTCTGACCTGAAAAATAAAGCCGATCTGCTTTACTATGTCGATCATACTGAAAACAAGAGAGAAGTTTTTTAAAAAGGAGGTTATGATATGAAATTCGATAAAATCTTGCTCCCTGTTGATCTTTCGGAATCATCTCCGAAAATAGTTCCTTTCGCAACAGACATAGCGGAAAAATTTGGTTCAAAAATACACATTTTATTCGTAGCCCGTGTATTTCAATATTTTGCAAGCATATATGTCCCGCATCCTTCAATAAACAAATTTGAAAACGAGATTGCTGAAGGTGCGAGGAAAAGCCTCGAAGAATTTACAAAAAAATATTTCAAAAACCCTGAAAGCATTACAACTGCTGTTGTTAAAGGTGATGCCGCAGAGCAGATTATCAAATACATTGAGGAAAAAGGTATTGATCTCCTTATAATGGGCACACACGGAAGAAAGGGACTTGACAAGGTAGTCTTCGGATCTGTCGCCGAGAAGTTATCAAAAACTGCACCGGTTCCTATATTGCTTATCAATCCTTATAAAATTAATTAGGGGGTATTTCATGAAAAACGTAATGAAGGTTCTTGTCTCAATCGATGGATCGGTCCAGTCTCTTGCAGCCGTTCGATACATAGGAGGTGTTCTTAAACCAGAAAAAACCAAAGTAGTTCTGTTTCATGTTGATCCTGCAGTACCCGAATCGTTCTGGGATTTGGAGAAGAGTCCGGAATTTCGTTCCAGGCTGGCGCCTGTAAGAGCCTGGGCCGCCCAGCAAAAAAAATCGATTGAAGATACGATGACAAAAGCCGCCAAAACTCTTTCCAATTCCGGGTTTCCGTCTGATGCCGTATCGGTCAAGATCCAAACCAGGAAAATTGGAATAGCAAGAGACATATTACACGAAGCAGATACCGGAAAATACAAAATGGTTGTTGTGGGAAGAACCGGAATCAGCAAGTTCAAAGATCTGGTTTTGGGAAGCGTTGCAAACAAGCTGATTGGAAATTTAATCGATATTCCTCTTGTCGTTGTCGGAGGAAAGCCCAATCCAAACAAATTCATCATAGCATTTGACGGATCAAAAGCATCGATGAGAAGTGTCTCCACTGCTGGCACCATGCTCAATAATGTCGAAAATGAAATAATGATATGCCACGTAATAAGATCTATCGGCGTAGAACAGCTGACTTTGGGCGAATTTCCTTTTCCGGCTGAGCTTAACTGGACTGAAAAATGTGTGAAAAAAATAGAGCCTGCTATTGAAGAGGCTAAAAGGAAACTTGTTTCAGCCGGTTTGGATTCGGCAAATATATATGGAAGGATTCTTACCGAAAAGCCAAGCAGAGCCGGTACCATTATTGCCGAAGCAAAGGCAGGAGGCTTTGGAACCATTATTGTCGGAAGACGCGGACTTTCAGCAGTTGAAGAGTTCTTTGTAGGAAGAGTAAGCAGGAAGGTACTTCATATGGCTAAAAAAATGGCTGTCTGGGTAGTAAATTAAAGTTAGTCCTGTCACTTCACTGGGATATGACAGGTAAACGTGCTCCCTTCTCCTATGCGACTTTTTACTGAAATAGTGCCTTTGAGCCGGTCAAGTATCTCCTTGACTATGACCAGACCCAGTCCGGTTCCTGATTCAGTATAGGATTTGGCGTTTTCAGCTCTGAAAAATTCCGCAAACAAGTGCGAATAGGAATCTTCGGGGATACCGATACCTGTATCATTCACCTCAAACCGGATTTTGTCCTCTTCGCTGCGTGTGAGGCTGACTTTAACCCTTCCTCCGGGTTCCGTATATTTTATTGCGTTTGAAATCAGATTTGAGAAGAGATCGTCGAAAAGCCTTTCGGAAGCCATAACGGAAGGCAGCGACTCATCAATCTGGAAAGCTATCTCTACAGCTTTTTCCCTGGCCTGAGCCTCAAAAAGACCTGATAAAGAGATGAGTAACTTTTGCGCATGAACAGGACGCATGGCATCAGGGCTCAAATTGGCCCGGCTGATGCTCAGCTTCAGCAGATCACTTATCAGACTGTCGAGCATCTCAATACGCTTTTTGCAACGCTCAATTGTTTCTTCCTGCCGCTCATTCGTGGGCCCAAGATATCCATTTTTCAATATCTTCAGCATACTTATAACAGTGTGCATTGGAGAGCGAAGCTGGTGTGCGCTTTTTTGTAAAAACCAGTTGCGATTCAGCTGTGTGTTAAGCTTTTCAATTTCAAGCGCTGTCAGATCCGACATCAATGCGAAAAACTGAACGTTCTTCTCCGTGAAAAAGTGTTCTGCCTCACTGTAAACACAGAATACCCCGAGAACCATCTTGTCCACCCGCAGGGGAAGACAGATCATTGACGCAATTCCTTCTTTCCTGATATCTTCAGGATATTGGAAATAGTCCCGCTCATCGATGTTTCCGACAGCAAAGACAGATCCCTCGATAATTTTGCGGTTGATCGGACTCTTCCGGATATCTATGCCCTCCTTTGATTTGGTATAATCTTCACTTAGCCCGTAAGTTGAGGCAAAGCGAAGCGTTCTCTTCTGTTCATCCATCAGTTTTATTGAACACGCTTTTACACCCATGATCATTGCAGCCTGGCGAGTTGCAGAGTCCATCAAGGCCTTGGGCTCCGAGCAGAGGCCCATTTCCCTGACCATCTCATAGAGAGCCGTGAGCTTGCTGTTGCTTTCGTCAAGCTCTTTGGATAAACGGAGAAGCTCTCTTCCCTTGGTCCTCAAACCCAGCTTTATAGTTGTCACCAGAAATGCCGTGACAAGGATAACCATTATCATTGCAACATACCGGACGATAATATCGTTCAGCCCGTATTCATTGGAGAACAAGCCACTCTGAAACCATAATGGATAAATAGGCACCAGGGCCCATTGGTGGAGCAAAATCAGTATTCCCATTACCAGGGAAATAATGATTCCGTATAGATAGCAGCCTGCCGGCTGCAGGAGGATACCGGTCAATATGATATGAAATATGAAAAAATTCGCAAGCGGGCTGTAAATACCTCCAGAATAGTAAATCGCCAGAAAAAGAAACAGAAGATCGGCCGATATCTGGAGATTAGCAAAATTACTGAATGACTGAATGTCCCGGGCATTAATAAAATGTGAATCGTTTAATGAAAGATCCTTTTGATATTTAAAGGGAGGGACATATTTCCAGATTAACCTGAAAAGAAGGTTGTACAGGAGAACTGCTAAAAGAATCATCACAAGCGGGGGCGGGGGCAATGTATGCCGGAAAAAATAGACGGCAGCGAACCCCGCTAAACCGGCCCCGGCCGCTATCCATCTTAACCGTATTAACCAGGGCAATCTTTCGATAAGCTCTTTGCGGAAGAACAACTGTTCTCTGACAAGCTCATATCCGAGTTGCACCGGCGTTGCCTCATTCTTTCTTATCTTCGGTGAGTATTTTTTCGATAACCGAGAGCAATTCTTCCGGATCAATAGGCTTCTCTATAAAATGTGATACCGGCCATGATTCACCGAGTATGTGCTGAAACTTCTCTGGACCCTGCTCTGCCATAGTCTGGGGAAAGGAGGTTGCCATTACGATTGGAATATTACGGTATTCGGGGAGCTGTTTCAGTTTATATGCCAGATCGAATCCTTCAGTATCGGTTGCCATCATCACATCAAGAATTACAAGATCGGGGGGCTTTGCCTCAATTTTATCATACCCCTGTTTCCCGTTATAGGCTACACGGACTCCGTAATTGCGCCTTTCCAGAATGATTCGTATTGACTTAACCAGGTCTTTGTCGTCGTCAATTATCAGAATGTCTTTTGCTCCATCCATGGTATACTCCTTATATGGATAACCCGGGCGATTTCCCCGGTAGCCCGGTCTGCTCTGTCCGCTGCCGCCTCACTCAATCCCTCGCCGAAACCAAAGTCGCTTCCTTCAACAGAAACCATCCATGCCGGCGGACATCGGTTATAAATCAATTTTGTCAGCCCCAGCAAGGCATCTGCTGTCAGGCTGTGGACAATTCTGTGCATATCTGAAACAGGCAGGATCTCCTGAAAGAAAATGCCTCCCGGCAGCGGCCCCCGGGCAGCGTCTATAAAAATAACCCCGGTTGCCTCACGCAAATCCTCTGCCAGTTCAGGACCAAGCTGATGTAGAGATATTATGTTGATCCCTCCGACGCCGCCAAAGGGGCGCTTCAGCCGGTCGGCCACATGCGGCCCGATCCCGTCGTCCCGGCGATGCTTGTTGCCGTAGCCTATGATCCATAAGTTAACCGTTTCAGCGTTCTGAAAGCCGTTCACTTATCAGTCCCTTTGCAATTGAACAAGCAATTGCCCTTCCCTGCTGAAAATCTGAACATGAAGAGGCATCTGGCCCACGGCATGTGTCGAGCAGGATAGGCACGGATCATAACATCGGATTGCTCCCTCTACGCGGTTTAATATGCCTTCCCTTACCCGCCCTTCGCGGATATATTCCCGGGCCACCATGCCAACTGACTGGTTCATAGCCTGATTATTATGTCCGGTAGCCACAATCAGATTGACGTCTTTGATAACCCCGTATTTATCCACACGGTAATGGTGAATAAGAGTCCCTCTGGGAGCCTCTATAACACCAACACCTTCATCGTTTGAAACGGCCGCGCGATTTTGAATATCAGTACCGCATATGGCTTCGCTTTGCAAGAGTTTTTCGGCTGCTTCCAGGCAGTTAAGCAGTTCTACCAGCCGCGCGTAATGAAAAAGAAGAGTCGATCCGATCAACCCGTCGCTTGTCTTTTCCCTGAAAGTCAGAAGTTCCGCATGAGCTTTGGGCGTACTCAAGGCATCGGCTATGTTGATTCTAGCCAGGGGCCCGACCCTGTAGCATCCCTGTGGAAATCCGTGTTCCTTGAAATAAGGAAACTTCAGGTAGGACCACTCCTCAACATGCTCTGCAATAAAGTTCAGATATTCCCGGGGATCGAACTCAACCTTAAAGTCTTCTGAACTGTGCCGGATCCGCAGTTTACCGTCATACATATCCGGACAACCGGCATCATCCACAAGACCTGTCAGAAGAGACTGAAAATTTGCAAACCGTTTTATTTCGGATCGGTTTTTTTCCAGCCATTCCTTGATAAAGTCAAGGGCGACATAACAGGCATCATAGGCCGGTGCGAATCCCGTCAGCAAATCATCACGCCCCTTTTCCGACAGGCCATTGATAACTCCGCCCGGAATCGAAAAGGCCGGATGTATGCTTTTACCACCTAAGGCACGTATGACATCCTGGCCGAATTTTCTTAGCCTTATCCCCTTTTTTGCAATATCCGGATAAGCGCCTATCACACCCACTATATTGCGCTGCGCTGGGTCAGAGTCCCATCCGAAGAGGAGATCAGGGCTGGCCAGATGGAAAAAATGGAGCGCATGTGACTGGATAAACTGACCCATATGGAGAAGCCTTCTCAGTGCCACGGCTGTCTCCGGAATTTTCACACCCAGAATGGCATCGCACGCCTTGGCCGAAGCCAGCTGGTGGCTGACCGGACAGATTCCGCAGATTCGCTGCGTTATAATCGGCATTTCCTCAAATGGCCTGCCATGACAAAACCGCTCAAACCCCCTGAACTGGGTAACATGAAATTTAGCATCTCCCACATTCCCATCAGAATCCAGATGAATAACAACTTTACCATGGCCTTCAAGGCGGGTAATCGGATTGATTGTTATTTTACGATTGTCGCTCATCTAATCGGCCTCCTCAGTCAAAGTGCATCATGTTCGGTGGAAGAACAACAGGCATTCGTCCCTTCAGTATTTCGGTTAGACAATAGGCAATTGATTCCGGAGAAGGCGGACATCCGGGAACATAGGCATCTACCGTTACCAGGCGATTGACCGGAATTACCTGATCCAGAAGAAGAGGCAATTCTTCATGGATTGGGAGGACTCCCGAGGTCGTGCTGGCAGTCTCCTTATAGCCGTAAGACATCAGTTCCTTTACCGGAATTGCATTGCGCATGGTATTGATTCCGCCAAAAACAGCACAGTCGCCCCACGCAATGAGGATTTTGCAATGCTCCCGCAGGCTCAATGTAATTTCCTCCTGTTCCTTATTGCCGATGCCGCCTTCTATTATGCCCACGGTCAGGGAACCAAAATCAAAATTCTTGAAGTCAGTCACCGGACTCACTGTAAGATCAACAGCCGCAAATATATCGAGAAGTTTTTCATCCAGATCCAGGAAGGACATGTGGCATCCGGCGCATCCTTCCAACCATACAGTAGCCACTTTGGGTTTTGCCATTAATTCACCTCCATCAAACATATAGTCCCGATTGCATCTCATCTGTAACTCTGGCGCTTATATCTTTCCATCTTGCATAACTGGGATGAAATTCAGTGCGCTGCATCAGAGCCAGCAGTGTTTGCCATGACTCGCTCACCCCCTTGGGACGCTTTAGTGTGGCATGCAGGGTACGGACTTCCTTTCCGTCCAGTGAAGTATAAGTGCCTTCCTCCTCCAGACAGGTTGGTCTCGGGATAAGAATATGGGCATTATCTCTAAGCGCTTCAGGGAAATAAGGTGTTATAACAGCCAGAAAATCTAGGTCGTCAAGCCGTTTAAGGAGCTTGGAACCCGCCAGGTTCTCGTCATCCAACAGCAGCAGGCCGCGTTTGTATTTTCCTTCCGGCATTCCTGAAGATATTCTAAGTTTCAGTGCGCCTGAGCTGTTGCCGTTTGATTTGAGAATCACTAGGCGCATGGCATTTTCCGGCAGAATACCTTTTACGATCGACAGAAGCATCAGATTGCGCAAACTGTCGGCCTTAGGCAGAACCGTGATGCCGTTTCCGGCAATAATAATCGGATTTCTGCTTTGGACAAAGGCATCAACTGCGGCCATAAAAGAACCTTTTGCGAAATTATCCAGGCCGGCCTGTTCAAGGCAGTTTTCAACATTCACCTTTTTCATCTCTGAAAGAATCGGCTCCCAACCCGGTGACAGTTGTCCTGAATGATTTTTGAGTACCTCTGACAGGAACGCCCTTATGACCAGCGGTTCATTTCCTTCGGCCATCTGAACATAATCAGCGCTCCAGGGGCTGACCGGATCAGTTGTGCCGATAACAACCGCGGTACTTCCCTCTTCGAGAATTGCCCGCCGGATCAATCCCCCGATTAGAGGCTGGGTTTTAAAAGATGCGGCGCCTGCCACCAGAATATGGTCCGCATCCGGAATGCGGCGCCATGAGGTCTCTTTGAGCCCCAGAAAGATTTTACCCAATTCTTCCCAGGCACCGGTAATGGTTCTTAATGACCGTCCGTCAAGAGTATCCAGATAATCGGCAATCCATCCCCTTAACATCAGATCCCGGAATATCATTAGCTGTTCGTTGGCGCAGCGGCTTGAAACCAGCCCGAACATTCCGCCTTTTTTGACGCTCATCTTGCTTTCTACCATATCCATGGCCGCTTTCCATGTGATCGCTTTCCATGTTCCGTCTGATCCACGGATCATCGGATTAAGCAGGCGTTTACCGGGGGTTTTCAGAGGCTCAAAACGACCTTTGACACATAATTGGCCGCGGTCAGATCCCATGTTTCCGGGTGCTATGTGCCCTTCGATTCGGAGCAGTTGATTATCTTCGACAATCGTACGCGTCTCACACATCAACCCACAATGAGGACAAAAAGCATCCGTTTCAGTACGATTGTCTTGATGGTGCCCTTTCACCGAACGATGGCTCCGGTAACGGTTGAAAATTGCTCCGGTCGGGCAGACCTGCAGGCACGCACCGCAGCCCAGACAGGAAGATTCTCCCCGGCTGTGACCAAGATCAAAGGTAATCCGGTTTTTTATGCCGCGTCCCTGATAATTAAGAACGTAAGCGCCGGCAATCTCATGACATGCACGAACACATCGTCCGCACAGCACGCATCGATTATGATCAATTCCCATATACTCACTGGTAATATCAACGGGATATTCCTCATAGGACTGAGGAACGGTAAGATGATCCATCTGCAGTTCGTATGCCAGAGCCTGCAGTTCACAATCTCCGCTCTGCGAACAGAACATGCAGTTGTGATTCCGCTCGGCAAACAGAAACTCCAGAATTGTTCGGCGTGCGGTAATGATATTACTGTTGCTGGTAACGACCGTCATCCCCTCCCGCACCGGCATGACACAACTGGCGACCAGTTTAGGGCTGCCATCCACCTCAACAACGCACAGGCGGCACCCGCCCCATGCCGAAAGCGCAGGATGATGGCAAAGGGTTGGAATCCGGATGCTGTTCTGCCGCGCGGCTTCCAGGATTGTCATTCCTTCCGGGACAGATAACTGGAGACCGTCAATGGTCAGGTTTATCTGCTTTGGGCTTTTTTCCATGTACATCTTTCTCCTCTGAGTATAAACGGCCTCTTTTGCGTTGTCATAAGTTATTATGATTCTCCGGCTTCGACATCTTTAAGATTACACTGAAGACAGCGACAGGCTTCGGCAAAGGCAGACTCAGGAGTCAGTCCAAGCTCCACCTCTCTGAAATCTCTTTTTCGCTGGACCGGATCCGCCTCGGGCATTGATACTCTGGATTTTGACTCGGTTTGAGATTCAATTAATCCGGGGATTTCAATTGCTTCCGGCGGAGGAGGCTCATAGGCCGGCTCCCCGTTTCTTTCCCGTATTGCCGCATCTATTTCCCCTGCTGCTCTGTGGCCGTCGGCAATAGCGCCGATCACCGTATCCGGGCCTTTTACCGCATCTCCGCCTGCAAATATCATCATTCCTGCAGTTCCGGTTTTTTTACCCGGCATAATCTCGATTAAGCCTTTTCGATTGATCCCAACGCCGATAGCTCGTATATCATCCGTGATATCAAGTTGTTGTCCTATAGCCATTATTACATGGTCGGTTTCAAGTTCAAACTGATCACCTGGTGCGGGAACCGGCTTTCGCCTGGCGCTTGCATCAAATTCACCAAGGGTCATGCGCTGACAGATGAGTTTTTTCAGCTGTCCAGCCATTTCTTCAATCCGCAGAGGAGCACCCAGGACATATATGCGGACGCCCTCCTGTTCTGCCGATAGAACCTCTTCAGCCTGGGCCGGCATGTCGTCCTTCTGGCGGCGATAAAGAATTGCCACATCTTCAGCCCCAAGCCTTAATGCGCAACGGGCGGCATCGACGGCCGCATTGCCGCCGCCCACGACAACAACACGCCGGCCGGTATACGGATGATGATCGAGATTATACTCCCTCAGGTACTCAACCGCGCCGGTCACCTTTATTCCTTCAATGCTTTGAATATCTGCGGCAGCGCTCCGCTGAGCCCCGATGGCCAGATATACCGCCTGGAACCGGCCTGCAATTTCTTCCCAGGAAATATCCCGGCCAATGCAGGTATTTCCATTAAATTCGATCCCCAGATCGAATATATCCTGAATTTCCCGCCGGAGCACATCACGGGGAAGTCGGTAGGCAGGAATGGCCCATCTCAGCATTCCACCGGCCTCGGGGAATTGATCGAAAACACTTATCCGATATCCACGTAAAGCAAGGTCCTTAGCGGCAGTAAGGCCAGATGGCCCAGCGCCGATAACCGCAATCTTTTCCTTGCGTACCACCGTCGCCGGTTTGACAGGCGGCCTTTCGGCATGATCTGTGATATAACGTTTAAGATATTTGATGCCGATTGGTTCATCCAGCATGGAACGTCTGCATTTCAGCTCGCAGCGGTGCTCGCAGACCCGGCCGCAAATGCTCGGAAACGGATTTGTCTTCAGCAGCACCCTGTAAGCATCATCAAGTTTGTTGTCCCGGATCAGGGCTATATAGTCGGGTATATCCATGCCGACCGGGCAGGCATGGCGGCACGGGGCATCAAAAAGACCTGCGCATACCACGGCCGGACATCGTTTTTCCTGGATGTGGGCCTCATATTCGTGACGAAAATATCTCAGGGTGGAAAGCACCGGGTTGGAAGCCGTTTGACCGAGACCGCATAAAGCTGTATTGCGCATAATGTCAGCCCAGCGTTCAAGGGTTTCAATGTCTCCGTTTTTGCCCTTGCCTTCACATATCCTGGTGAGCACTTCGAGCATCTTGCGGGTGCCTACCCGGCACGGCGTGCACTTTCCGCATGATTCATCGGCGCAAAACTCCATGAAGAACCGGGCTACATCCACCATGCACTTGTCCTCATCCATGACAATCATGCCCCCGGAACCCATGATGGCTCCAAGCTGAGTGAGCGACTCATAATCAACCGGAGTATTCAGATGCTGCCCAGGAATACACCCTCCGGACGGTCCACCAAGCTGCACCGCCTTGAATTTTTTACCTTTGGAAATACCGCCGGCAATATCAAAAACAATGTCGCCCAAAGCCGCGCCTACGGGAACCTCAACCAGTCCAATATTGTTGACATCCCCGGTAACGGAAAATATCTTGGTTCCTTTGCTGCGCAAGGTTCCCATTTCGGCATACCAGTTGCCGCCGTTAATGATTATCTGGGCTACGCTGGCGAGAGTTTCGACATTGTTCAAAACGGTCGGCTTTTTCCACAAACCTGAAACGGCCGGGAATGGGGGCCTGGGCCTTGGCGTGCCCCGCTTGCCCTCAATAGAGGTCATCAGAGCCGTTTCCTCGCCGCAGACAAATGCCCCCGCTCCGCGATAGATATCCAGATCAAAGTCAAAACCTGAACCAAGTATGTCTTTTCCCAGCAGGCCGTACTCGCGGGCCTGGCCAATGGCAATATTTAGCCGTTTGACCGCCAGAGGATATTCCGCCCTGCAGTAAATATGCCCCTGATGCGCTCCGATGGCCTTGGCCGCAATGATCATACCTTCCAAAACCGCGTGTGGATCTGATTCCAGCACGGCGCAATCCATAAAAGCCCCCGGGTCGCCTTCATCGGCATTGCAGAGAATATATTTTACTGACCCGGTCGACCGGTTGGCAAACTCCCATTTGAGGCCGGTCGGAAATCCTGCGCCACCTCGCCCGCGCAGCCCTGAGATCTTGATCTCCTTTATGATCTCCTCGGGCTTCATTTCAAGAAGCGCTTTACAGGCTCCAAGATAACCACCGGTTCCAAAGTATTCTTCAATGCGTTCGGCTGCAATCAACCCTTTATTTCTTAATACACGGGCCTGCTGCATGGAAAAGAAGGGGATATCTTTCAATCGCGGGATTGAATGACCCGAGACAGGATCTTTATACAGAGCCCGATCCACAGGAGAACCCTTAAGAATGTGCTGTTCCAGAATTTCATCCATGTCATCAGGCTTCAGATATTGATAAAAAACGCCTCCGGGATAAACCACCATAACCGGGCCGTGGGCGCAGAAGCCGATGCAGCCGGTCTCAATCAGCACGATTTTTTCTTCAAGATGCCGCTTTTCAATGGCATCGATAAGACGATGCTTTATCTCCATGCTTTTGGACGCCCGGCAGCCGGTCCCGCCGCAGAACATCAGGTGAAACGGATAAACCGGTTCCCCGGCAGGGATATCGTCCATGAAACGGACGGCCATGAAACGGCTCATTTCAATACGAAGATTATTCAAGCTTTCTGGAGTTAATCGCTTCATCCGAGTTTTCCCTCTCTTCAAAGTGTTTATAACCCATTAATAGATCAGGGTTACTTGAATGCATCCAGAAGTTCCGGAATTTTTGGGGGTTTTACCTGCGCAAAAGTTTCCCCGTCGGCGGCCACAACCGGGGCAAGAGCGCAGGCTCCAAGACATCTGACCGTTTCCAATGAAAATCGACGGTCTTCAGTTGTTTCACCCGGTTCAATATGAAGAAGCGCGGAGAGTTTTTCCAGATTGCGCTTTCCTCCCCGCACATAGCAGGCCGTACCAAGGCAACATCTTACTGTATGCCGCCCTCTTGGCGTCGTGGTAAAAAATGAATAGAAGGTCACCACGCCCCAGACCTCACTTAAAGGTCTTCCTAAGCCCAGTGCTATTCTGTTTTGGATGGATTTGGGAACGTAACCGAGAATTTCCTGCACTTCTTCCAGAACAGGAATTAAGGACCCGGGCTTCTTACGGTTATTATTTATAACAGCATCTACGGCAGCCAGTTTCTCGGCTGAGAATTCCTCAGGATCTGCCTGTTTCCCGCTCGTTTCAGCTTCTTTCAGCACAGCCGGAACCTCCTTTCCACTTTTTGAAATTCGATGTACGATCTCCTGATGAATCGCCCAAATAGAAAACTTATTCTGGCAATTGCCATATATAGTGGTTGTCAGAATAACATTCCGATTGAAACCATCAACCAGTTTGGGAATGTGTGCGTATGCGAACCGCAGAAAATTCGTCACGGGCTTTTAAGAACGCCCCCGGACAGTCTGTAAATATTATACAGGCGCAGACTTTAAAAGGCTTCGTGGGCGTCTATCCACTGGGGCTGCACTGTTTCCATGGATGCGAATATGGCGCCGTTGACGAAGGGCATATAATTGTTTTTGTGGATCGCATACGCACACATTCTCAAACGGAACATATTTATGACATTTACTACAGTTGTTTCAAGAAGTGTGCCAGATAAATTGAAAAGGATGTGATGTTATCAATTCCTTATGCAGCATGAATATTTCAAGAAAATATTAAATTTCAGGCAGGAGTATTGGCATGAGATTTTATTTGCGGTGTGTCAGGCTTTTTTACAAGGTGTAAAAGAAATGTTTGGCAGCTTCAGACGAAAAACTATTATGTTATCTTGCCTTCATTATAAAGTTTTAAAAAGAGCCTGACTATGTCGGGATCAAACTGCGTCCCGGCTCCCCCTTGCAGATATTCCAATATGCTTTTTTCATCCATTTTATTCCTGTAAGGCCTGTCGGAAGCCAAAGCGTCATACACATCAGCCATACTCAGAATACGGGACAATAGGGGGATCTCTTTACCCTTCAGTCCGACCGGATAACCGGATCCGTCGAATCGTTCATGATGACATTTTATTATATCTATTTCCCTTTTCCAGAACCCCAGATTCTTAATAATATTAGCCCCGATAGAAGGATGCTCTTTAATTTTTTCAAATTCCTCTTTTGTGAGTTTGCCCGGCTTTAAGAGTATTTCGTCTCTTACGCCTATCTTACCGATATCATGAAGCCGGCCTGCAACATTCAGAATATCAAGTTCTTCGGTGCTGCAACCAAGTTCCCTTCCGATAATGACGGAAATATCGGTAACGCGGTTTGAATGTTGCTGGGTATACGAGTCTCTTGCATTCAGCACACTCACAAAGCCATATAGGGTTGCGAAAAGATTTTCGTATATATTTTCATAAAGAGCCAGGTTTTCAATAGCCTGGGCTGCATTTTGAGTCATGATTGAAAGATAATAAAGATCCTTCTCCGAAAACCTGACATCGCCATGAGTAACGTACGCGGTCAAAACTCCAAATACCTTATCTCTTATCTTCAGCGGAACGCACATGAAGGAAAGTATGTCTCCTGAAAGCCCTTCAACTTCCCTGTTCTCTGAAACAAGAAAAGGAATACCGTCAGCAGTAATATTCATTAAAAGATGTTCAAATAAAGTCTGGTCAATTTCAGGGCCTGACGTCCTGGGGCACGAAGCTGTTTCAAAAGGACTGTTGACAGGCCAGTTTATCACATAAAATTTTGACATGTCGGCAAGGGAAATTTCTGTTACCATGTCAACAAGCCGTTTGAAAACATCTGCGGTTGAACCGATTTCTGCAAATTCGCTTATAATCTTATTCAGTATCCGGAGATCATCCACTTTGTTTTGCAACTGCCTGGTTAATTCTTCAAGCCGTTTTTTGCCTTCAACTTCCTTTTTTAGCAGAATATTTTCTATAAACAGCTCTCTCTGATTCAAAACACGCTCTAAACAGAGTTCCATGTCGTTCAGGTTGACAGGCTTGACGAGGAAATCGACAACTCCATGTTTTATTGTCTTTATTGTATAATCTATGGTCGGTTTACCGGTCATGATCACAACCGGTATCGTGTTGTCTGTTCTCCAGATATACTCGGACAGTTGTATTCCGTCCATCTCGGGCATGTTGATGTCGGTAAAGCAGCAGTCGATTTTCTCATTCTCAAGAATTTTTACGGCTTCATGACCGTTTTGAGCTGTCACTACGGCGTACCCTTTGAACTCAAAATATTCGCGCACAACCTCCAGAATATTTTCTTCATCGTCAACAAATAGGATCTTCTCTTTTTTTTCACTGTTCATATCATGCCCTTATAAAAAGTCAGAAATTCAGACGGCAAAGGAAAAAATCTCATTATGCAAGGCGCACAAATCATCGAAGGATGAAGCGTTGCAAAATGACTTCAAACGAACTTGTCATTTTTGATGAACAAGTTGGAAGTCATATGCGAACGGATTTGAGATTTTTGGGAACCAGATTTTTAAATTGCTGAGCGTTAAAAATCACAAGGCTTTGATGGCGTTAGCTCCAATCTTCTTGTGATTTAGCGAGGTGATTTAAAAATCCCCAAAAAGCTCATTAAGTGAGCATATTTAGACTTCCAACGAGTTCGTTGAAAACAGGCCGCCGTAAAGCGGCATAAAACATTTTTTACGAAGCTGTCAGAAATAAAAAAGGGAAGAGCCGTAAAAAACCCTTCCCTTGAAAAAAATTTTATAACCCGATTATCAGTCCGGGCATCTCTTAATATCTTGCCGCCCGGGGGGCTTTACCTGCAAGAGGGCTATAAATCTTCATAATTGCAAATTTCATGACATCTACTGTCTTCATGCTGACGACAATATCAAAAAGGGTTTTTTCCGCATTTTCCGGAATAACACATGAATTGGACGCATCGAAGGTAAGATCCGTAAATCCCTTGATAAGTTTTTTATGTTCCTTGTCGGTGAAAGGTACCTGGATAGCTTTTTTCCCGTCAATCATTTTAACCTTGTCGGCCAGCTGAGCTTCCTCAATTTTTTTCAATCTTTCATCATCCAAAAAAATATTGATATTATAATCCGCCATGCAAACACCTCCTGTTAAAATAGCTGTTTTTCAGTCATAAACCTATAATAATTATTCCTATCCTGCTTTTTACTTTTTCTTATGTTAAGCACCACAAAAGACGGAGTTTCTATATTATGTTGAAGTTTTATTGTCAAGAAACTTATATTCCACTCACGCCTCGTTCCTCATCGCCGAATGAAGCCTTTTTGCCTGCAGGCAGAAAGCATCCAGTTTTGCCGTTATAAGCTGAGGAAAAGGAGACCCGTCACTTTCAATTGCAAGAAAAGGGAGACTCTCAACATCCGAAAGAATCTTTTTAAGCCGCCGGTTATTGTTTTTTGCAGCAAGTTTCCCCTCGCGGTTCATGGTCTCGCTCAAAATGGCCTCCGAAAGCCTGTTGGGCATGCATCCGAAAGGGCCGATTGCAATTACTCCGCAGGCATTGGCAGCTATTTCAGAGATTGAGCTTCCGACAGTCAAAACTGCCTCTCCCGTAAGATTTGGCGATATGTAAGGCATGGCGGTTTTAATGATTGATTTCGCGTTTACAGGCTCAGCATGCACAAGACCCGACTTAGACAATATTTTCTTTATGTTTTTTTCATATTTTCTCATAAAACTCTTTTTAATCACATAAGAAAGCTTTTCCATGGACGACATTTTCGAATCGACAAGGCCCTTATCAACCAGATAATCACAATAATAGAGCCACTCCGCAATCGGAGAGCAGATAGTTGCAAATCCCATGTCTGCAAGTCTTTCTGTAATATACTGCCTTGATATCGCATCCCTCCGGACAAATATTTCACCGACAAGCGATATCCTTGGAACCTCATCCGGGGAAAGTTTCATCGGAATAGCTTCGAATTTTTCAGCGCTCTCTTTTATTTTTCTTTCTAAACTGTTGAAGTCTCCTCTCTCCAGTTCATAGAGAATCAAATGCCATTCTTTTTCAAAAATATCGAGAGCGGAATCACGGTCAAGGGCGTTGGCAAGGATCATCGATCTTATATCTTCCATCACGTCAGATACAACAACCGCCCACCAGCCTCTTGCGTGAAAATTATTTCCCATCCCGCCGTAGGAATTCTCGGAAGTCAGGGAAAACATGGCAACATCGTGAATCCCCATTCTTCTGACAAGATCTTCCATGAAAACATGATACTGGCCGAACCTGCACGGACCTGAAGATGTCGGCATAAAATAAACAAGAACCTCTCCGTTTCGTTTCCCGTTATTCAGATAATCAAGCAATGTTCCGGTCGTAAGTAATAACGGAAGGCATTCCTTGCATGATGTGTTGGCGCGTCCAAGCTTTAAAACCGCCTTGTCTGCAGGAGGATGAGCCACGACATTAAAACCGTTTCCCCGGAATACGGCAGCAAACGATTCTGTCGCCAAACGGCCCATTGACGGGAGCAGCAGCGTAACGTCGGGATCGGTAACGGGAAGAGTTTTGCCGGATGAATTTGTTACCTTTGCGACTCCATTATCAAGGACAACTTTTGCCGGTATGAACTTTTTCGTCCTGCTTACGATCTTTTTTTCGGATATCAGCCGCCTGTAAGAGTTTATAATGTCAATAAAGGCTTCAATTCTTGTTTCCAGACCGGCATCCGCGGTATGGCTGTCTAGCTCAAGGGTTAATGATGGTTTTTTCCCCATGATATCCCTGAAGTAGCCCAGGAGAAATGAATCGGGTCCGCAGGAGAAGTTGGTTATATAGGTTCCGAACAACTGGGGGTGGCATTCGACTATCTTACCGGCTTTAAGCAATAACTGGCCCATACCCCAGTACATATGCCTCTTGCTCTCTTCATTATCAAAATCAAGAAAATCAAAGGGCAGTACCTTTATGCCTCTCGAGGCAAATTTGCGGGGAATCCCCATATGAGCTTCTTCAACAAATCCGTTATATGGTCTTGCAAAAATAACCACGGCAAATTTATCGGGATTTTTTTCCAGCTCGGCCATCGCTTCCCTGCCAGCAAGCTTCATCTCTTCAACACATCTGTTTTGCGCTTCAACCGCCCTTACAAATGCCATTTCGGCCTGTTTTCTCGAGGATCCCATAGAGAGAGCCGTCTCGATCAGGGGTTCTTTCGCGGATTCTATGCCTTTGGTAAGATCAAGTAGTGGAGTCAGAATTTTCGTGCCCTTCTTCCTGATCTCCGCGAGCTTTTTCCGGAAGGTAGTCTGGAGATAAAATGTTTCTCCCTGCACAAGCGGACAGACCTGGGAACTCA
Organism: Desulfobacterales bacterium; assembly: GCA_046485065.1. Classification (GTDB taxonomy): domain Bacteria; phylum Desulfobacterota; class Desulfobacteria; order Desulfobacterales; family RPRI01; genus RPRI01. The sequence goes on along the minus strand of JAWOHP010000066.1, from coordinate 12,119 downwards.
TATATCCGTTTTCAGCCGGAACCGCTTTAAAATGAGGCAGAAAAATGAATTCGGGAACATCGCTGCCTGAAATAAGAGACCAGAAAAATCCATGCGCCTGCTCAACAGGATAACAGAAGGCGGCTCCTTTCTGATCAATTCCTTCCTGTGAAATAACTTCGGGCATTACAGTTTCAAAACCGAGCTCACCAAAAAAACTGGAATACAAGGGATAGTATGTATTAACGAGGAAACTTCTGTTTATGCCGATCCGGGCTTTTGGTCTTATTCCTGCTCTTTTGCCTGATAAAGGACTATATTTTCCAAAAACAAGGTTCTGGCGGGTTTTTACCGAATCAAGCTTATCTGAATCGCTTTCTATGTTGTGACGAAGATTATAATAACGGTTACATGCACCACCGAACGGGTATTTTTTATTTTCAAGCTCGATTACTGCGATGTTGCAGCGGCGATCGCAATTATTTTTTACCCCCCTGCATATGAAAGATTTTCCGTATTTGACTTCACGGTTTGATAGGGCCTTAAGATCAAAACGCTTTTTTTGCATCAGGCCTCTTTCGATTCTCTCTTTAACTACAAGTGCCGCACCGAATGCTCCCATAAGACCGGGCTCTGGGGGAACAACAATAGGTTTGCCGATCAGAGCAGCCATGGCATGGGGAACAGCGCTGTTGTAACATACTCCTCCCTGCATGAATATTTTCTCTCCCACCGGCCTGTTCCCCTTGACCCTGTTTGAATAATTCATGCAGATTGAATATGCAAGCCCTGCAACGATGTCTTCGTGGTTCATCCCTTCATGTATGGCATTTTTAATGTCGGAGGCTATGAAAGCGGCGCACTGATCATTGAAGTTGGGAGGCTTTAAACCTCTCATGGCGACACCGGCTATATCTTCCATTTTAATTCCCAGAGTCTCATATGCCGATTCTTCGAGGAAGGAACCTGTGCCTGCCGAGCAGGCTTCATTCATGGCATAATCGGAAGGAACTGAATTTGTTATATATGTATATTTTGCGTCCTGACCCCCTATTTCAAATATCGTGTCAACCTTCGGATCAAAATAGACTGCCGCGGCTGCATGGGCTATGATTTCGTTTATTATGCCGTCTGTAAGCGCGTGAAGGCCGGCAATCTGGCGGCCTGAACCGCACACGCCCAGACCTTCTATGTTTATGCCAGAAAGCGATACCTTGCTTTCCAGGGCTTTAATTAAAAATTCATAACACTTTCTCGAAGCGCCTACCGGATCACCGTTTGTTCTCAGATAAACAGATTCGAGGATCGCATTATCCCTGTTCCTGAGAAGAACAGCCTTTGTGGTCGTAGAACCGACATCAAGGCCTAGTGTGCATATATCTCCCGTTTCAACATCTCCTTTTGAAACGGACTTGAATTCCACCAGATCTTTAAATTCTTTCAGAGGGTAAAGAGTTTCAAAAGAAAGAGCCTCGTTTTTAAACAGTGCCTCTGTGCCGGGAAAAGAGAGTGTTTCATGTTCAAGAGCCCATAAGGCGGCGCCAAGAGCTTCAAAATAAGGCGCTTCTCTTGGAATGATAAGTCCCGGGATTTCCCTCTGCAGGTAATCGATCATCATCCTGTTCTGGGTGGTTCCCCCGGTGATCATTATATTTTCCCTTTTCACCTTTTTTAAAAGCTCCAGGATCTTGTTTGCCATCATTTTGCAAAGACCTGAAGCCACTTTCGATTTGGGGACTCCCTTGTTAGTGGCATGGGTGCAGTCCGATTTGCAGAAAACCGAACAGCGGCCCGAAACATTATGAGGCTCTTCCGCTGCCGCCCAGCAGGCGGCCTCTTCGATTGAAACATTCATTCTCCGGAGCTGCTGGAGGAAAAACTCGCCTGTTCCGGAAGCGCACTTGTTTCCTGTCAGGACATTCGATATTCTCCCTTCACGGCTCAATACATAAACCATGAATGTTTCTCCTCCGGCGGAAACAATGGCCGGGGAGAAAATGTCCGGAGGTTTTACAAACCCGTACGCGTATTCGACCGCTTCCGGTTCGGGGATGGCTGACAGGTTTAGCAGTTTATGGAACCTGCGGCCGGTTGAGGCTATCCTGTCAAAAGAATTCCCTGTCTGTTCAAGAGCTGAAAGGAGGGTGCGCCTAGGATCACCTTCATGGGGAAGAGTTAAAAAGCCGGTAATGTGGGGGTCCAAGGGAGTATGAGGCACTCCCGGATCAAGGCGCAGCGAAGCTTCGACCTGAACAGCGGAAACAGTCGACGCGCCAAGACACAGCCCGAGTGATCTGATCTTTTCGGTGCTGTATTTCTCCCTGCCGTACTGAATATCCATAACATTCATCTCTGACGGCTTCGTAAAAATCACTATTTTAGCTTTTCAGATCATTTACTCCCTGCAGGACTATATCAAAAAGCTCCCGTATGTCATTTTCTTCGATACAGGAGAAAGCAATTCTTAAATCCCTTTTTCCCATGGAAATAAGCCCCACACCATACTTATCCAGAAGGTGGAGCCTGAGTATTTCAGAATCAAGATCCTTCAGCTTTAAACACATGAAATATCCGGAATTAAAAGGATAAACATCCCAGGCACCCTTGTACTTCGGATCAGAAAGCACCTCTTTGACCTTCTTTGCTCTCCCCTGCAGTATATCAAATTTCTGCTTCTTTTCTTCGGAATAGTTACTGTTTTTCATCGATTTCAAAACGATAGACTGGCTCAGGTGTGAAGCATTTGAAATATTTCCCCTGATGCATCCGGCAGTCTTTTTCTCGAGAGCTTCGTAAACAGGCAAAGAATCCCCTTCAATTCTGCCGCCGTAGGTAACAAACCCGACCCTTAACCCCCACACATAGTTTTCCTTCGTGGCTCCGTCAACCTTGACGGCAAGCAGATTCGGTGATCTGTCACATATTAGCGCAAAGATCGATTCTTTCAGGGTCTCTTCATCGTAAAAGAGCCCGAAATATGAATCATCACAGACAGTGACAACATTTGTTCCTTTTGAGGCGGTATTTGAAAGGATATCGGCAATCTCACAGCCTTCCTTTCCTGTAACTGAATAACCGGTAGGGTTATGGGGAAAATTGAGAAGAACTGTTATTTTATTACTCTTTTTGCTCTCGCTACTTATCAATTGTTCGAAAGCCGCGAGATTATAACCGCCTTTTTCATTAAAAACCGGGTAATGGCTGATCCTTGCCCCCCTTCTGACATTCAATATCAGGTTGTAGTTTCCCCACATCATGTCGGGTAGAATTACAACATCACCTGGATCTGCCCACAGGTCGGCAACCATGCTGATCGCGTGAGTTATGCCGCAGGTGACAACAGGCAGGCTGATTCTTTTGCCGGCAAGGGAAGGATTTTTTTCATAAATGGAATTCTGCCAGGCTTTTCTTAATTCCGGAATTCCGAAGGAAGGGGCATAATTTAAAGCCTCTTCCGCGCAAAGGCCGTCCAGCATTGACATAACGGAAGAAAAATGCATTGTCCCGCCTTTTTCTTTTGCGATTCCGATTGTCGCATTCAGCTTATGCGCCTTCTCTTTTGCTTCTGCGCCCTGGCTCAGAATGCCTTTCGGGAAAAAAAGATTTTTCCCGGTGGCCGATAACATGTCAAGCAGATTGGGATTTCCTTTTTCAATCGCCTTGTTCAACTGTTCCGCTATAGGATTCATAAGATTAAAAACACCTTAAAATGTTAAGGACCGGCTGCACGACCCGAATTAAATATCCTGCTTTTTCGGCTTTACCCGCAGATCCATCAGGGGGGAATCGTCGTCAATACTGAGAACTCGATCCACTTCCACATCGCTGTATCCGGACTTAATCGATAAGGACTGTGGCTCCTGTCTGTATAATGGTTTGTTCGGGAGAATATCGCCCATCAGATCTTCCGTGAGCGGCGACTGATAATTAATATCCTCTGTCTCTTCCATAGTTGAAGGGTGGAAAGTCTCCGAATAGGGGATGAAACTGATGAGTGTATCCAGATAGTCTTTCATGTATCGCTCGGACGTGAACATACCTTCGGTTTTTCCGATCTGCATGACGCTGTTTATCTGATTCAGCTTATTCTCGCGTATTATATTCTTGACGGCATGGGTTGCCTTGAGAATGGTCAGAAGGGGAACTCGTAATCTTGCCCTTTCTATGTAGACCAGTTGTTGAACGATGATCCAGTTCAGGGTTTCTGCAAGCTGAAAACGGATCTCGCTTTGAGACTCCAAAGGGGCGGCGGAGCAGAGGCGGTATATGGCCTCTTCCGGATTGGACGCATGCATCGTCGCGATAACCAGGTGTCCCGACTCCGCTGCATTGAGGGTGAGCTGCATCGTCTTCGGTTCCCTGAGTTCACCCACGACTATAACGTCGGGATTTTCCCTCAGCACATCAAGCAGTCCCTGCTCAAAGGAAGGGAGCTGCGAGCCCAGTTCACGCTGCTGTATGAAGGATTGACGGGAAAAAAACCTGTACTCGATCGGATTTTCGAGCATGACAATATGCGCCTTCCGATTGTTGTTGATATCGTTGATAACGGAGGCAATGCTTGTTGTTTTGCCTGATCCTGTGGCTCCGCAGAACAGAACAAGGCCGGATGACATTTTACATATTTCATGAAGAGAGGGGTGCAGATTGAGCGCTTCGATCGTCGGTATCTGGCCCGGAAGGACACGAATCGCAAGACTCATTCCACGCTCTGTTGTAAAAACATTGATTCTGAGCCGGGCGCCGCTGATTGATATGGCATAATCAACAGACTTTCTCTCCCGGAGATCTGACAGTTGCCTGCGATTGAGAAGCGCTCTGACAAGGGCATCAACCTCCTTGTGTGCCCAATTCGATGCGGTATGGAATTGAATGATGCCGTTCTTTCGTGACACCATCGGATGCCCGCCTGTGATATAGACATCAGACATCGCTTCCCTGAGGGCGCTGCTTATGATATTTTCGAAACGTTTCATTACATCTGCCATGTTATATATCCTCCGATTCAAAGAGTTTATTGCCGGAAAAGATTGCCGCGGCGCAATGCGGTTCGCAATGACCCGAAGTGCAAGTTTATTTATACTTTATCCCGTGAAAACGCAACCAATATTATATACGGCTTCATAAAAAGCTGTTTTATACCGCTTTGCGGCGACTTGTTTTCAACGAACCAGGCTTCCAACAGGTTCATCTAAATTGACATGTTGAAAACCTTATTTATTCATTAAATCTTTTAACTGCTCGAGTCCGCGGTATACTCTCATCTTGACGGCGCTCAGTGAGGCGTCAGAAATCGAAGCAATCTCCTCGAAGGGAAGGTCCTGATAAAATCTCAGGACAACGGCTTCGCGCAGATCGGCAGGAAGTCTCTGCAGACAGATTTCCAGACGGCGGATTTTCTGTGCCTGCATAACATTCAGCTCCGCCTGAGCGCCCTGATAAATTCCCTCTTTGTATGAGTTCCTCGCCGCGTTTTCCCGGGTTGTCTCACGTCCCTGTTTTTTCAGGTGATTTCTTATGATATTCAGGCCCATGGTGTAAATCCAGGTGAAAAACCGCTTCCGCTGATCGAATTGCCGGATGTTCCGGTAAGCACTGATGAATATTTCCTGCGACAGATCTTCGGCATCCTGACGGCTGCCCGTCATGCGTAAGGCGAGGTTGAAGATCATTCCCTTGTAGGTGTCAACAAGGGTTGCGAATGCCCGGCGTTCGCCCTTGAGAACGCGCTCAACAATCTGATTTTCTTCGATCGTGGTCATGGAAACCGCATACCTGTGAATGGTTGCAAGCCTTTACACAGATAACACCGGATTGCGCCGCAAGTCAAAGCAAAAAAAATAAACTGGATCTGAATATTTTTTTCCTATTGCAAAATAATTTTAAATCGTTATACTTATATTAAAGAATCCTGAAGGTCTTTGAAGCTCATTACATAATCTCAGCGTGGTCTGATTTTTCCATTCTGAAAAGGAGACAGTGAGATGGCCGACATTTTGAACTACTGCCGGATGTTATTTAAACATCGTGAGCACAAGCGTTATAGTGTCAAGAGCGGCACCTTTGTCATCGTGGCTCCAGGCACCAACGGAGAGCGCAGGGTTCAGATTATCGACATCAGTATGGGAGGAGCGGCTTTCATCTATAACGGGCGTCCGGAAGAGCTTGAGGAATCGGGCGTTATTAAAATGCTAACTGAAAAGGCAAAACTGGAAAAGTTGGAATTTGAAACGGTTTCCGACGTTCCGGTGTCTTCTAGCGCGAAGTCCACAGAAGAAATCAGGCGCCGTGGGGTGAAATTCAAGTGGCTGGGAGTCCTCGATAAATCGGAGTTGACTAAGGCCATTGAAGATATAAGCACATTTCCCAAGTAAATCTATATTTCTGCAGTTTGAGAGTTACCATCATCTTTTCCAGTCAATCAATTTATGGACTCGTAAGAAGTTGAAATTCGGACGGCAAAGTAAAAAGCTCATTATGCAAGGCGCACGAATCTTGAGGAATTAAGCGTACATATCAGTACGCTGCAATGACGAAAGATGAAGTGCAACACAGCAGAATGACTTTTTAAGAAGCCGTCAATTTTGCTTGACATATAAACGCCCGCCGTTATATCAAACTTCAAGAATAATAAAAGCGATAGATACTTGCCTTAAATTATAGCTGAAATTACGAGAGCTTTGAATAGCCGGTTATTATTAAGTCGGAGTAGGGTACGCATTCATACCCCGACATGACACCAGTTCAGATGTTATGCAAAGGTCTCATTACAGTACCATCGGCAGCAGACTGATCTGATTTTTTGTTACCCTCAAAAGGAAACAGGAATATGGTTGATGTTTTTAACTTCTGCAGGATGTTATTCAAACGCCGGAAGCACAAGCGTTACAATGTAAAGAGTGGCACCTTTGTCCTCGTGTCTCCCGGCACCGACGGTGAGCGGAAGGTTCAGATTGTTGACATCAGCATGGGGGGAGCGGCTTTCATCTATAATGGGCGTCCGGAAGAGCTTGAGGAATCGGGCGTCATTAAAATGCTTACAGAAGATACCACCCTGGAAAAATTGGAATTTGATACGGTTTCCGATATACCGGCACCAGGAAGCGATCAACCATTGGAAGAATTCCGGCGCCGTGGCGTGAAATTCAAGTGGCTGGGAGTCCTTGATAAAGTCGAGTTAAATAAATTCATCGAAGCTGTCAGCACATTTTGCAAATAAACACTGTCGTCCCCCTGATTTTCTGAGATTGATTCCTGTTACTGCAAGCATAACTATCATCAATACCTTTTATCCTCTCACGCGACCTTACAGTTCAAAGCTCAATACAGCATTTCATCTGGCCATGAAACTGAAAGCAACCTTGGTAACCGGTAACCCGGAGTTTATAAAATTACAAAATACCCTATCCATTGACTGGATAGACGCGCTGCCCTCCGACACATTCCAATATTTACTCTCACAACTTAAAACAAATTCCTGTTTTTGAGCTCAATAAGGTTTTTCAGCGGATTGATGGCGAAGGTAAACTGCGAAAAGGTGTAGATCGGCTCGATCTGTCGGTAACAGCTGTTGACAAAGCTGTAATAAGGGGCGAGAAACTCGCAAAGGCGAATAAATATTTGATTCTTGACGGCAAGTTTAAAAGTTTAAAACGTACCCTAACTCCCCCTTTAATCAGATAATTTTACCTCGTCAGTCAATTATTTTAAACCAAAAACAGACTTTCTGATTAAAATACTATATCAACAATTCAAATGAGTTAAAGCTGTACTTATATTTTGATGAACGTCCCCAAGTCGTCCTTATAAATTTTTACTGACAACTGGTGACGAGTGAGAAGTGATTTTCTCAGGCGGCATGATATTCGGCGTTTGCTACAACCTCCCGATCTAAACGACTGGAAAGGGATTCTTCCGCAACAGCAAGATCGTAATGGGTTTGCAGATTCATCCAGCTTTGGGCATCCGTGCCGAAAAAACGGGCCAACCGCAGGGCTGTATCTACTGTAATTGCTCTTTTCCCCGCAATGATTTCTCCGATGCGCCTTTGTGATACACCGATGGACTTGGCAAGCCGGTACTGGGTAATTTTCATGGGCTTTAAAAAATCCTCCAGCAGAATTTCACCGGGATAAACCGGAGGGAGGTCTCTTTTCATGGTTTTTCTCCTTTAATGATAATCTGTAATTTCGACATCATACGCATGGCTGTCATGCCAGTTGAAACATATTCTCCATTGATCGTTGATCCTGATGCTCCATTGGCCTTCTCTCTGGCCGACAAGCTTCTCCAGCCGGTTTCCAGGAGGTATGCGAAGAAATTCAAGAGTTGCCGCGCCGTTGATCTGGGTCAGTTTCCGAAGTGCAACCCGATGTATGTTCTTGGGCAATCCGGATGCAAATATGCCCTGGAAGATCTTTTCAGTATCCTTTCGGCGGAAAGTCTTGATCATGAATTATTACTAACATGCCACGATAGTATTGTCAAGAGTTATTAAGTCCAATTTATATCCTGCTTGCCGGGAGGGTATAGTTGGTGTGAGAAGATAGCTGCGAACATCGAATATCGAAATATTGTCAGAAAAGCAGCAATTCGTGAAGCGTTCTTACAAATGCGAACGCTGTGAGATACAAAAAAACATCTCGTAGAGTAACACAGGGAACACAGAGAGATGATATTATTTTGCTCTGAGATCTTTGTGAACTCTTTGAGAGATCATAATTGAGAAGATGGGATTGACCCTGAAAAGAAATAGCAACGCATAATTTCATGGGCCCTATAATTTTTCAAGGCGGCATAGACCTTAAAATTCCACTTCCATGAAGCTCATTTAATCAGATAATTTTATCTCGTCAGTCAACTATTTTAAACCAAAAACAGACTCTCTGAATAAAATATTATATCAATAATTAAAGTAAGTTAAAACTATACTTATATTTTGATGAACGTCCCCTACCCCTTACAACTACCATACCGTTTTGACATGCGGGTAGTTTCTGATTTTTTCGTCTTTCGTAACCAGAACCGCTCCCATTGAAACGGCCGTGGCAATAATTATACGATCCGCAGGATCATTGTGCAGGGTGCCAGGCAACTCGACTGATTTCAGAGCGATACTGTTGCTGACGGGTACAAAGTTAAGGAATGGAAGGGCTTCAGAGGCGGCAACCCAATCACCGGCGCTCATGGTCAGTTTTAGCCTGCCCCGCGAGATAAGAATTGCAACTTCCCAAGTGCTGATGGAGGAAATAAAAATATTCCTTTCCGTCACCGCCCTATCAATGATGCCTTTCGCCGTCTCTGAAAGAAACGCCGGACTGCTTACCCACCAGATCCATGCATGCGTGTCCAAAACGATCATTGCAGAGCCTGCCAATCTTCCGGCGCAACCGGTTCTGTGGGATCGTCATACTTCAGAACGGAGTTACGCAGAATCTTCATATGCTCCTCAGGGTCGGCGATATAGGGAATAACTTTCAGCACTGGCCGCCCGCGATCTGTAATTATCAGCGTCTCTCCGCTCTCTTCAATGAGACGAAAATATTCCAATGATCGTGGTTTAAACTGAGATTTCGAGACCATACGTTCCATATTTTGCTCCTCCTGACTTTCATGCAAGCATGGTCATATGACCATAGTCACATCTGATTGTCAACACAAAAAATCCAAAACCACATGGATATTATCGTATTTGGCGAAACGAAAATTTATTATGGCTGATATAGCTTACGAACGTTAGAAGAAGTGTGATAATGTTTCCCCAGACCCCTTTTGAGTTCCTTATTAATCTTCCTGAACATTTTTTTTCTCAGGTTTTCTTTATTGAACCGAAACAGCGAGCGCATTCCACGACCACTCTGCGGCGGGGTTAGCGAGCTAATTAAAAATGGATAATATTCGTTACGGTCGAAGATTCCCCGTTCGCTCTTTGACGGGGAGCTTCAAAAGCACTTCGGTGAATTTCTCCTCTCTATGTTTTCTTTTTACAGCCTGTATAGAATCTGCTATATGCTCTTGGCACAGCATCAAAAGAGGTAAAAATGATAAACAAAGACAATGGATTTGATCTCAATATTCAGTGGCGTTTTCCCGGCGGCAGGGAATATGGATTCGCCTTTATTGCACTTTCTGTGTTCCTGATTGTTATTTACGGGAGGGTGACAAAGCTGTAATAAGCGGAGAGAAACTCGCAAAGGTGAATAAGTTTAAAAGTTCTGGGATGTCCCATAAATAGCCCCCCTATGTAATTATTTTACATTGAGGTGTTACCGGCAAGCCTCTCTCTTACCCACATTCTGACGAGTGTGGATATACCAAGGCCTTTATGATCCGCAACTTCTTTCAATTCGGAAAGGGTTGGTTCATCGAGGCGTAATGTCAGGACCCGTTCTTTTCGGAATGATAAGCCTTCCGGTCCAGGCAGGAAGTTTTTTACAATCTTTCCTGTTTTCATAGGTTCATTGGTATATGTTATTTTCTTTTTCATAAATCTTCTTCCCCTTCCTCCAGTAACCTGCTCCAATGATCCGGATTATGCTTTCTCTATAGGTAAATCGGACCGTCATGACGCCAACCCTTAACTTGCCAAAGCAGAAAAAACGATCTTCATCCACGCCGTGATCCAAGTCTTCGATGATAACACGCTGGGGATCGGCAAAGGCGTATTGTGCTTCATAGAAAGAAACTCCGTGCTTTTCCGTGTTTTGTGCGTTCTTGAATTCATCCCATTCAAAGTCCGGTGGTTTCATGGTGCTAATGTAATACAAACGGATGCTATTGTCAACCGGGAAAAGGGAAAAGGCACATGATTCAGGATTATTCCTCCCCCTCCATGTTTTCTTTTTACAGCCTGATTAGAATCTGTTATATGCTCCTGAAACAGAAAATATGAAGAGGTAAAAATGATAAACAAAAACAATGGATTTGATCTCTCCCGATCGCGCTTAAAATAAAAACAATTCGATTATGCTGACTTAATAAACGCTTGACAATATGCATAAATTCAATTAGTTGATTCATTATGATCCTACTCAGCGCTGAAGCCACCATCCATTCCCTAAGTATTTTTTCTATGAAGTTGAAACTGGTAATTCTGCTTTTTTCTATTTCAATCATCGCGGTTTTTTCTACGCCCTGTTTTGCTGCGCTCGAATGGAGCATTTTAAGCCGTTTGAAGATAGATGCGTCACCTGTTGATGTTGCAGTCTCTTTAAACGAAAAATGGGTGTTCGTATTAAACGACCGGGGCGAAGTTCTTGTTTTTTCGAGAGACGGCGGCTTTAAAGAAAAAATTCAGGTCGGCAGGCACATCGATCAAATCAAGGTCGGCCCGAGAGACAATATCCTGTATCTTAACAGCCGCAAGAATAAGACAGTTGAGATTATCGAATTCGACTTCATTCAGAACATTAACACAGCCTACTCCCCCTTCAAGGGACCTGTCAATGCGCCGGTTGCCATTGCCGTTTTTACAGATTTTGAATGCCCTCACTGCGCTCAGCTTGTGCCGCTACTTGAGCAGGTGCTTGTGCTATATCCGAAAGACGTAAAGATAGTGTTCAAAAATTTCCCGCTTCAAACATACACATTTTCAATGAAAGCGGCTACAGCAGCGCTGGCCGCCGAAAGCCAGGGTAAATTCTGGGAATTCCACGATCTGCTTTTTAAAGATTTTAATCAGCTCAATGATCAGAAAATCAAGGAAATAGCGAATAAACTCGGATTGAATGAGCAGAAATTTGAGAAGAAGGTGAGTGATCCTCAAATCTCCAAAAAAATCCGGCAGGATGTTGTTGACGGCATCAATGCAGGAGTTATGAGTGTCCCTTCAGTTTTTATAAATGGGAAATTGCTTCGAAACCGTTCAATGGAAGGATTCATTAAGATTATAGACGTGGAGTTGAGTAAAGCGCGGAAAAAAAGGTAATGATCATCGATCAAAGCGGACCATAAAGTGAAGAAGAAAAAGATCGATTTGTGGCAGATTGATGTAAAAAGCCGCCGGGAGTCCTTTATTCTGGAAGGTCAGGGGAAATCTCCATTTTTCCCTTGACATTACTTATCATGGATGTCCCCTATTTCTCTTAAAATTGAAAAGAATTTTTGTTCAGGTTAGTCAAGGATAAATGTGAGGCGCCAGG
>JAWOHP010000163.1:0-11358 GCA_046485065.1 Desulfobacterales bacterium | reverse complement strand
TATCAGGAGTAGAAATCGCCACATCAAAATCAGTCAGACCAGCCTGAACCTGATTCAATGTTTCGTCGTCATCAACAACAAAATCGGCACCTGCTTCCCGGGCAAAGGCAACACCCTCACCCGAAGCAAAGACAAGCACACGAACCGTTTTGCCCAAACCATGCGGCAAGACAACCACATCACGCACTTGCTGATCCGCCTGACGGGGATCCAAGCCCATGCGCATATGAATTTCAACGGTTCCATCAAATTTTGTAAAAGACATATCCTTCGCAAGTTTGATGGCATCCACAGGGGAATACTCTTGCGTCGAATGTGCTCGCTTTTTCGGCCATCAGCGCATAATCAAAAATGAACCTGCAATCTTTATTTTTTGAAATTGTTTTGATACGATAGGCGATATTTACAGTCTCATCCGCTATTCTCTCAAGATCATTATTGATCTTGATTACGCTCACCAGGAATCTGAGATCCACGGCAACAGGCTGATGTAGTGCCAGCACTTTCAAACACTCTTCTTCAATCTCGACTTCCATTTCATCTATTTCATAATCCATATTGATAATCTGCTCGGCAATAGCGGCATCCCTGCCATCAATGCTTTTTATAGCCAGTCTTACGCGGTCTTCCACAATAGCGCCAAGGCTCAGGATGCTTTTTTTGATTTTTTCAAGTTCTCTCTGAAAATGTTTTGCCATGTTCACCTCTTATCAGCCGAAACGGCCGGTTATATAATCTTCAGTCTGTTTGAGCCGGGGGCGTGTAAACAAAGTATCGGTCTCATCCAGTTCAATAAGCTTCCCTATGTAAAAAAAAGCAGTCATATCCGATACTCTTGCAGCCTGCTGCATATTGTGAGTTACTATGATTATCGTATAATTTTCCTTCAGTTCGCCTATCAGGTCTTCAATTTTCTGGGTGGCAATAGGATCAAGAGCTGACGCAGGCTCATCCATAAGCAGAATTTCAGGCTCAACTGCAAGGGCTCTGGCAATGCACAGCCTCTGCTGCTGACCGCCTGAGAGCCCCAGTGCCGATTCATGTATACGGTCCCTTATTTCATCCCAGAGAGCGGCTTTTTTAAGACTCTCCTCGACGCGACTTTCAATAAATGCTTTGTCCTTTATACCGTTGACTCTCAACCCGTAAGCGACATTTTCAAAAATATTTTTCGGAAATGGATTGGGTTTTTGAAAAACCATTCCGACACGCCGCCGCAACATGACCACATCAACTGAAGGAGCATTGATATCGAAATCGTCGAAAATGATTTCACCTTCAACCCTGCCCGAAGGAATAAGATCGTTCATTCTGTTCAGGCAGCGTAAAAAAGTGCTTTTCCCGCAGCCTGAAGGTCCGATAAGGGCCGTAACCTGAGATTTTTTAATATTCAGGGAGATATCATGCAGCGCCTGAGCCTTGCCGTAAAAAAAATTGAGATGACTGACACGCATCTTGTAGTTTTCGGTCATTATTATCCTCTTTATTTCATTTTTTTCCGAAGCTTGGATCTCCAAACTATTGCGGCAAGATTCATCCCTAGCACAAGGGTTATCAGAACAAGGGCTGTGCCATACTGAAGCGGACGCGTGGCTTCAATATTTGTTCCGGCTGTCGCCAGGACATAGATATGATAAGGCAGCGCCATGATTTTATCAAACGGTGAAGAGGGAAGGGTCGGCGTGTAAAAAACGGCTGCCGTAAACATGATCGGCGCCGTTTCGCCTGCGGCCCTGCTCAAACCGAGAATTGCGCCGGTGAGTATTCCCGGGAGAGCGGCAGGAACCACAACCCGATAGATTGTCTGCCATCTTGTGGCGCCCAGCGCCAGGGAAGCCTCCCGATAAGTGTCGGGGACTGATTTAAGCGCTTCTTCGGTGGAACCGATTATGACCGGAAGAGTCAGTGAAGCAAGTGTCAATACTCCGGCAATAATACTCACCCCCATCTTTAGCCATATGACAAAAAATGCGAGTCCGAATAAACCAAAAACAACCGATGGAACGCCTGCAAGGTTGCTTATCCCGAGGCGGATTAACCTAAGCGCTCTTCCGGGCCTGGCATATTCATTAAGATATATGGCGGAAGCAACGCCTACCGGCAATGCCACAATAATTGCCCCGACACCGAGACAAAGAGTACCAACAATGCAGGGAAGGATACCGCCTTTTGTCATCGACTCAAGCGGAGCCTGAGTCAGAAATCCCCACGTTATTGCTTTCCAGCCCTTCATAAAAATAAAAGCGACAACCAGAAATAATGCAGCGCAGTTGATAAGCGCGGCTATTCTGAAAAGCATGAAAAGAATCTTCTGAACCCGTTTTCTCCGGCTGAGAGCTTTTTCGAAGGAGAGCTCGAAAATCTTTTTTTCTTCCATCAAAGCGATGCCTCCCCTGTCTGACGATATTTATGAGTAACATGATCAGCGATCACGTTAAACAGCATTGTGAACATAAACAGTACAATGCCTGTTGCGAAAAGGGCGTAATAATGATCTCCGCGAAACGGAGCCTCCGCCATTTCAGCGGCAATACTGGCGGGCATGGGCCGCACCGGGTCAAATATCGATTCCGGTATCATAGCTGCGCCCCCCGCCACCATAAGGACAACCATAGTCTCTCCTATTGCCCTTGACATACCCAGAATGACGGCCGTGCTGATGCCGGAGATCGAAGCCGGAATAATGACCCTTATCAGAGTTTCCCAGTGAGTTGCTCCCAGAGCCAGAGACCCCTCTTTAAGCGCGACGGGCACACTGTATATGGCATCCTCGGAAATGCTGCATATTGTGGGAACAGACATAAATGAAAGCATAAGCGCTGCGTTGAATAGGTTTAATCCGGTTGGAATTCCGAAGGTTTCCTGAAGAAACGGCGCTACTATGACCATTCCGAAAAATCCGATTACTACTGAAGGAAGGGCTGCAAGTAGCTCAACCACCGGTTTAATTAGTTCAGCTACACGTTTGTGCGCAAGCTCTGCAAGGTAAACGGCAGTCATCACGCCGAGCGGGATTGAAATTGCTGCAGAGACCAGAGTTACGAATATGGAAGCCAGAATCAAAGGGAAAATGCCGAAATCAGGCGGGCTTGAAGTCGGGTACCAGAATTTCCCGAAAATAAATTCGGCAACTGAAACTTTCTCAAAAATCGGTATTCCTTCCATGAATAAAAAGAGCATGATCATGAAAAGTACAGCAATTGAAGCCAGAGCCACACTGAAAAAGAATATGCGCACCGATTTATCTGTTCTACCGCGTACGTTTGTCATGTATAATTTCAATGCCTTCGTATGAATTCATATAAAAACAGGCAGAAGGCGAAAGGATGGTTTTTAACCTGACAAAACCTCCCGCCTTCAGCCTTCAGCCTGATATGGTTTACTTTAACGGTATAAAACCTTCTTCCTCCACCAACTTCTGTCCTTTGCTGCTTACCATATAATCCATGAACATTTTGATGTCACCCGCCGGTTTTACCGGTGTGTACATGTAGAGCGGTCTGCTTACAGGAAACGACTTGTTCAGCGTGGTTTCTTTTGAACCGGTAATTCCGTTGACGGAGAGCATCTTCACGCTGTTATCCATGTATCCGAGACCTATGTAACCGATGGCGTTCGGATTTTTGGAAACTGCCTGAACGATGGCGCCGTTTGATGCCTGAAGCAGAGCCCCGGGAAAGACACGCTCTTTTTTCATGACTTTTTCTTCCCATACTTCATAAGTACCCGAAGAGGTGTCACGGGAGATAATTACAACCGGTTTATCTGGTCCGCCTATTTCTTTCCAGTTTCTGATTTCTCCCTTGTAAATTGCCTTAAGCTGATCAACTGTAATATCTTTAATAGGATTCGAAGGATGTACAACAGGGACTATGCAGTCATATGCCACGATGAACTCCACCGGGTCTCCACCCTTTGCCTTTGCCTTATCGATCTCTTCCTTTTTCATGGCTCGCGATGCATTGGCAATATCTGTAGTTTTGTCGATCAGTGCCTTAATTCCGTTTCCGGAACCGCCGCCTGAAATGGATATTTTTGTATCCGGATGTTCCTTCATATAGGCTTCTGCTACTTTTTGAGCGATGGGAAGAACGGTTGTAGATCCGTTAATCGAGATATTGCCCGCAAAAGCTATACTTGCTGTTAATATTACCGCCGGAATTATAAGACCGGCAATCCATTGATTTCTCTTCATTTTACCCTCCATTCTTGATCAATATTATTTTATTGTTTTTACCTGAAAAATGAATCTTCATTTTTCATTCTGGCCAAGATTAAGGGTCGATTGTTAGAAAATTATTAGGATTCTGTGAAAAATTGATTAAAAATGATAAATCGCCGTTAAGAGTCCTGGGCAGGAAGATGAATGACAAACCTGCTTCCTTCTTCTGGTGTGCTTTTAACTGAAATATTTCCAGCATTTGCAATTACGATATGCTTGACAATGGCAAGACCGAGTCCGGTGCCTCCCATTTTCCTGCTTCTTGAAGCATCCACACGGTAAAACCTTTCAAACAACCGTGAAAGGTGTTCGGCCCCAATTCCGATACCGTGATCCTGAAAGGCTATGGCAACTTCGGAACTATTTTTTGTTGCCTCTATTTCAATAGTGCTGCCGGTATCGCTGTATTTGATTGCATTGTCGAGAAGATTTATAAAAGCCTGCTCAATAAGCGCAGCATTAAGTTTTGCAGAAAGTGCCTCATCACAGGAACAGAGAATTTTTATATCCTTTTCGTCTGCTTTAGGCCGGCAGACCTTCATTGCTGCGGAAAGAACAGGCAGAACCCGGCATTCTGTAAGTTTGATTATTTTGTTATCGGTGCTTTGTTCAATAATCGAAAGTTTCATAAGGTCTTCGATGATGGCAATCAGCCGATTGGTGTGATTTTCAATAATTGTTACGAATCGGGCAGCTTCTTCCGGATTACCGAGCGCTCCTGTTCTAAGGGTTTCCGTAAAACCTTTAATTGCGGTAAGCGGTGTTTTTATCTCATGCGAAACATTAGCCGCAAAATCACGACGCATATTTTCAAGGCGTCTTAACCGGGTTACGTCATTTAAAATTATAAGGATCCCTATTCGCTCACCTGCTGAGTTTTTGAGCGGGGTTGACCGCGTGTAAAGCAGGGTCTCATCCTTTATGTAAAAGGATAAATCAGCCTCACGGGGATTTTCATCCAGAAGTGCCAGCCTGACAAAGCGCTGGAAATCAGGGTTGCGAACAGTTTCCTGAACGCTTCGGTTCAGCAGTTCAGAAGGCTCCTGATGAAAGATCCGGGCGGCAACATTATTAACACTGATGATGGTCTCTTCCAGATTAATTGCCATAACACCTTCAAGCATGCTTGAAAGGACTGCTTCAAGCTCATTACGCTGCCGGATGATTGTCTGCATGCGCTCGTCCAAGTTTGCCGCCATATCATTCATGGTCTGAGACAGCAATTTGGTTTCTGATGGGGCAAATACAGGAAGTCTATATGTCAGATCTCCCTTTGCAAAATGCTCGGCGCCTTCACGGATTTTTTCCAGAGGCCGGCTAACTCGTCGTGAAAAAAACAGGCTGGCCAGGATAGCCAGAAGGGCAGCAACAAGCACGCCAAGTGACGTGCGTTTCTTAATTATTTCAAGCTGTTTGTCGATTGCGCTGATGCTCACTGATGTCCGCAAAACTCCAACAGGCTTTTCGTCTTCGATTAACAGAATTGCCAGATACATCATCGGCTCACGAAGTGTATCGCTGTACCGTGTGAAAACACCTGTCTCTCCTGTCATCGCTTTCACAAACTCAGGCCTGTCCGAGTGGTTTTCCATTTCACCCGGGTTTTTTTCGGTATCGCCCAGAACTGTTCCCGAAGGATGCATTAACGTAATCCGTGTATTGGAAGATTTTCCCGCTCTTTTGCACAGAAGATCTATGCTTTTTTCATCTCTGGCCAACAGATATTGTGTTACCTGCTCTTTCAGCAGATTTGCGCGTGCTTCAAGATTTATGGACATCTGTTCAAGATAAAACTGGCGCATCGAAAAACCGGCATACCAGCTAAAAGCCAGAAGAGGAATCAGCACTATCAGGAGAAAAGGGAAGAGCAGTTTTAAGAAAAGGGGATAACTCTTCCTCATGGATTCTCCTTAAACCTGTAGCCCACACCCCGCACTGTTTCAATATAATGTCCGCATGAGCCAAGTTTTTTACGGAGCCCTACTATTTGAACATCCACGCTGCGCTCCGTTACTGGATAATTATCACCCCTGACCTCATCAACTATATGAGAACGGGTGAATACCCAGCCGGGACGTCTGCTCAATACCGTGAGAATCTGAAATTCCGAAAAGGAGAGCTCGACCTGTTCACCGCAGACCTCAACTCTGCGTCGTCCCGGATAAATAATAATATCGCTCCTGTGTATCATTTCATTTTCAGAATTTTCGCTTTTACGGCGGAAAAGAGCGTTTACCCTTGCGCATAGTATTTTAGGGCTGAAAGGCTTGGTGATATAATCATCGGCAAGCTCAAGTCCTTTAACGATATCAGATTCTTCGCTTCGGGCGGTAAGCATTATGATCGGAATATGACGGGTTTTCTGATCGGCTCTGAGCTTTCTTGCGACATCAATGCCGTTAATTCCCGGAAGCATTAAATCGAGAACCACAAGATCAGGCGGTTTTGATACTGCAAGCCTGACCGCTTCTTCTCCCGATCCTGTGCAAATGACCTCATACCCCTCAGATGTCAGGTTATATCTGATGAGTTCAGATATATCTTCTTCATCATCGACCACCAGAATTTTTTGTTTTGGCACGGCGTCTCCCGTCTTTCTTTTAACCCTTGTTTTACTTCGCCATGAGATGCGCCACAGCTTTTTCAAGGCCGTCAATGCTGAACTCAAACATTGGAAAAATTCTTCCTATCGCTGAAATGGTTTGCGTGTATCCCCACATGTTGGACGGCATCGGATTGAGCCATACGGAATGATGGAAAGTTTCTCCTAAGAACTTGAGACATTCTATACTCGGTTTTCCGCTTCTCTCGTCAATGTAAATAGAGCCGTCAGTCGCCATGAGCTCATAGGGGGCCATGCTGGCATCCCCTATAAGAATAAGTCTCGTTTCGGGATCGAACCTTACAAGTTCTTGTATTCTGAGAGGTTTCTTATATCTGGATGGATCCTGCCATATCGTTCCGTATATGGTATTATGGAAAAAATAGGTTTTAAGGTCTTTGAATTGTGCCCTTGCATAATCGAAAAGGGTCTGAACCACATGGACATAAGGGTCCATTGACCAACCCCCGTTGTCAATGGCAAGAACAACCTTCAGGCGGTCTTTCAGATCCCTGTCAAAAACAATTTCAATCTCCCCGGCATTTTTCATGGTTTGGTAAATAGTCTCATCAATGTTGAGCCTGTCTCTTGGCCCTGCAGGTATCATGTTTCGAAGCCGTTTAAGCGCCTCACCAACCATCGCCTGGGTCAAGGGTCCGTTCAGGGAGTAATCCCGGTACCTTCTTTCCATAGCAACTTTTACCGCCGACCTGTTTCGTGAAGCGCCGCCTACCCGCATACCTCCGGGATGATTCCCGGAATGCCCGACAGGCGAAGTGCCTCCCGTTCCAATCCATTTGCCTCCTCCGTCATGGCGCTCTTTCTGCTCTTTAAGACGCTCCTTGAAATATTCAATAAGTTCATCCGGGGAAAGTTTTGAAAGCTGCGATTCATCCATACCAAGAGCCGCGGCAAGGGTCTTCGGATCACTAAGCCATGATTCGAGCAGCGCCCTTGCCAGTTCATCGAGCTCAACACCTTCATAATCAGGCATTTCAGCGCCTTCAAAATGATGGGCAAAAACCTGGTCAAAAAGATCAAAGTACCTTTCGCTCTTAACCAGAACGGCCCGGGAAGCAGTGTAGAAATCGTCAAGTGAAGATACAAGCCCTATTCCCAAGGCCTTTTGAAGGGTAAGAAATGATGTCGGGCTTACCGGGATCCCGGCTTCCCTTAATTTATAAAAAAAACCAATAAACATAATAAGTCTCTGGTCTCAGCCGAAGGCCCGCCTTCTTTGTGGCGGGGTCTCTGGTTTGTGGTTTGTGGTTTCTGGTTACCGATTACTGGTCATTGATTGCTGATCCCTGGCGACTGGCCCCCGATCCCTGACTCCTGCTTTTTACAGCCTTCTGCGGCTAACGGTATTAAACGCCCTTTCATAATCCTGACTCTTTTTGAAAAGGACGCCAAGATATGGAATATCTCCCTTTGAAAGATCTTTTGCCTTAAAATCAGGATCGGACTTCAAAGCCCTTATCCAGTTTACAAGCTCACGTGTAGCAGGGCGCTTTTCAATCGATTCAAGCTCCCTAAGCTTATAAAAAACATTGACGGCATTTTCCATGAGATCCGAATCAATAGTGGGAAAATGAACTCTGATAATCTTTCGCATCATCTTCGGGTCAGGAAAGGCTATATGATGGAAGTTGCATCTTCCGAGGAACGGATCGGAAAGATCTTTCTTGGCATTGGATGTTATTATAATAACAGGCCGGTTCTTAGCGCCCACTCTCTTGTCGATTTCAATGATGTCAAACTCCATCTGGTCAAGGACATCAAGCATGTCATCCTGGAAATCAGTGTCTGCTTTATCTATCTCGTCTATCAGGAGAACTGTCCTGATCTCCGACGTAAAAGCCTGCCCTATTTTCCCCATCTTGATATAATCTTCAATATTGCTGACATCCCTCTTGGAGTCCCCGAAGCGGCTGTCATTTAACCGAGTCAGTGTGTCGTATTGGTAAAGGGCTTCAATGAGCTTCATGCTTGATTTGACATTCAGGACTATAAGAGGCATGCCAAGACTCTCCGCAATGGCATGGGCAAGCATTGTTTTTCCTGTCCCCGGCTCTCCTTTTAAAAGAAGCGGCATCTCAAGAGCCATTGAGATATTAACTATCTTGGCAAGCTCTTCATCCAGAACATAATGTTTCGCACCCGAAAATGTTTGTCTCTCAACTGACATTTTTTATCCTTTCTTATAATATCTTATAACTACTTTTCCACAGATCAGAGGTTCAAGATTTTATATCCTTTTAACTCCAATCATCTTCCGGCATATCTTTCATTCGAATCCCCGACCCCTTGACCCCTTGAATCCTATTTACACATCTCTTTTCTTAATATTTGTGAAACCTCTTTCGTCATACTAAGCACTTTAATGGCTTGGTCGAGATTAAGGGAACCGGTCCCGCAACTTGGTGTAATAAAAGACTGCGCCAACACAGCCCGCAGATCAAATCCGAGCGGTTCAAGCATTTTTGCCTTCTTTTTCCAGTTTTCCGCAAGAGAGGCAGCGTTCTCTTTTTCGATATCCTCCGGCCGCAAAGTCGGAACAATACCCCATGCAATCATCCGCCCCGATTCGAGAAATTTTCTTATGTGATCCGCATAAAGGATGAACTTATCAAAGTATGAATAGGCATCAAAACTGACTATATCGGCGGAAGACTCGAGTACAACCGACCAGTCGGCATTCGAACATACATGTATTCCGGCAAGTCCGGCTTCCTTATGCACCGCCTCAATAACCTCTTCAAAACATGCGGACACTTCATGGGGAGATATGCCAATAAAGGCTGAAGACCCGAAACCGGCAAGGGCAGCTTCATCAAAGAAGATTATTACCGGAACCTTAAATTCCGCAAGCTGCCTTGCCTGCCATCCCGCTTTCATTGCGACAAGTTTTACAACCGCATCTCTCATCTCTTCGTTATAAAAAACCGCTTTTCCTTCATGATCTGATACACTTGTTGCAAGTGTTACCGGACCTGTTATCTGACCCTTTACCGCCACAGGTTTAGCCGGCAAATCTTTAATCTTCCCGGTAAAAATAAAAAACCCCTTTGCGGTTTCAGGAGTTAGAACAAACCTGGTATCATTATAATTCTTTTCGCCCCCGGCAAGAGATATATATTCCTCGTAAAATTCGATCATGTCATTATCAAAATCCCGACCCGAAGTATTGATGAAAAGCCTGTCATCTTCTTCGGTCAGACCCGGAAGGCCCGGCAAAAACTGGTTTATCATGCCCTCTTCTCTGAAAACAGGAAGCTGTACCCACAAAGGTATTTCCGGAGTATATTCAAGAACAAGCTTTATGGCCAGAAGATGATCATCGACCGGGAAGCTTCCTATCAGAAGCGGAAGACCGTTTGGCTTGAAACTATTAATCATAAAACTTCACCTTTCATATGCAAATATATCAGACACCATGTAAATTAGCATGCAGACCGAACAAATGACAACAAAAAACCCTTTCCAGGGGTCAACTCTTTTTTGTTCCTGATTATGCCCTGTCTCTTTACGCCTCTAAAATTCATGACAAACTCGTAAAAAGCTGCTTTATGCCACTTTACAACAGCCTATTTTAAACGAACTCGTTGGAAGACGAAAGATGAAGCGCAACTTAAGCAGAATGACTTTTTACAAAGGCATCATTCATGTTCCCATTATAGATTGACACCCCTACTGGCCGGTGGTATAAGTTTAAAAAAGAGTTGCCCGGGCCTTCGACCGGAGTGAATTAATATGTTATCATCCCGGGAAGTTAAGAGGTGCTTAGTGGCTGATGTTATATCATTGAATGAAAAAATTCAGCTTTCAAAAGAAAAAACGGCCGAGATGATGCTCAGGCGCAAAGTACTTGCCGTTCAGAAGCTCTTTCAGTGTACTCACTGTGCCATAAAATGTGAAAAGTGCGGAATCCAGATCGGGGCTCGAACCTGCCCCGAAGAAATAAACAGGCAAAAAGACGATATAAGCTTAAGGGTTCCATACCGGTTTTGTGAAAGCTGCTCGGAAGAATACATCGATTATATAAATAGGCTGCAGGGCGGCGGAGACAAAGACTGTTACTGGCGAAACGATGACTGGCTTGATTCATGGGGAAAATGGACAGATTACAGAAGCTCTATAGACCGTTACACAAAATCAAAAGAGTTTTTGCAGCTTCTGCATGAGCTAAAATAAAGAGAGTATTAAAATAGGAGGTTTGTATGTTTGGAATAGGGATGCAGGAACTCATAGTAATACTTATCATCGTTCTGATCATTTTTGGAGCCGGCAAACTTCCTGAAATAGGATCAGGCCTGGGTAAGGCAATAAAAAACTTCAAAGGTGCGACCACTGAACCTGAAAAAAAAGAACCTGAAAAAATAGATGACGTAAAAAAATCCTGATAACAGGATCCATTCAATTTATTCCTGCAAAAGATCTAATACAGACAGGCGGTTTAAAAGAAAACTGCCTGTCTCTTTTCATTTCTTTAATCAGCCTTTTTTCACTAAAT
This sequence comes from Desulfobacterales bacterium, assembly GCA_046485065.1. Lineage (GTDB taxonomy): Bacteria > Desulfobacterota > Desulfobacteria > Desulfobacterales > RPRI01 > RPRI01. The sequence continues at coordinate 21 of JAWOHP010000163.1, read as the reverse complement.
CAGAATATTGCCGGTTCTTCC
>JAWOHP010000145.1:0-8259 GCA_046485065.1 Desulfobacterales bacterium | reverse complement strand
CGGCGCTGAAAAGCTGCGGAAAGAAAATGCGGCAACCAGTTCTATTTCAGTGTTTCTTCATACAAGCCGTTTCAAAAAAGAAGATTTTTATTACAGGATCAAAACAATTGACCTTCCCGTCGCAACCATGGATACAGGTGAGCTTATCCGGTATGCGGGGCAGGGCCTTGAAGATATTTACAGGAAGGGCTGCATGTACAAAAGAGTGGGTGTTATGTTCAGAGATTTGCTGCCTGATACCTGTATTCAAATTGGGCTTTTTGACGGCAAAAACAGGAAACGCTCGGAGAATCTGATGAAAGCCCTTGATGCGGTCAATCTTAAAATGGGTTCGGGAACCCTTACTTATGCGGCGACAGGTCTTGCAGGAGACAGCTCATGGCATACGGTTTTTAAAAAACGCTCTCCTTTTTATACGACGGACTGGAATCAAATCCCGAAGGTACTGTAAACTTTCAAATTGATAAAATTTGACAAACGAAAAGTATTAAATTTTATATTAACAATATTTTACATTCAATCAAAGGATATAATGGTACTCACACCAGCTTTTCCGGTTCAATTACCCGCATATTCACGTTTAGCTTTTCGGACTTCATTCTCATACACATCCTTGGAAATCTTTCCTGCGCGGTAGCTCTGCTTAAGATTCCGAATTTTATTTCCGTAATCCTCCTTGAGATCCTGAACGATTCTCTTATATTCCGCCTTGCTTATTTTTCCAGCCTGGTAGGCGGATTTTGCTGAGGCGACACTCCATTTTACAGGCTTGGTTTTGCCGATGGTGCCTGATGAAACAGCTTGGGGTTTTTCTGTCTTGTCTGGTACCGTTGCAGGCGATTTTGTTCCTTCCTTCAATGTCCCGGCCGTTGGGGGCTTTTTTGTCTCAATTACAGCGGAATCCGGCGGGCTGACCACCGTCGTATCTCTTTTTCCATCACTTATTGCTCGGTACAGCATCATCCCCCCAAAAACAACGGCAATAACTGCTACTATATATATCACATAGTTTGGAATGCCGCTGAAGAAAGAAATGCCCGGCCGTGAAGAACTCGATTGCGGCATTCGGTGATGCATACCGCCATATGGAAACATCAGTTCGCTGCCTTGCTCACCGGATGTGGCAACGCTCTCAGGTATCAGCCGGGGTGTTGCAAATCGGGGAATGCTGTAAAGGCGTATAGCCTGCGGAATACCTTTTAGCTCTTTGAAGCCGACCTCCTGTGCAGGCACCTCTGCCTTGTTCATGGCCATGTACACGGCTTCGCTCAGGTAAATCTCGTCTGCAGGAGCAACGCCTTCGATGCGTGATGCGACATTAACAGGTTCACCGAAAATATCATTTTTTGTAATACGGACTTCACCGAGGTTTGCCGCCACGCGTATATGTATCCGCTTTTCTTCCGTGGCATTGAGATTATACTCATGCATGGCATCCTGCAACGCCATGGAACAAAGCATGGCATCGGTGGGTGAACGGAAGGTGATAAGCAGCGCGTCGCCGATACTTTTGACTACGATGCCTTTAAAACGTTTTATCAGTGGCAGCAGGGTGCCGTCAAAAGTCTGTAAAAGATGAGCATTTTCGACTCGTGACTGCCGGCTCGTCGTGGCGGTAAAACCGGCAATATCGACAAAGAGTATCGTAAGATTTTCAGTTTTTATATCCATACACCCACTTTTTTCGAGAAAGGGGTCCAGGATTCGAGGATTCAAGAATTCATGAGTTTGTTTTCTAAGTGTTTCACTCGGACCCTGGAATCCTTGACTCCTTGAATCCTCATTGAATAACAGACTCGTTTGGAGGTGATACAATTATGAAAAATCTTCTTTTACACAATAGTATATAACTTAATTACTATTGTGTGTCAAACGGACTCACGAACCTGCAAGCTTTATATAAATATAACCGCCACTCTTAAAACCGAACGGCTTTAATACATGATGGTAGTTGCTGAAGATCCCTTTACAGAATGTGTCAAAAGAAATTTCATATGGCTTTTCCTGCTGGGGGTCCACATCAAGGATTGTAACATCCCCGGTTTTCGTATTAAAGCCTCCGACAGGTGAAATGTGGGGTATGTTAAGTGACCGGAGAAATGAGCCCTGATCAAAGTGGGCTATGATGAGGCAATTCCCCTTAGTTTCAAAATCAGAAAGCCGTGTCCACAGAACTTCTCTAATCTTTTCCGATTGACCTGAATTTTCCGGGGCCTCAATTATTTCAATCTCTTTATACTCTATTCCATACTCATTAAGACTGCTTTTTACAATCTCGCCAAGAAGCGGCAGCGGGAGGCCTCGTTTTCCGTTGTCTCCCTTTTCACTCATTCTTTCCTTCCAGTTTCCCGTCCTCACCTTTTCAAGAATATCCATCTGGCTGATCGAAATAAAGTCGCTTTCCTGATTTTCTCTTAATGCATTTATAACTGAAACAACAGAAGCGACCGAGCAGGACGCTTCATGATATTGTTTTACATGGTGCTTTATAAGCGCGGCTTTGAGCGGATTGCCGGTTGTTTGAATTGGATCGGAGACATATTCAGCTTCCCGACGCCCGAAAGCGCCTGTTCCCGTGATTTTATGGAAAAAATAGAGACTATAAAAAAAAACATGCATGATGATTCTGCGAAGATTCATATGTTATATTTACAGAACAGCCCGCCTATATTTCCGAAAAGGGGTGCTTAAAAGGTTATCACGATAAATTAACATATCCATATTGGGAGCTTTCGTATTCTTTTTGACAATATATTGCAAACATCAAAAATAATAATCCGATATTGTTCGATAATCTATTGTTTTTTGAGTAAATCATTAAGGACGGTATAAAATTCATTCATATGTTTTAGGCTAAGCTCAGTGTTCATAGATCCCCAGCGTTGCCAAGGCAAGTCAGAAGAGATATCCACATTTGTTTTTCCAGATTCATCTGAATAAACTCCCACTGAGAATACAAGCGGGTTTGCGCCAAAACGATTCTTTTTCAATATGAGCTGGCCATCGCTTTCATTCTTATGGAGAATTTCCCACTCAAGATTATTTGCAGTATCGATAGTCTTTGTAAAAACAGTTTTGTAATCGTCGGCAAACCTTGTAGGATAAACCTTTATTACTCTTTTAATCTTCACTACATTTTTGACGGGATAGGATGGCTCTGCCTTCAGTGAAGTTATCTCTCCTCGGAAGACCGCTGGGTTTCCTGAATTGGCATTGCTTTGGTTATCCCTACTAATTCTATAAACAATGCTCACAGGCGTTATCTTGTCGGGTTCTATAGGAATTTCAATTTGTTTTGTTTGATATACCACTACTGCCGCTTGAGAAAGCTTTATATTAAGGTCATCTTCAGTAACTTTGCTTTCATCAATCCAGACAACTTTTGACATAGCAGCCTCAAGAAAACGTGGTATTAGCCCTTGAAGTGCTTGACGGGCGAACCTTGAATTATATTCTTCCAAAGTGTTTGAAATAACCCGTGTTGGATATCTAATAAGATACGTTTGTCTACCAATGCGATCGCTTATCGGTGGTGACTGAATCTGAATTGGCCCTGTGTGGATTGGAATCATGTGGTTATGTTTTTTTTCGCTTATTACGTATTCGAACACATACGGTATCGACCTGACATTATCCTTCTGGACGTTACTTATAAACTGGACATAGCCTTTTTGTTGCTCTTGTGGAATTCGGTCATGTACATGGAGATTTTTCACAGAAGGCAAACAACCCGTTACAAACAGCGTTATGGCACATATACTTACAATAATTAATCTGTTCATTTTGCTCCCACTTTTTAGTATTCAATAATATAAGAGTCAGTAAATTCTCATACACGCAGACAAAGGAGTTATTTTTGATCCCCAATCAAGTTCAGACCTTCATTTGCTTCTTTACGGATTTGATGAATCGTCCGAATGTTCTGTCCTTCTTTCGTTTGTCAATGTACGATAACTCGTGGTAATCCGATTCCTTCTTGAGCTTCATATAGCTGGAATAGCGATCTTCATTCAATATCCCGCTTTTGACTGCGGCTCGGACTGCACAGCCTGGTTCCTGGGTGTGGCCGCAATTCTTATAGCGACAATCCACTGAAAGTCGCAATATATCTTGAAAGCTTTGATCGACCCCTTCGCCCACACCGAGAAGGCCCAGCTCTCGCATTCCAGGTGTATCAATCAACATAGAGCCTTGCTTAAGAAAAATAAGCTGGCGGCGCGCAGTCGTGTGTATTCCTTCTCCCGTTCCACTAACGGCCTTTGTGTCAAAAGTGTCCTGCCCGATCAGGCGGTTAATCAGTGTTGTTTTGCCAACCCCCGATGAACCGAGCAGGCAATAGGTGCTTCCCGAGACTAACACCTGCTGGAATTCGTCAAATCCGATGCCCGTGATGTTGCTAAGGGGAAGGACGCTTGCTGAAATGGAGCTTGATCTGATGGCAGCAAGCTTCTGCTCCAGTTCTTCGGGGGTTATCAAGTCCGTCTTGGTAAGAATAACAATCGGTTTAACACCCCCGTCGGCTGCCATTATCAAGTACCTATCCATCCTCCGCACATTGAAGTCAAAGTGGCACGACTGGACAATAAAAGCGACGTCAATGTTGGCCGCTATCATCTGAAAATCAACCTTTTCACCGGCAGATTTGCGGCGCAGACAGGTCTTTCTCGGAAACACCTCGTGTATAATTGCCGCGGTGTCGTTGTTATGATATTGCACGGTTACCCAATCGCCGACGCATGGCAGTTCTACCGGGGATTCTACTTGGAAATAAAACTTCCCGGCGAGTTCAGCCGAGACTTCTTCGGTTTGGTTTTTGATAAGGTATGAGCCGCGGTCAACTGCCGATATTCGCGCAATCTCCCTGCCCTCTTGGCGCAAATCACCTGCATGCGCTTGAAACCATTGGTCGAAACCCATATCACTCAATTTCATCATATATTGTAACCCTAACAATAAATATATGTAGCACATTATTCCGCTGTTTGTTCAACAGCACCGCCAATTTAATGGTCAATCATCTAATCCAATTATTAATAAAAATCAAATAATTATTGTTTAAATCTTATATAAAAAATCTTTATTATCAGTAAAAACGTAATGTGTATTATCAATTATTACTGTTTGTTCAATAATCCTCAGCAGAAATCGAAAAAATCATCCTGGCATGTACCGGTAATGGCATTTCGCCATCCTTGTTGTGCTTGATTTGATAAACAAAATTCAAATTCCGCCTTGACAGTAAGAGGGAAGTTAAATAAGAATCGGAAAGTAATTTCGGTTTTTTATATTTCAACAGTAGCAGGGAACAGAAACGGTATTTTATAAACAGCACCATTTTTTCTACAAAAGGAGAGCTATATGAAAAAAATTGTTATCATGGCACTGGCACTGTTTCTTTTAACCACAGTCAATCTTTACGCGGAAGGCAGCAAGGTGGTTATTGCAACAGGCGGAATCGGCGGTGTATATTATTATTACGGAACCCAGATATCCGAAATACTCAACAAAAGTAACGTGGCCGCCTCAACCGCTATACAAACTGCCGCATCTGTGGATAACATGCAACTGATCCGGGACAAAACAGATACAGCCAAGGGTACTTATTTTTTTGCCACTGTTTTACCGGATACTGCCTATTCCACTGTTTCGGGCAAGCATGAAAAATTTAAGGAAAAACCGGCCAAGGCCAGTATAATGTGGATGATGTATCCGAATTATCTGCAAATTGTCACAACGGACAAATCAGGAATTACCAAACTATCGGATCTGCAGGACAAGCGAGTTTCAACCGGCGCACCCGGATCCGGAACCGAATTCACGGCTCTTAATCTTCTGAAAACAGCCAATATTGATCCTAACAAATTCAAGAAATGGGAGAAACTGGGGGCCAAGGAGTCTGATGAGGCTCTCAGTAACGGCACTCTTGATGCCTACGTATGGTCCGGCGGTCTCCCCACAGGTTCCATCGTCGAACTGTCCAATACCCTCAAACGCAAAGGCCTTAACCTTGTTATGGTACCGCTTCCGGCAACCGATCCCGGTGTGGCTGCTTTTATAAAAGAATCCTCCGGCCTGGCCGACAGCCTGATTATTAAAAAGGAAGTTTACGGAACTGCTGCAGATACGCCTACACTGGCTTTCTGGAACATGTTTGTCTGTCCGGACTCAACTCCCGAAGATCTGGCATACAAAACAGTCAAAGCTGTTTTTGAAAATGTCGAAACGCTTCGCTCTTCGGTAAAACCAGCAAGGGACACCACACCGGAAAGCTCGGCCAAATTCGTCGGCAAAGCGGCCATTCCCTTTCATCCCGGCGCTGTGAAATATTACAGGGAAAAAGGTCTGATCAAATAGCAGGCTGAATGCGCAAATGTTTTGCAACGATATGCGGAATCACTCTGGCCATATTCCTTTTGCTGGTCAAGCCTGCCGTGATTCGAACAGAAAATGAAACCCGTCTGGCAGTTTTTTTTCGCTGGCAGACGGGTACAATTTCTTTTGTGAATTCAGTGACCGGTCAACCGGTTGTTATACGGTTCACCATCCGCAGCCAGTTTCAGGATTTTTCTGTTTCAGCCGATGAAATGACCGAGGCGTATTATTCTCACGGCGTCTATGACCTGAATCAGGCCGTTTCAGATGAGTCCAAAAAGCATTTGAAGTTCTGTTCAATGAAAGGAATCATTCTAAAAATGGGTTTTTATACCTTTAGTATTCAAGATGGTTGCCTGGAGGTTGATCTCTTATGGACTCTGTAGTTCGCAGGCTGGTTACCATTATAGCTGTTGTTGGGACGCTCTATCATCTCTATCTCGTTGTTCATCCCTACACGCCATTAGCCGACTTACACATGTCCCTTCTGGATCTGACTCAGGTTCAAAGGGCCACACATGTTTTTCTGATCGCGCTTCTTGGGTATATGATCAGCTTGGTGCGGATCAAACCGCGGCATAAATTCGGCAGCATACCGCTTGCTTTAATGACCGTTGTGTTCATGTTCGAATTTCTTCGTCTGGACCTGCCGATATCGTTGAAGCTTTTTGCCGTCATCATATGGGTCTGCACCATGCTGCCCACCCTTGTACCTATGTTACAGAAACCTTCCAACATTGCATGCGCACTGTTAAGTTTTCTTCCATTTATCTATCTGGTGGTAAATTATGAAACACTGATTTATCGAGCCGTAATGCCGGAGCCGTGGGACATGATCATGTCCTTCAGCGAAATTCTGTTGATTCTCGGAGTCATTTTCCGGTTAAGCGGTCCCATAATGCCAACTCTTGTGATGATCTTTCTGCTGTATAATCTTTACGGCAACCATGTTCCCGGTCTCTTTTCCAATCCTGGTTTTGATCTCGACATGGTTCTGGGAAAATTGTACTGCGAAACCGAAGCCGGCATTTTTGGAACGATTACGGGCGTATCTCTAAAGTATCTGATCTATTTCACCACACTGGGAGCCGTTGTCACGCGCATGAATTTTGGCCAGATCATTGCAAACATTGCGCTGCTGTTTGTCGGCAGAAGCCCGGCATCTCCGGGACGATCCTGTTCAATCATGGCCGTCCTGATGGGCATGTTTTCCGGATCAGGGGCAGCCGACACACAATTTGTGGCCACCCTGACCAAGCCGCTGTTTGAAAAGGTGGGATATGACAAGCTTGTGGCTGCAGGCGTTATCGCCACCGTCGGGTCAGTCGCCTATATAACACCGCCCGTCATGGGATCGATTTCCTTTATCATGGTTGAGCTTCTGTCAATCCCCTATTCGTCGATCATAGTCATGGCCATAGGCCCCATGCTTCTGTATCTCCTTGGCATTGTCATATATAACGAGCTTTATGTTAAAAAGCAGAAACTGCCGCAACTTGAAATTTCAACTCTTATCGATTTCTCATACTTCCTGCGGTACTGTTATGTCTTCATTCCAATAATCTTGATCATCTTCCTGATCTACAGAGGATTTTCCATAAACATTACGGTCACGGCCGCGACGTTTCTTTTTATTCTTTTTGCCTATGCGGATCCCAGCCTCAGGCCACCTTTCATAAATTTAATAAAAGCTCTGGAAGAGGGCATCATCGGTCTTCTCCCGATCGCCAGTGCCGTAATTGCCGCCAACATGATCATGTCCATGATGGTTATCAGCGGACTGGCCTCCAAGTTTTCGATCATCCTGATGGACATCAGCGGCAGCAGTATTCTGCTGGCCACACTCTTTACCGGTGTTTTCAGCCTTATTCTCGGGATGGGTGTACC
>JAWOHP010000139.1:0-21759 GCA_046485065.1 Desulfobacterales bacterium | reverse complement strand
CTCAAATCCGGGGTCATACCGGGGGTCTTGATAAGCATTCTTTTCCCTGGTCGGGGATTATCCCAAAGAGCAAAAAAGAATTCAAAGAAACAAAAATAAATGGTGAAAAGTGGAAAAATCAGCAGGAGATTTTAAAATATGGGGGTATTTTTGGGGGTATGTCTAATATTAAGAATTATAAATAACTCAATATTATAAATAGTTATGGTTTCAATTTGATAGACCTCAGCAAGAATATCAAGGGTTTAGCCAGGTCATGGTTAAGCCCTTTTTCTTTATATAGTCGTTTTTACCACTCCTTTACCGCTTACCCATGTGTTCCCGATGAATCTGTTGGTTTTGATCCGCCTGCGCCGATTTTCATAATATCTCTTGACAAGCAAAATCGGCCTCCCTATACTTAACAAATAAAAGCAATATGTTATAAACGCGAGAAGCACAAAGGTATCAACGACATGATCCGGAATGCTTGCTTATTCCACGAGGCAACAACATTGACAGATTTTCACTCCAACAGAAAGTCATCCATCTCATGAAATCCGAGTTTTTGAACCCTTCCCGCTATCAGGAGCTTCTTGAAATCCTGGCCAGTCAGGTGCATCGTGATCTGCTACGACAATACCCAGATGAGTTGTGGCAAGTCCGTCGCCAGGGTCTGGCTTTTGATGCTCTCACCAATGAACAGAAGACTCATACACTTGCCGCGGCCCGGGAGAACCTGGAAGCCCTGCTGGAAGCCGGTATCAACATTGAGTTGCCCCGCACTCCGGAAAGAGATCTCCAGCAGGTGCACCACGATATCGAAACCATGCTGAAACAGGGGGAGCCCATCTTTGCGTACGACCTGGTTAAAAGAGCCCGACTCGATTTTCCGGAAGATGTGACGCTGCGCCAATTTCAGGCTTTATCCCTGATCCGCACCGGCGCTCCTGGAGAGGCCCTGACAGTGCTTACCCAACTTCTGCGGGAAGGTCATCGGGATCAGGGAACCCTTGCGCCTCTTGCTCGGGCCTACCGAGACTACGGTGAGCGAGCTAAGGACCCTGGGATACTCCGGAAGTGTTTTCTGCGCGCCTTCCAACTTTACGAAGAGGCTTATCGAGGCAGCCGGGGAGTATGGAGCGGCATCCACGCGGCATGGCTGGCTTTAGAGTTGGGATTTGTCGATACCGCTTCTGATATGGCGACCCAGGTAGAACTGGGAGCCCGGGAACTGCTTAAACGGGCACGGGCGGATGGCACAGATCCTTTCTGGTATCTGGCGATCCTTGGACTCACGGCCATACTCCAGAGACGCTTCAGCGAAGGTTTCGGCTACTGCCGGGAAATAGCGGAGACAGGGCGGGAGAGGATCGGCGACGTTGCAGAGGTCCGCTATTTGACCCAGAGTATCCTCGAACTTCTCCATCAGGATGTCGCCACTCTCGAATCAATCCTTCCTGCCCCCAGGGTAATAGTGTTTGCGGGCCACATGATCGACTTTCCGGACCGCAAGACGCCGCGTTTCCCGCCCTCCCTTGCCGAAACCGTTGCCCGAATCATCCGAAAACGCCTTTCCAGTCTTAATGTCAAGGCGGGCTTCGCCACTGCCGCCTGTGGAGCTCCCATGCTCTTTCATGAGGCGGTGCAAGCCATGGGCGGTGAAAGCCACGTGGTTCTCCCATATGGCCGGGATGAGTTCCTGGCCGATAGTGTGGCCATCCGTGAAGACATGGATTGGACCGGCCGCTTTGACAAAGTGCTTGAAAAAGCCCGAAGGGTGATACTGACCAGCCCCCAGCGTTTAGATGAGGGCAGCGTGGTCTTCTCTTATGCAAATCAGATCCTCCTCGGACTGGGCTTGATCCGAGCCCACCAGCTGCGCTGCGAACTGAAAACCCTCGTTGTTTGGGACGGCCAGCCCAGTGAAGCAACGGGCAGCATTTACAAGATCCTGGCCCAGTGGAAAGAGCGCGGCCACTCGCCGGAGATTATCGATCTTCGCAAACTGGAGTCCGTCATCATAGATAAGCTTGAGCATCGCCGCCCTGCCAGGAGAGCGCCTGCTCTCCATGACGGGCTCAAGCCCCGGATTATGGTCATGCTCTTCGCGGATGTTGTGCATTTCAGTCAGATCCAGGAGCGCCAGGTGCCCTCTTTCGTCTCCCATTTCCTTGGGACGATTGGAGCATTGGAAAAAGAAACCAGGGTCCGTCCTGCCATCAAGAACACCTGGGGCGACGGCCTTTTCATGGTCTTCCGGAAAGCACAGGATGCCGTCTGCTTTAGCAGGGCGCTGGTGGAACGGGTCGGCCATGCCGATTGGGCCAGCCTTGGCCTGCCCCCGGAACTAAATATTCGCGTGGCTCTCCATACAGGCCCTGTATATCTCGGACGGGATCCTGTCACGGGGCACAGGAACTGCTTTGGCACCCATGTCAACAACGCCGCCCGAATCGAGCCCATCACGCCGCCAGGCAAAATCTACGTCAGCCAGGCATTCGCAGCCCTCTCAGCAGCCATGAACCTGAAGGACTGCCTCTGTGAATACGTCGGAGAAATGCCCCTTGCCAAGAACTTCGGACGCTTTCCTATGTACGTGCTCCAGACGATGGAAGATTCAGTGGAACTGGGTGATCAGTTAATAATGAAATAAGCCGGAGGCCAAAACCAAATGAATAATTCAGAAAAAGCCGTCAAGTATTTTAATGACAAGTTTAACTGTTCTCAGGCTGTTTTTGCAGCTTTTTCTTCGGAGTTTGGCATCCCGGAAAATGTTGCATTTAAAATTGGGTGCCCTTTTGGAGCAGGAATGGGAAGAATGCAGGAGACATGCGGAGCGGTTACCGGCGCTTTCATGGTGATAGGTCTCAAACACGGAAAAAGCAACAAGGAAGAAGAGCATCTGAAACAGTTGTCTTACGACCTTGTCAACAATTTCACCGAAAGGTTTAAATCAAGAAACGGAACCATAAAGTGCAGAGATCTGATTGGGATTGATATCTCTTCAAAGGAAAGTCTGGAAAGAGCCCGTGAACAAGGCATATTCGATACTTTGTGCGTGAAATTTGTTAAGGATGCTGTCGAGATAATCGAAGATATCTTATGATGTGAAATAAAAACTGGCAGGTATCATTTAAGGTTTTCTGACATCATTTCATCCAAGAACAGGTGGTCTTTCTCCGAAACTTCAACAAAACAGATTCCAATCCCTACCGTCTTATTATCACCGTCTATTCCATACAGATCTGACCATACAACTTTTCCGGTAACTTCGATAGCCCCGTAATTTGTGGGCTTTATTATCATTTTATATGATTCATTCAGGTGAAGGGGTTCATCACAAACTATTCCTACTCCACGGGCAGTTATGTTTGTCGTCTCACATTCAAATGTCCCGCTGCTTATAATAATAGTTACAGGCCATTTAACATATACTCTCCCATTTTTCCGTCTGTTTCCCGGATTACTCAAGTTAATCCTCCTGCTGTTTAATAAATAGAGACCGTCAGTCATGTTGGGGTATGACGACAGCGTGGTCTTCAAAGGTCTTCTTTTATATCGGCAAACTGGCGCTTATGTATTAAAATAATCAGGCAATGTCAAATATTAACCCGCTGCACATGGAAAGAGTAATGAAGAACACGATATTTTTGCTGATAAGCACAAGAAAGCCGCATCACTATCCCATGAACACGGAAATGACATCCTTTCTTGCATTGACATGCATTATGGTGACCTGGATAAGATCCTCAGGTTTCAGATCAATCCCGCTTGAAGAAGGAAGTTCACATTCTATCATATATTCGGAAATAAGTATCTGGTAGCCGTTTCTCCTTTTACCAAGAACAATGGCTTCTTCTTTACTTCCTGTCTTTGATTCAAGATATTTCAGGAGCCAGTATCTGCTTCTTTTTGACTGAAGGCTTGACACATTTGACATTGGCTCCTCGAGAAGGTGGATCATGTTATCTATCTCCTCCGGCATATACGGCGTATCAAGACCATGTATCGCCCTTATCTGTCTCTGTGTCACAAGATCATAGTACTTCCGGATGGGTGATGTGGCCGTAACATAGCAATCAAGTCCCAGCCCTGAATGGCGTTCCGGTTTCGAACCGAGCATGAACCTGCTAAGCAGCCGTCTCTGCATATAGTTCTGGAACAGGGTTCCCTCTTCCCCTCTGTATAGACGGTCCTTGGGACCGGGCTGAGATCTGAAAATGCCGGAAGTATTGTTTTCAGCAAGGAACCTTGCCATGAGCCAGTTCGCCATTATCATTATTTCGGACACCATCATGCGCCCTGGGCTTTCCCTGTTTATTCTGTTTACTGATATTGCCCCATTTTCATCTATCCATATGTTAATATCCGGGAGAGATATATGGACAGCTCCTGAATCAATTCTTTTCTGGCGGAATTTTCTGGCCAGATCGCAAAGAATAACTATTCCCCTGTTATCATCAGAAGCCGTGTTTGCGTCATAATAAGTCATCTGGTGCTTGACTCTTACCAGACTTGGAACTATTTCATAATCAATAATTTCGGATGAGGGTTTCAGGTTTGCCATTATGCTTATGCAGGGACGCAGATCTCCTGCTTTAAGGCTGCAAAGGTCTTCTGCAAGAGACTGGGGGAGCATGGGTATTTTAAGATCAGGCATGTAAATGGAGCTTCCCCTGGAAAATGCCTCCCTGTCTATACAATCACCTTTCTTTATGAAATTGGCGACATCCGCAATATGAATTCCGAGGCGGTAATGATCACCCATCTCTTCAATGCTTATTGCATCATCGAAGTCAAGGGTGGCCTGGCCGTCAATAGTCATAACGGGAAGATCGCTAAAGTCTTTCCTCTTTCCTTCCGAAGAAAAAATAACAGGGGCGGAAATAAACTCACCGACCTTATCTGAAACAGCTTCCGGAAACGAAACCGGAATGGCAAGTCTGTGCAGTTCGATATTCTCATTCTCGTTGAATACTCCGAGCCTGACAAGAAGTCTGAAGAGCCCGTTACTCGGATCAACACCTGCTTTTTCAAGAATCGCTTTTCCGATTTCATAAATGGCGCTTTCTTTTCCAAACAGATAATAAGATTTTAATATCTCGGCAAATTCTCTTATTTCACATATCAAAGGATCTACAGCCGGAGGATTTGCAATCGCATTTCGAACCCATTTCCCGGCTTCATCAATCAGCTTATTTATGCGTGCAGCTTCTTTTTCTCTTTCTATATACTGCCCGACAATTTCTTCGGAATTCGGAAAGAACCTGTCATAATCAAATTTGAAATAGGTTCTGTTATTAAAAAAAGCCCTCACAACAGCAGATTCATGATCACCGGTCGGGTTTTCCGGAAAACAGAAATGCGTCATCGTATCAAGGTCTATCCACTCATGTTCTGAGTTAAGAACTTCCCACAAACACTTGATATCTATATTATTTATCAGTGATTTTCGCCTTCTGGAAATTTCTTTAAGTGAATCTACCATCTTGATCCGGCTCATTGAAGTGTCAAGATGCATTTTGCACTTGTGAGAGAGGCGGCTTGATGGGATGTTATATTCCCGGTTGGTTTCTGTTAACACCTTAAGTCTCTGATTTTTCACCTCAAGCACCACGGCGCACATTATTTTCTGTGAGTCAATAAACTCAACTATATTTCCTGATTCCATGATGTTGTATTAACAGGCAGGCACTTAAAAGTCAACGAAGTAACATGACTTAAGCTTGCATCTTGTATCGGATATCATGTATCCTTTATATATTATATATAAAACAGGATTCAAGGGTTCGAGGATTCGAGGGCCCGAGTGAAAATCTTAGGATATTCAAACTTCTAACTGCTGGAAAAAATGATAGGATCCATATGGTGATAATAAAATATTTAAAAAAACAAACACTTGAACCCTGGAATTCTCGAATCCTTGAACCCTTTCTCCAAATTAAACGGGAGAAGAACCTTAAGTATATGCAGGTATAATGATAAGTTACACAAAAAATGTGCGAGCGCTCGGACTTTGTTCAGGTGGACTAGACAGCATTCTGTCGGCCCTGGTTCTGCGCAGACAGGGAATTGAAGTTGAATGGATAACATTTGAAACCCCGTTTTTTTCACCCGGAAAAGCGATAAAGGCTTCAAAAACAACAGGCATTCCCCTGACCGTAAAAAATATTACGGGAAATTACATAGCAATGTTGAAAAATCCGCATTGCGGATACGGCAAAAACATGAACCCGTGCATGGATTGCCACTCTCTTATGTTTGGAATTGCCGGAACCCTAATGAAAGAAAACGGTTTTGATTTTCTTTTCAGCGGTGAAGTTGTCGGGCAACGTCCCATGTCCCAGACATTATCTTCTCTTCGTTATGTTGAAAAACATTCCGGCTACGAAGGATATATCGTAAGACCTTTAAGCGCGAAAAAACTTCCTGTGACAATACCAGAAAAAGAGGGTCTCATAAGCAGAGAGTTCATGTTCGGCTTTTCGGGAAGATCAAGAAAGCCGCAGGCGGCACTTGCCGGCGAATTTGGAATTTCCGATTATCCCAACCCTGCAGGAGGGTGTCTTCTGACCGACAAGGGATATTCAAGGAGATTAAAGGATCTTTTTGAACACCAGAAACATTTTTCAGAAAACGAGCTTAATATTCTGAAATACGGCCGGCATCTGCGCTTAAATCAAATCACAAAAATAATTGTCGGCAGGAACCAGTCGGACAATGAAAATATTGAAAGACTTTTCAATCCGGCTTCAGATATCATGTTTAATGTAAACAGCTTCCCGGGTCCCACTGTGGTGATGCCCAATGGAGGAGGCAGGGAGATCATTATTCTTGCGGCATCCATATGCGGAGGATACAGCAAGGCTCCTGAATATTCACCGATAACCGTTAATGCGAGAACTCAGGATGGAACTGAAACAATAAGGGTTCTCGCAATCCCGCCCGCAAAGATAGGGCATCTTATTATATAAATTCATATGTTTCTTGCACGAAGCTGCCCGCAAGCTGCGGATATATCCTCTCCTTTGCTGTGGCGAATAACCGCGGTATAATTCTTCTTAACAAGGATATCCTGAAATGCTCTTATAGTTGCTTCTTCAGGCCTTTTGAATTCACTTTTTTCGTGCTCATTGAAAGGAATCAGGTTTATTTTTGATTTAACAGGCCGAAGAAGCCTTGCAAGACGTTTTGCATCATCAGGAGAGTCGTTAATGCCTTTAATGAGAATATATTCGAAGGTTATCCTGTTTCTTGGCTTAAGATTATAGCTGCGGCACGCTTCGATCAGATCTTCGATGGGATACCTGCGGTTTATAGGCATCAGCATATCCCTTGTTTTGTTTTCTGTCGCATTGAGAGATACGGCAAGATTCACCCTTGTATCCCTCCCGAGATTGTCAAGAAAGGGGACAAGACCCGCCGTTGACAAGGTAACCCTGCGTGTTGAAAAAGCAAGGCCGGCATCTCCTGAAGTAATCGTATCTATTGCGCCAACAACATTTTTATAGTTGGCAAGAGGCTCGCCCATGCCCATCAGGACTATATTGGTCAGGCGCAGGGGATTTTCAAGATCTTTTTGAATATCCCGGACCTGGGATATAATTTCACTTTTTTTAAGATTCCGGACAAAACCGCCTATCGAGGTGAGGCAGAACCTGCAGCCCTGGGCACAGCCCACCTGGCTTGATATACAAAGGGTATAATGATCTTTTTCGGGAATAAGAACACTTTCAATATAATTTCCGTCCGTCAGCCTGAAAAGATATTTCTTAGAGCCGTCCCTTGATGTTTCAATTTTTTCTTTCTCAAGGCGGTTTATTGAAAAATATTGTGAAACAAGTCTCCTTATTTCAAGCCCCAGGTCTGTCATCTCCTCAAAAGTATCGGCCTGCCTCGAATAAACCCATTTTAAAATCTGGCCAGCCCGGTAGGCTTCAATCATTTTTTCCTTCAGCCAGGCGGCAAGTTCATCTTTTGTCAGTTCGATTAAGTTTGTCTTAACTTGTTGATTTATCATTTTGATATAGTTAAAGGGCTCAAGGATTCAAGGGTTCCAGGGGTCAAGTGAAAAGCAGAAATCCTTGGCCCCTCGACCCTTGAATCCTTTCTCTTAATCCCTTTGTCCATTTCGTATCTTACGATTATTCTTGACATAACACGATTTAAAATTTAGTTTCAAGATTTTAAATTATACAGAAGGTATCTTTAATGTTTGAAAATTTAAGCGACAAACTGAATAATATATTCAAGCAGCTTAAAGGGCATGGCAAGCTGACGGAAAAAAACATCGAAGAGGGCTTGAAAGAGATAAGGATGGCCCTTCTTGAGGCTGATGTCCATTATAAAGTTGCAAAAAAGCTTATTGCAGATATCAAGGGGCGGGCTTTAGGGCAGGAGGTTATGGCCAGCCTGACACCCGGACAGCAGATTGTAAAAATTGTAAATGATGAACTTACCCTCCTTATGGGTTCTCATCATCAGGATATTAACCTGTCCGGCCAGCAGCCCGCATCTGTAATGCTTGTTGGTTTGCAGGGCTCGGGTAAAACAACAACTGCCGGAAAACTCTCGGTTTTCTTAAAACAAAAAGGCAGAAGACCATACCTTGTTCCGGCCGATGTTTACAGACCTGCTGCCATAGACCAGCTGAAAAAGCTTGCAGCACAGATAGGTGTCCCCGCTTTTCAATCAACGATTGAAATGGACCCGGTTAATATATGTATCGAGGCCAGAACTGCCGCCCAGAAAGCAGGATGTGACACTCTCATTATCGACACTGCAGGACGACTGCATATCAACGAAGAGCTGATGGCGGAGCTAACCCGGATAAAGGCATCGGTAAAACCATCCGATATCATCCTGGTGGCTGACGCCATGACAGGTCAGGATGCCGTTAATATTGCGAAGTCTTTCGATGACTCTCTTGATATAGGCGGTGTAATTCTGACCAAGATGGATGGTGATGCCCGTGGAGGGGCGGCTTTATCCATAAAGGCTATAACCAACAAACCTATAAAATTTATGGGTGTTGGTGAAAAGCTCAGCGCGCTTGAGCTGTTTCATCCTGAAAGGATGTCCTCCAGAATACTCGGAATGGGAGACGTCCTCACCTTCATTGAAAAAGCCCAGTCTGCTGTCGATGAGAAAAATGCAGTTGATCTCGAAAAAAAGATTAGAAAAAACCAGTTCACGCTTGAAGATTTCCGGGACCAGATGGTTCAGATACGCAAAATGGGATCTCTTACCGATCTTCTTGGCATGATCCCCGGACTGGGTAAAAATAAACAGTTAAAAAATCTTGAAGTGGATGAAAAAGAGCTGGTTAAAATAGAGGCAATAATAAACTCTATGACTCCGCATGAGCGTAGGCAATATATAATCATTAACGGAAGCCGTCGAAAAAGGATTGCCTTGGGGAGCGGAACTAGCGTACAGGATATTAACAGGCTTCTCAAAAATTATGCTCAAGCTATGAAATTAATGAAAAAAATTAATAAAGGTGGCTTGCGCGGCCTCGGTCGCGGCATGCTTCCATTTTAAAGGAGAAACAAGATGGCAGTTAAAATAAGACTGGCAAGGCACGGGGCAAAGAAAGCTCCCTTCTACAGAATTGTTATTGCCGATTCAGAAAGTCCAAGAGACGGGAGATTTCTGGAGAATGTAGGTACGTACAATCCGGTGGCAAATCCCGCAAAAGTTGCACTTAAGGGTGAACGCATAAAATACTGGATTGATCAGGGAGCCAAGCCTACAGTTACAGTAAAAAATCTTTTGAAAAAAGAAGGTTTTTAAAGTAACATACCACTGCAGTGGTTATTGCAAATCCTCTTGTCCTCAACCTCATACATAGGAGATGGAACCATGAAGAACCTGATCTATTATATTGCCCAGGCCCTGGTTGACAATCCTGAACAGGTAACAGTTACAGAGGTAGAGGGAAACCAGACCTCTGTTTTAGAGCTTAAAGTAGCTAAAGAGGATCTGGGTAAAGTCATTGGAAAACAGGGCCGGACTGCAAGGGCAATGCGGACAATTCTGAGTGCTGCTTCTGCCAAGGTAAAAAAACGCACTGTCCTTGAAATAATTGAATAATCCGTTGATTAATGATGGTTTTATTTCAATAGGAAAGATTGTTAATGCCCATGGAGTTGATGGCACAATAAAGGTTTATTCCTATGCCGAGTCATTGTCTGTTTTTAATCCAGGCAATATGATTCTGGTTAGAAATCCCGGTGATTCCCCGGATAAGCATTACAAGGTAAAATGGTCCGCGCCTCATTCACGTTTTGTGCTTTTGATGTTTGAAGAGGTAAACTCGCGCAATCTGGCTGATAATTTAAAAGGGTCTGAACTTTTTATTGAAAAGGCGGGGTTGCCTGAACTCGAGGAAAACACTTATTACTGGGAAGACATTATCGGTCTCTCCGTTTATACAGAAGATGGTATCTTTTTGGGCAGGATTGAATCTATAATTGAGACAGGCAGCAATGATGTATATGTTGTAAATGATGGTAAAAGTGAAGTTCTGGTTCCTGCAATGGAATCTGTTGTCTTAAAAATTGATCTTGATAAAAAAACAATGAAAGTTAATTTGCCTGAAGGTTTGTAACGGCTCCCGGATGAAATTTGTTGCTCTCACCATTTTCCCGGAAATATTTAATTCTTTCTGGGCGTATGGAATAATCGGTAAAGCGATTGCCGAAAAGCGTATTTTTGCTTCAACAGTAAATATAAGGGATTTCGCCGAAGGCCGGCATAAGGTAACAGATGACAGGCCTTTTGGAGGCGGTTGCGGAATGGTTATGAAGCCTGAGCCTCTGGCAAAGGCTATACGGGCGGCAAAAGAGATTGCGCCTGTTTCAAAGACGGTTCTGTTAAGCCCCCAGGGGCGTGTTTTTGATCAGAAAAGAGCCGGAAATTTTGCCGAATCGGAAGGGCTTATTCTTATTTGCGGCAGGTATGAAGGCATCGATGAACGCATAAGCAACTCTTTTATCGATGAAGAAATATCGATAGGCGATTATGTTCTAACCGGCGGAGAGATTGGCGCGATGGTCGTCATCGAGGCGGTTACACGGCTGATTCCGGGAGTACTGGGAAGCTCCGACTCGGCCATGCAGGATTCGTTTTCCGGGAGCCTGCTTGATTTCGGCCATTACACAAGGCCAAGATACTTTGAAGGATTAAAAGTTCCTGATGTGCTGCTCTCCGGCAACCACAAAGATATTGAAAACTGGAGACTTGAATCATCACTCGTACGTACTTTTCTGAAAAGGCCTGATCTTCTTGAAAGCAGGACTTTTTCAAAACAGGAGATTGAAATACTGAAAAAATGGCGCCACGATATTGAAAAAATTATTCAAACCCAATCTTTACGTGGCCCTGGTACATTATCCGGTAATTAATAAATCGGGGGACATAATAGCATCAGCCGTAACAAACCTTGACCTGCACGACATGGCAAGGGCGGCAAAAACATACGGGGTTAAACGGCTTTATGTCGTTACTCCGCTTGCGGATCAGAAAGAGCTTACTCAGAAAATTATATCTCACTGGACAAGCGGATCAGGTTCGACATTCAATCCCAAAAGACGGCAGGCCCTTGAGCTCATTACCATAATGGATTCGATAGAAGATGTTTTACGTGAAATCAGCTCTGCAGAGAATAGTTATCCGAAAACAGTTGTGACCAGCGCAAAGGATAGCTCCGGGTGTACAAGCTTTGCGGATTTCCATGAATTACTTAAAGAGGCTGATCCTTATCTTTTAATTTTTGGGACAGGATGGGGGCTTGCTGAAGAAATAATTGTTCAATCAGATTATCTGCTTGAACCGATAAAGGGAAACACGAACTACAACCATCTTTCTGTAAGATCCGCCTGTTCAATTATTTTGGACAGAATTATTAGGGATTGAAAAATAATTTTTTTTCTGGCAGAAGAGCGCTTTTCATAAAGCGCCATTGGCTGAAGCCGATGGCTTGAGGGGCCGAGGATTCAAGGGGCCAAGGGGTCAAGTGAAAACAGCATTCCATCACACTCGAACCCTTGAATCCTAGACCCCTTGAACCCTAACGGCGTAAAGAAATAAAACTTTGCCGGAAGGCAATAAAGTTTTTTCAAATCCCATATGGGATAATATTTATCAATTTTGTTAGGAGATTATAAATGGATCCGTTAAAGCAGTTGGAACTTGAAGCCATGCGGCTCGATCATCCCGATTTTACCATAGGAGATACGGTTAAAGTATATGTTAAGATCAGAGAAGGTGAAAAGGAGCGCATTCAGGCATTTGAAGGTGTTGTTATCGGCAAACACAGAGGTACTTCTAATTCTACCTTTACCGTTAGAAAAGTATCCTACGGTGTTGGCGTAGAACGCATATTCCCGCTTCATTCACCTGTTATAGACAGGATTGAAGTTATCAGTCATGGCCGTGTAAGACGGGCAAAAATCTATTACCTGAGAAAATTGAGAGGCAAAGCATCAAGGCTCAAAGAACGCCGCATGAACTGATTAATTTATTTAATAAATCCATGGCACTTGATCTGTGGGCGTATGAAATGGAGGCCGGTAATAACGGCTACGCAAGAATAGCAGGCATTGACGAGGCCGGCAGAGGTCCTATTGCCGGCCCTGTTGTTTCAGCGGCAGTCATACTCTCCTCTTCGTCTCCAATAGAAGGTATTGCCGATTCAAAAAAATTGACGCCCAAAAGGCGGAATTTTTTATACGATAAAATTTACAAACATGCTGTTTCCATAGGGATAGGAATTGTTGACCCCCCGGAGATCATACGCTTAAATATTCTTTACGCCTCTCTCCTTTCAATGAAAATGTCCGTCCAAAACCTGATGCCTCAACCCGATTTCCTCCTTATCGACGGAATATTCCAGATTCCGTACGATCTTCCTCAAAAGGCAATTCCGAAGGGCGATTGTTTAAGCATATCAATTGCCGCAGCTTCGATTGTGGCAAAAGTTACACGGGACAGGCTCATGGGAAAGTATCATTCCGAATATCCGGAATACGGATTTGACAAGCACAAAGGATATCCAACTAAAGAACATAAAGAGGCTGTCCGGAGATTCGGATGCTGCCCGATTCACAGGAAAAGCTTCAAGGGGGTAAGAGAGACTTTATAAAAAAGGAATGGAACATATGCCGTCAAAAGACCAACAATTCGGAAAAGAGAGCGAATCAACGGCGGTAAGACTTCTTAAAAGGCAGGGATACAAAATTATCAAACAGAATTACCGTACAAAGCTTGGAGAAATCGACATAATTGCAAAAGAAAAAAACACCGTAGTATTTATTGAGGTAAAATCCAGAAAATCGGTCAGCTACGGAAACCCTAAATACGCCGTAACCCCGAAAAAAATGAGAAAGATATCGATGGTTGCCCTCTACTTTTTAAAAGTTACAAATCAGAGCAGTTCAAAAGCAAGATTTGATGTCGTTTCGATAAGTCCCGGAGGCAAAGATCCTGAAATAGAGATTATAAAAAATGCCTTCGACCTTGCTTACTGAAGATCCCGGCTTAAATGCCGGACCCGGTACTCTTTACGTGGTTGCGACTCCGATAGGAAACAGGGATGACATTACCTTAAGAGCCTTATCGGTTTTAAAAAATGCCGATCTCATCGCAGCGGAAGATACACGCCATACCGGAAAGCTCTTATCCCTGCACAACATTAAGGGACGTTTAATATCTTATCACGAATATAACGAAAGAGTGAAAACTCCGGACCTGATAGACAGGCTTAAAAACGGATCATCCGTTGCTCTTGTCTCCAATGCCGGAACTCCCGTTGTTTCCGATCCGGGATATCGCCTTATAAGTGAAGCCATCAAAGCTGGAATAAAGATCGTCCCTGTTCCCGGAGTATCGGCAGCCGTTGCGGCCTTATCGGTATCAGGTCTTGCGACCGACTCTTTTATCTTCATCGGCTTCTGCCCCAAAAAAAAAGAGAAGCGCCTCGATCTCCTGAAAGATTTGAAAAAAGAAAAAAGAACGATTATATTTTACGAATCACCCAGGAGAATTCTGCGGTTTATTGAAGAAATTATATCAGTAACCGGGGAAAGACATTCAGTTTTATCCCGCGAGATAACGAAGATTCACGAAGAATTTATAAGAGGAACTCTTTCTGAAATTCTCACCGTTTTAAAAGAGCGTTCGGAAATAAAAGGTGAGTGCACACTCATTGTATCAGGCTGTAAAGAAAAAGAGGCCTCTTCTCCGGAAACAGTTACGAAGGAGATTAAGGAAAATATCTGTTCAAATAAAAAACCCTTGTCCGTTCTTGCAAAAGAAACGGCAAAAAAATTCGGCCTTTCAAGAAAAGCAGTTTATGAAGAGGCTTTGAGGATAAAAAATGAGCAATCTTGATCCAATTTTTTCACCAAAATCGGTAGCTGTAATAGGAGCTTCCACAACGCCCGGCAAGGTGGGGCACGATATTTTTGCGAACATTTTAAAAGGAGGTTATACAGGGACTCTCTATCCTGTTAACCCGTCCGCAAAATCGGTATTAAGCGTAAAGGCTTACCCGAGACTTACGGAAATACCTGATGATATAGACCTTGCAATAATTATTCTCCCCCCGGCGATTGCGGTTAAAGCAGTTTACGAGGCGGTTGAAAAAAAGGTCAGAGGCCTTGTAATAGTATCAGCCGGTTTCCGCGAAGTTGGCGAAAAAGGACTTGAAATTGAGAATGAAATCGTTTCAGTGTGCCGCAAAGCCGGAATAAGGATTGTAGGTCCCAACTGTCTTGGCGTAATCAACCCCAACCCTCTGGTCGGACTTAATGCCAGTTTTTCAGCCCGCATGCCCAAATTCGGGAACATATCGTTTATTTCCCAGAGTGGCGCCCTCTGCACAGCAGTGCTCGATTTTGCCGCCGACAGAGATTTCGGTTTTTCCAAGTTCATTTCAATAGGAAATAAAGCGGATGTTGATGAACTTGATCTTCTTGAATACCTGCATCAGGACATAGAAACCGAAGTAATAATGATTTATCTTGAGGAGCTTCGTCGCGGACCCGAATTCATCAAAGCTGTTAATAACATCACATCGGGAGATTTCAGACCCACGCCGATCATCGCGATTAAATCCGGAAGAACAAGCGCCGGGGCCATGGCTGCGGCATCACATACGGGAGCTCTGGCCGGCACCGAAGCGGTATACGACGCTATTTTCAGACAGTCTGGCATAATCCGGGCGGAATCAATTGACGAACTCTTTGATTTTGCGAGCGCCTTTGCCTATAAAAATGAAAACGAGGTCGGGAAACTGAGAAGAAAAGTTCCGACAGGCAACAGGGTTGCAATTGTTACAAATGCCGGCGGTCCGGGTATAGTTGCAACCGACATGACCGTCTCATCGGGTTTAGTACTTGCAAAATTCTCTGAAGAAACGGTCGAAGCGCTTATAAGCCATCTCCCTCTGACTGCAAATGTCCACAACCCGGTTGATATTATCGGAGATGCGGCACAGGACAGATATGAAAATGCGCTCGCCGCGGTTATCAGGGATGAGGGTGTTGACGGGGCTCTTGTAATTCTTACTCCGCAATCAATGACAAACGCCCTCGGCACCGCCAAAGCTATAGCAAAAATCGCGAGACGTTCCAGCAAGCCGGTTCTTTGCTGCTTCATGGGCATTTTTGACGTATCCGCGGGAGTAAAATATCTTCAGGAACACGGAATTCCGGTTTTCAGATTTCCAGAAAATGCCGCCAAGTCTCTTGGAGCTCTCTATCAGTATTCAACCTGGCTTAACCGCCAGCAGCTCGCGCCATATTACCTGAAACATGACAAAGAACGCG
Organism: Desulfobacterales bacterium; assembly: GCA_046485065.1. Taxonomy (GTDB): domain Bacteria; phylum Desulfobacterota; class Desulfobacteria; order Desulfobacterales; family RPRI01; genus RPRI01. The sequence continues at coordinate 5,944 of JAWOHP010000139.1, read as the reverse complement.
CGGCTGCAATCATCAAAGACTGTATAGCCGAAGGCAGATTGAAGCTTGGTGAAATTGAAGGCGGGAAACTGCTCGAATGTTACGGATTTAAAATACTTCCTGCCGGGATTGCAAAAACAGGGGATGAAGCCGCTGAAATAGCCGAATCAATCACCTTTCCTGTCGCGATGAAGATTGTTTCTCCCCAGATTCTTCACAAGACCGATGCAGGCGGAGTGATGCTCGGAATCGAGAACACGGAAAATGTGTTAAAAACATTTGATGAACTAGTAAAAAGGGCCGCAGGTTTTGATTCAAAGGCTGAAATTAAAGGTATACTTGTTCAGCAAATGGCAAAAAAAGGAGAGGAAGTCATTCTTGGAATGAACAGGTATCCGATTTTTGGCCCGTTGCTGATGTTCGGTCTGGGCGGAATATTCGTGGAGCTTTTCCAGGATGTCGTATTCAGGCTTGCTCCTGTGGGCCGAAATTCAGCCCGGAGAATGGTCCGGGGCATCAAGGGATACAAGCTCTTCAGGGGATTCAGGGGAAGACCGGTTTGCGATATTGAATCTCTGGAAAAAGCCGTTGTCAGCCTTTCTGAAATGTGCCTGAATCATCCTGAAATACTTGAAATGGATATAAACCCGCTTCTTTCCCATGAAAAGGGCTCAACGGTGGCCGATTGCAGGATAATCCTAAGTGAAGCAGACATTAAAAAATAAGATTATATTTCCGGTCATTCTTGCAGTTCCGGAAAATGAAAAGAATCTTAACGGAAGAAAAAAGGTTGAAGCATTAAGCGCCCGTGCAAGATTTGCGCTCGAAATTTCTTCCATCAAAAGCGGTGTCAATATAGGCCGCCTTACTAAAAATGAGGACGGCGCACCTGTCCCCTTTGACGGCAACTTCTGGTCTGTTACTCACAAGAGCGAATATGTGGGCGGAGTAATCGCCCGAAGGGAAACAGGAATTGATATTGAAAAAATCAAACCCTGCTCAAAAGCTCTGTGCAATAAAATTGCAGAGCCTCGGGAATGGGCTCTATCAGATTCGGACAGGGAGATTCTTTTTTTCCGTTTCTGGACATCCAAAGAAGCTGTATTAAAAGCCGCAGGTACGGGAATAATAGGTCTTTCAGGCTGCCGGATTGAAAAGATATTAAGCGACAACTCTCTTATCGTAAACTATAACGGCAGAATATGGGAAATACGACACTATTTTTTTGGCACCCACATTGCGTCTGTTGTATCTAATGGTTTAGATATTGAATGGACACTTTTGAGAGATTTTTCATATAGTTCCCCCTCACTCCAACTATCTCCATCTTCCTCCCCTCCCTTGATGGGAGTAGATAAAGGGGGGATGAAATAAATGTGTGAAGACTTATGATGTTAACTAGTGTCCATCCGGAAACCGGGTTTGGACACATTTGAGTTTCCAATTCGGAAATAGGCAATTTTGAGCAAGCTCAAGGAAATCAAGGGATTGTGCGGAGACATACACTTTGTATGTCGCACAAGAAATCCCGCAGATTGACACAGAGATCGCACAAAAGGGCCATTTCCGGATGGAAACTAACTATAATATTTCAGGAGAGTTATAATGCAAGTAACATTTTACGGCGCCGTCAGAGAAGTAACCGGATCAATGCATCTCATATCTGCAAATTCAGACAAAATACTGCTTGATTGCGGAATGTTTCAGGGCCGCAGAAAAGATACTGAAGATAAAAATAAATCATTCCCTTTTGATCCCAAATCAATATTAAATCTTGTTCTTTCCCACGCACATATTGATCATTCGGGAAGGATTCCTCTTTTAACCAAAAACGGTTTTTCCGGCAGGGTTATGTGTACAAGGGCAACTGCTGATGCCTGTACATATCTCTTACTCGATTCGGCGCATATCCAGGAATCTGATACGAATTATCTCAATTATAAATCCCTTCGAAATGTCCTGTTATCAAAGAGCAGTAAAAGTAAAAAAAACAGAAAAAACGAAATAGCAAACATGTTAAAGATTGAAGGTAATAAACTGAACATCGAACGAATAACGGCTTTAATAGATGAAAATAATCTTGAACGGATAAGCCCGCTTTATACAATTGAAGATGCTGAAAAGGCTCTCAAGAGTTTCGACGGCTATCCCTATCGCACACCTGTTGAAGTCGGACAAAACTCAACCTGCACATTTTATGAAGCAGGGCATATCCTCGGATCTGCCCTCTCTGTAATAAAAATAAAAGAAAATGGACGTCAGTTTACGGTATGCTATACCGGCGATATAGGAAGATACGACAAGCCCATAATAAAAAACCCGAATGCCCTCTTCCCCGAAGAAGACAGTAACATAGATCTTCTCATCATTGAAAGCACCTATGGGAATCGTGAACATGAACCCATATCAGATTTAAAGCCTCAGCTTAAAAAAGTTATAAACGATACTGTAAAACGAGGCGGGGTAATAATTATTCCGGCCTTTGCATTCGGCAGGACCCAGGAACTGCTGTACATTCTTCATGAACTGTATGATAAAGGTGAAACGCCAAAACTTCCGGTGTATGTGGACAGCCCGCTTGCATCAAAGATAACACAGGTTTTCGGAGAACACCCGGAAGTTTACAGCCGCGAGACAATAGATAGGTTTCTTTCGAAAGGGGAAAATCCCTTTTCGTTCGAACAGGTAAATTTCATCTCTTCAGTGGATGAATCAATGACGCTCATGAGGGATAACTCACCGCATATTGTAATTTCAGCGTCGGGAATGTGTGAGGCCGGAAGAGTACTTCATCATCTCCGGTACAAGGTTCATAACCCTAATAACACAATTCTCATAGTAGGCTTCATGGCCGAAAACACGCTCGGACGCCGTATCCAGGATTCCGGAATTGCATATGAAGAATCAGGCAGAAAAGGTGAGGCGCCTGTTATAAAGATCCTCAACAAGGAATATCCCCTCAAGGCTCATGTTGTAAAGCTTGGCGGTTTCAGCGCCCATGGAGATAAAAACGAAATGGTGCGTTTTTTAAAAGAATCTAATCTTAAAATTAAAAGAATAGCTGTTGTTCATGGTGAAGAAGAACAGACACTCTCTTTTACCGGTTTCCTCACGCAGGAAGGATATTCCGCTTTTGCTCCCAGACCGGGTGACACAGTAGAAATAGGATAATGAAACGACCGAATTTCGAATATAGTATATCGGACTTCGAAGTCCGTTGCAAAATATGAGAACTCGGAATTAGGCAATTTTGGGCAAGCTCAAGGAAATCAAGGGATTGCGGGGAGGTGTACGCAATGTACGCCGCACAAGAAATCCCGCAGATTGACACCGAGATCGCACAAAAAAACCATTTCCGGATGGAAACTAAAGAAAGGAGAACTGATGAGTGATATAAGAATGACGGGAGGAATCCGGACAGATTACGACTGTGAAATTTCCGGACTGCCTGCCGAAAGATGGGGAGAGGCTGTTTTTAAAATCGGAGATGAAGAGATTGTTTTTGAGGTCAGCGTTGAAAAAAGCATAATTATCGCAATAATGCTCGGCGACGATACTCAATGGAAGGGAACGCTTGAAGGTCTTAAAAAACTTCTGAAAGGGTGAATTGATATTATTGTGAATGTCATAAATATGTTCCGTTTGGGCATATGTGCATATGCGAACCGCAGTAATAATGCCGACAACTGCTATAAGCGCCTGAGCTTATTCAGGTTGATCCTGTCCCAGTCCCTTCCGCCCCCGGTCTTCGGGGTTTCAATGATCTTGGGGATAGCGGTAAGCCTCCTGTCGTTCATGATAAGCCTGAAAGCCTCAATTCCTATTTCTCCTTTCCCGATATGCTCATGCCTGTCAACATGTGAGTTGAGGCGTTTTTTCGAATCATTCAGATGAACAAGAAAAAGCCTGTCGAGCCCTACTATCTTACCAAACTCGTCGATTGTTTTATGATATGAAACCCTGTTTCTTATGTCATAACCTGCGGCAAAAATATGGCTGGTATCAAGGCAAACCCCTGTTTTGTCTTTCAGGTTTATCTTCTCAATCATTTCGTGAAGCTGTTCAAAAGTATGGCCTGTTCCTGTTCCCTGTCCTGCCGTGGTTTCCAGCAAAAGGCGCGTGCGTATTCCGGGAATTCTTTTGAAAATATCGTTTATGCTTTTTGAAATACGATCTATTCCTTTTTTTTCACCATCTCCCATTAAAGAGCCCGGATGAAGTACAACAAAATCTATATCAAGCGCCGATGATCTGATGAGTTCCTGTTCAAGCGCCCTGGAGGATAATGAATGCTTTTCGGAATCAGGAGCCGCAAGATTTATAAGATAGGAGGTGTGGGATGCAATATATTTGATGCCTGTTTTTTGCCTGGTTTTTTTGAACAATTCAATCTCTTCATCTGAAACAGCACGTTCCTTCCAGGACCGGGAGTTTTTGGTAAACATCTGAAGCGTGTTACAGCCATATTTTTCTGCTTCAAGTAAAGCCTCATGAAGCCCGCCCGAAATGGAAAAGTGTGCGCCGAGAAGAGGGTGCGTTTTTTTCATTTTCAAGTAACCCCATCAAATATATTTTTTTGTTCACTATTCACTGTTCACTATTCACTGTCAACTATTCATTTTTTATGTTGACCGCCTTTCCATAATCAATTAATAATCATTTATCGAACGGCATTCGACAATATCATACTGGAGGATCATATGTATAATGATTTGAAAGGAAAAACGGCTCTTATTACAGGTTCGGGGAAAAAAACCGGCATTGGATACGCTATAGCAAAGAAACTGGCCGAATCAGGATGCAACATAATAATTGCCGATCTCGGCAAACAGGCCTCACCAGGTGATCCTGTCAAAACCGGAACATCGGAGGAGATGGCTGAAATAACAACAAGCCTTGAAGAAGAGTTTGCCATCAGCGCCATACCCGTCAATCTCGATGTGACAGACAAAGAATCAATCCGGGACATGGTTTCCTCCGTTAAAAATTCTTTCAGCAGCATCGATATTCTCTGTAATAATGCCGGAGCCTCTTTCGGAGTGCCTAATGCGGTTCATACATATGATGAGGATGCCTGGATGATGACCATAGATATAAATCTCCACAGCGTTTTCAGGGTCACCAGAGCCGTTCTTCCGATGATGTTCGGGAAGCAGGCAAGCATAATCAACACTGCTTCAAGAGCCGGAAAAGTCCCGCCCATTTTTAACGGGGCATACGCGGTTGCCAAGGCTGGAGTAATTATGCTCACTAAAGTTATGGCTAAAGAGCTTGCCGGCGCGGGAATAAGAATTAACGCGATATGTCCGGGGCAGATAATGACCGACCTTGAAAAATGGCGTTTCGGACTCGAAGCGCAGTTTTTCGCATCCACAATTGAAGAACGCGAAAAAGAGATGTGCAAGACCATTCCCTTAGGACGAATTGGAAGCCCTGAAGAGGTTGGGAACCTTGTAGCTTTTCTTGCTTCATCGGCATCGTCCTATATTGTCTCCGCCCACTTGCAGGTAGTCTTTGAAGATCACCCTGTCATGGCAGGACAGACATGCTACAATCAAATGAGCGAACTTCTGAAGGAACCGGGTGGCAATTCTGGCAGCTTTCACGGCGTTCTGCTCCCGTGGATGGAGTCTGATTGTTGACCAATGACCAACTCCTCCAAGGAACCGCAGAACGCCGCCTTTTTCCAGTCCCCCGTTTGGCGGGACGTCTTCCGCCCCTCTGTTGTTTCACTTCACGACACGCTATTTTGAATCTTGTCTGGTGAAACGGAGTCGGGCTCTGCTGGCGAGCAACCCGACGAGGGATAGCCAGACCAGGGCGGGTAAAAACTCCTGCCACACCCCGGGGCTTTGGCGCCGGGGTGTCTTTGTTTGCGCACCTGGCAGAGGTTTTACACGCTCCTGCCATGCCTCAGAAAACGCCGGGGTCTGGGGCAGAGCCCCAGGGAACTACATTTCACGCT
>JAWOHP010000135.1:0-2998 GCA_046485065.1 Desulfobacterales bacterium | reverse complement strand
TCCAAGAACAGCAACACAGCCAAGTCTTTGAAACAGTTTATACTTGGTAAGAGCCTCGGGCACGCGATAGCCATAATCGAACTGGTGAAGCTTGATCATTTTTCCGTTAATGCCACCTGTGTCATTTACATAATGAATCGCTTCCGCAATCCCTAATGCATAATCTTTACCGACATCTGAAGTGGCCCCGGTCATATCATTTAGAGCACCGACATTTATCGTTCCTGCAGCAGCTAAGGCTGAAGAAACGCCCCCTGCTAAAAGCATTACTGACAGCAAAAATACATAAAATCCGGACAACACTTTCTTTTGATTCATGATTTCCCCCTTTCATTGGAAAGCAGGCTGTTATTACTTCTTAATTAAATGACATTTTAATCGGTTTTAAAAACGAGTGCCATCACCTCCTCTCATATTAATATGAAAATGGCCATAAATTGAAATAATTCTTGGCTTGCCACCAGCGGTAAGCCAGACCGTTAGGTTCAAATATCAGGAACACACAAATTGCAAGGCCGAAAGCAGCTTCCTTGATAAAAAGAAAATCCATTAAAAGTTTCGGATAGGTATCGGCAAGAGGCATTACGGCCATTTGCAAAGCTTCCATGACAACAACCATGAAAATAGATCCGAAAATGGTCCCATGAATCGAGCCGACTCCTCCTATTAGAATAACACCGACAAGCCACAAGGACCAGAACCATGGGAAATGCTCTGGACTTATTGCCGCAAGATTACTTATCCAGACTGCGCCTGCGATTCCGCCTATAAAACCGGCTACAAAAAATGAAAGCAGCTTGTATTTAATGATATCTATTCCCATAACTTCCGCTGAGATATCATTATCCCTTATAGCCACCCATGCCCGTCCAACCCTTGAACGCAGCAGGTTAACCACACCGACCACACATATTATTGTCAGTACGATCATCATGTAATAGATTTTTATGTCACTGTCGATAACCCAGGGCCCGACTTTTATCGTTCCCAGAGGAAGTGAAAAGGCCTGCCCTCTTCCGCCTATCTGACTAATATACTGGGTTATGATAAAATCAACGGTTATGAACTGCGCCGCCATAGTTGTAAGGATCAGGTAAAAGCCCTTGACTCTTGCAGATGGAAGCCCGAAAAGAACGCACCAGAGGCCTGCTGCAATTGCGGCAACAAATATGCTTATCGGATATGCCAGACCCAGTTCGATAAACACTGCAGGCCATGGAAATTCAAGGACAAGCAGTGTACTGACATAAGCTCCGACCGCAAGAAAAGCAGCATGTCCGAGGGTAACCTGCCCACAGAAACCTATCAGAAGCTGGACTCCAAGCGCCCCGAGTATCGTGTATCCTATCTGGTTGCAAATGCTCAAAGTGTAAGAATCGGATAACCAGGGAATGATAAAAAACAGGGTGATAAAGAGCAGAAACATTTTCGATTTGATAAATTTTGTCTGCCACCATGCATGATCCTGTTTGTAATTTTCGTGATAAACTCCACAGGGAAGAAAAGTTGTCGACATATAAGATTCTCCGTCGTCTTAAGGTTAAACTCTCTCTATACGCTCCCATCCCCATAATCCGTGCGGCTTGAAAAGGAGAAAAATGGCCATAAATGCAAAAGGAGCTATCTCTTTCACACCGCCCGGAAAGTATTGATCAAGATACGCACCGCAGAAGTTTTGCATTATACCTATTGCTATTCCGCCTACTATCGCTCCCGGAACTGAATTGAGACCGCCTAAAACAACCGCCGGCAGAACAAGCAGTCCCAGGTACCCGACCGATATGTTAAGGCCGTTGATGTTACCCAGAAGGGTTCCACCCACGCCGGCAGCCATGAAAGCAATCGCCCAGGCTGCTGCATAAACGAAACGCGCGCTGATGCCTATGGAAAGAGCAGCCATTTCGTCATCTGCTGTTGCCTGCATCGCAAGCCCCCACCGTGTGTATTTGAAAAAGCAGACGAAAACAACTAGCAGGATTATCGCGGCAACAAAACTCCACAGGTAAACCTGACCAACCACTATATTCCCGAAGCGAAACGGTTCTAGGGGAAAAACAGGCGGTTCAAAGGCTTTCGTATCTGTGCTCCATATAAACTCCACTGTTCCTTTAAAAAAGAAGGAAAGTCCCACGGTAACCATTATGACTGTTAAAACCGGTTCACCTATGAGCCTGTCAAGAAATATTCTCTCCGTAAGAACTCCCAGAATAAAACCAATGACGAGGGATATCAGGAGGGCAAGAAGAAACGGAACTCCCATTGAATAGAAGGAGAGGGTGACATATGCCCCGATGAGAGTCAACTCTCCCATGGCCAGATTAAGCGCTCCCGAGCATTTATATATCAGCACCCACCCAAGCGCTACAAGAGCGTATATGCCTCCAACCATAATGCCGGTTGTAAGTGTCATTAAAAACAGTTCCATCTACCTTTCTCCTCCCGGTTCTAAAATATTAAATGAAACTAAGCCTTTTTAAATCCTTACCTTGCGTATTTGCAGATCATTCTTGATATGGACCTGCCGCCCGTCTTCATATTTTATCGTCGTGTCAATATGGACCACGTCCGCATTCGAATAAAGAGCATTGACTATATCCTGGTATCTTTTTTCAACAAATGCCCGGCGCAGTTTCCTTGTTCTTGTTAATTCATCATCATCCGCGTCAAGCTCTTTATACAGGTTGATGAATTTAATGACCTTTGCAAGTTCAGGAAGATCCTTGTTGGCTTTTCTTATCTGCTCTTCAACAAGATCATAAACTTCCTGTTTCTGGGCAAGCTCCGGGTAGCTTGTATAGGTGAGCTTCTTCGTATCCGCCCAGTTTCCTACTACCGAATAGTCTATACATATTACGGCAGTTATATAATCCTTGTTATCGCCGATAACCCATGAATCTTTGACATATGGGCTGAACTTGAGCCGCGTCTCGAGATACTGTGGAGCAAACGGCTTTCCGTCCCTTAAGGTCATGACATCCTTGGTGCGGTCAAAGACAAC
>JAWOHP010000055.1:0-19017 GCA_046485065.1 Desulfobacterales bacterium | reverse complement strand
AATCTTTTCCAGGGTGATGTGGCCGGTCGGGCAGACCGATGCGCAGGCCCCGCAGGCCATGCAGACATCCGTTTGAATATGAAAAGGCGTGTCCACTTTCATATCCACGCCGCGCCCGGTCAGGCTTATAGCGCTGTTACCCATTTTCGTGCAGATCCTCGTACAAAGACCGCAGAGAATACAGGTGTCTTCCTCTTTTTTGAACCGGGTCTCAGAGATACCGTATTTTTTCCCCAGTTCTTTCAAAACCGGCACATCAGGACATCTCGCCATCAGAAGTTCGACGATGAGTTTCCGCCCCTTGTGCACGGCATCGGAATCGGTTTTGACGTCCATGCCCTCCCAGATGGGATAATTGCAGGAAGTAACAAACCGGCTCCTTCGGCCATCAAAGACTTCTACAGTACACAACCGGCACATGCCGGCTGGCTCCAGAGCCTTATGATGGCAAAGGGTAGGAATTTCAACCCCGTATTTCTGGGCAACCTGAAGGATATACTGGCCTTCTTCGCCCTGAACGGTTTTACCATTGAGTTTGAATGTTATCATAAATCATACCCCTTATAATTATCGGATCACAATTGCGTCAAATTTGCATGTATCATAGCAGATACCGCACTTGATGCACTTGGACTGGTCGAGTTGATGAGGCTTCTTTTTATCGCCCGTGATAGCTTCCTGAGGACATTTTTTGGCGCAACTGTGGCAGCCGGTACATGTCTCGGGATCAATTTCATAATGGAACAGCTGTTTGCACACACCTGCCGGACATTTTTTATCCCGGATATGGGCTTCGTATTCATTCCGGAAATATAAAATCGTTGTCAGAACCGGGTTTGGCGCTGATGTTCCCAGGCCGCAGAGCGAGAACCGCTGAATCATGACGCCCAGCTCTTCCAGCAGTTCGATATCTCCATCCTTGCCGTTGCCCAGGCAGATGCTTGTCAGGATCTCAAGCATCTGCTTCATGCCTTCCCGGCAGGGATTACACTGACCGCAGGATTCTTCTTTCAGAAAATCCAGAAAATACCGGGCCAGATCCACCATGCATGTGTCCTGATCCATGACGATCATGCCGCCTGATCCCATGATGGAGCCTACCTCGGCCAGTTTCTGATAATCCACCGGCAAATCTATCATCCGCGCCGGAATACATCCGCCCGAGGGGCCACCTGTCTGAACCGCCTTGAATTCTTTTTTACGGGGAACTCCGCCGCCGATACTGAAAACGATATCTTTCAGGTTAATGCCCATGGGCACTTCCACCAGGCCTGTATTCTTGATTTTGCCCACCAGGCTGAAGACCTTGGTTCCCTTGCTGTTGGCCGTTCCCATGGATGCATACCAGGCGCCGCCCTTTAAGAGGATGGGGGGAACATTGGCATAGGTTTCCACGTTGTTGAGATTGGAGGGACCGTCACGAAACCCTTTTTCTACCGTATGCACGTATTTGGCGCGTGGTCTGCCCACCTTTCCTTCAAGCGATGACATCAGAGCCGTTGATTCGCCGCAGACAAACGCCCCGGCGCCACGGGATATTTTGACATGAAAGGAAAATGATGTGCCGGCGATATTATCTCCCAGCAGCCCTGCCTTTTCCGCCTCCTTAATCGCGGTGATCAAACGCTTGACAGCCAGGGGATATTCGTTCCGCACATAGAAGAATCCCTGTTTGGATCCAATGGCCAGGGCCGCGATCAGCATGCCCTCCAGGACACTGTGGGGATCGCCTTCCAGAATACTGCGATCCATGTAGGCGCCGGGATCACCTTCATCCGCGTTGCAGATGATATACCGGTCTCCCGAATGTTTGGCGCAGCTTTCCCATTTAATGCCGGTTGGAAAGCCACCCCCTCCACGTCCTCTCAGACCCGAAGCTTTGATGGTTTTGATAATATCCGCCGGCGTCATTTGAATCAGAGCCTTCAGAAATGCATAATAGCCCTTCCTGGCGATATATTCCTCAATCGAATCCGGATCCATGTATCCGCAGTTGCGTAGCGCAACTTTGGTCTGCTTGGCGTAAAATGGAATGTCTTCCAGAAATGGAAAGCCCTCTACAGGCTGAACCCGGTCCTGCGTGTTTGCGATGTCGTCCTCGAGCAGGTTGCGCGGATCCCGCATCTGTCCCAGAATCCATTTTTTATGATAGTCGTTTGCCAGAAAACCATTGATGGCTTCGACAATTTTATCCTCGGTCAGGTGGTGATACATCATTCTGGGTTTACCCGGTGCAATGATTTCGACCAGCGGTTCCATTTCGCAGAAGCCTATACATCCTGTCTGTGAAATGTAAATACCAGGTTTTGTGGAAAATTCCTGCAAGGCCCGGTTGTATGTCGCCTGGGCGCCGGCAGCGATGCCGCAGGATGCCATTCCTACATTGACCTTAACCCCGTCTGGGGAATAAAGCCTGGAAAAACAAGCCTGCCGTATGGTATCTAAATCCTTTATGGATGAGATTTTCATGATAAAATGCCTCGTATTAAAAATTATTCGTAGCGGCTCAGGATGGTTTGGATTTCATCCGGTTTCAGTCGTGCATGCATGTCTTCATTTACCTTGATGACCGGGCCCAGACTGCAGCAGCCGATACATCGCACCGATTCGAGCGTAAAGCGTTTATCTAATGTGGTTTGACCATCATGAACCTGCAACTGATCTACAAGGGTTTCGTGAATTCTATCGCCTCCTCTGACATGGCAGGCAGTTCCCAGACAGATAGAAATAATATTTCGTCCTCTGGGCTCAAGACTGAATGTGCTGTAAAATGTCGCGACACCATAAATCTGGCTGACTGGAACGCCTATTTTTACTGCAAGATAAGAAAGGGCGGGCTTGGGAAGGTAGTTATAGGTTTTCTGGATCGCCTGAAGAATCATGATCAGGTTTTCCTTGTCGTTCTGATAATCCTCCTCAATGATCCTGTCCAGCTCTCTGTAATCCATTTCAAGGGGCGCTTCGGATACTGATGAATTCATTGTGATTATGTCTCCAAAAAAGACTGTGTTATTCCGGGTGCTGGCCGCACCGGAACTCTCTGGTTGCACATCTATTGTGTATGAAAAACCGGTTGCTGAGTAACCGGACAGTTTTCCACGCAAGCACCGCAGCCGGTGCAGAGATCCATTTTTATACTGCGGGCACGTTTGCGGATTTTGACCTTGAAATTGCCTGGTTTTCCCTCAACCGATTCCAAATCTGCATAAGTTATCAATTCAATGTTCAGATGCCGGCCGACCTCGACCAGTACAGGGGAGATAATTCACATTGCGCAGTCATTGGTCGGGAATGTCTTGTCCAGCTGTGACATGACCCCGCCGATGGATGGGGATTTTTCAAGCAGATATACATAATAACCGGAATTGGCCAGATCCAGTGCGGACTGCATTCCGGCAATTCCACCGCCGACAACCAGTACAGATCCGATAATAGGGTTTCCGTTTGACATGATTAGTTTCTCCTATGCTTCGCATTACTAAAAACGCCAGCAACGCTTGGTTTCATTAAATTAAAGCAAGGTATCTAACTAACCTCTGGAAATTCCCTTGTCAACAGATTTTTCGCTGGAAAATGTTGAAAAAAGATAGCCCATCATAATGATGGAGTAAATTGAAATCTATGGGGATTCTCAAGAAAAAACATCGGGAATGGCAAAAAGCGATCGGCTGAAATTAAAGCTTCAGCCGATCGCAAAACAACCGATTTATGCCGCAAGCCTTACTGCGTTCTCTGCGGCAAAGCGGATTTCATCCGGCGTAAAAGGCTTGGCCAGATAACCAACAGCGCCCATCCTTGCGGTCTCTACTGCCGTTTCAATGCTGGCATAACCGGTAACGATAACAACCATTGCCTCAGGCCTGCGCTCACGAATGCTTTTAAGCAGTTCCAGCCCCTTCACCCCGGGCATTTTCAGGTCAAGCATGATAACCGGATAGCTTCTTTCATCAATTTTTTCAAGAGCCTCGTCCCGGCTTATCGCCTGTTCCACACCATAGCCTTTTTTCTCAAGGATTTTACGGATATTGTTGTTCACGGCCACTTCATCATCGATGACCAGAACAGAGAGCTTAGATTCACCCAGAGACAGACGACTATCTTCTGCTTCCTGACGAGCCATAAAGGTTGCCGCATGCTGCTTGATTTCTTCATATGAATAGACGACACTTTCTCCGGCTTCCAGATGCATTGCATATTCCGCTCCGACTGCAGCTGCCACCTCATCGAACACAAATGGCATATCTACACCGACTAAACGTGACACATCAGGAACGTCCTGTTTACCGGCTTCAGCCTTTTTACGGCTTTTTTTCTGTGGGCACAGCCTGGTTTTGGTTCCGGCCTTACAGGTAGCTCCCAGCTTTCTGAAAATATCACAGACCATCCCACCTACTTCACAGAAATATTCAATTTTTTCAGATGGTTTTACCTCTATAATCGGCATATCAGAAGGACCCATCGTCTTGACATAGTCGTCGCCGACGGCCCTGGCCACTTCACTGCGGTCAAACGGCATATCCACATCGATATCCCCGGCAGGCTTACCCCTCATTCGCGCCACATTTTTCTTCAACTCTTCATAAGAGACAAAGGAGACTCCATCCGAACCAAGGTGGGCAACATATTCCGGTCCGGTTACAGAAACCACTTCATCATAATTGAAAGGCATATCGATGCCGATCCATTTGGACCGATCCGGCGCTTCAACTGTTTTTTTAGAACCGGCTGACTTTTTGGCTGTTTTCTGAGGGCAAATATGGGACTTGTTTCCCGCCTTGCAGGTTCCGCCCAATTTCTTGAAAATATCGCAGACCATATCTCCAACTGAGCAGTAATTTTCAAGCTTTTCCGATATCTTAACTTCGATTACCGGCATATCCGACCTGCCAAGGGTCTTCACATAGTCCTCTCCGGTGTACTTGGCAACTTCATCACTGTCAAACGGCATATCGATATCAATCTTAATGGCTTCGATCTCCTTTTCAGAGATTTTGGCCTCAACCAGTTTGCCTGTCATAGCTTTTTGAACAACGTTCCGCAGCTCATCCGGAGTAAATGGCTTAGGCACATAATCCAGTGCCCCCAGACGGATGGCCTTCACCGCGGTATCGGTCGACGCATACGCGGTCATCATAAGCGCCCGGGTCTTGGGCCACTCAGTTTTAACCTGTTTGAGAAGCTCAAGACCGTTCATTCCGGGCATGACAATGTCTGAAATCATAAGATCAAACGATTCATTTTTCATACGTTCAAGTGCTTCTGCAGCGCTGAGAGCACAGACAACCTCATAATTATTTTTAGACAGAATCTTTTCGACGTTCTGGCATATTCCCTTTTCGTCATCAACGACCATGATTTTTTCTATCGTATTCATATCTTATCCTCCCTGTGAGCTATGGTTAGTAATTATTTGTCTTTGCCATTGCATAATGCACACCTTGTGCCAATATTAATAACAAATTGATATTATAAATGTTTTACATAAAACTATTGCCCATCCATATCCGTTATCTGTATGATTCCTGCATTCATTATTTAAGTAACCAGCTACATGATAGAATGGCGGAATTCAGCAATATTTAAATTATTATATGTAATTACAGAGTCTTATAAATTGAATGCATAACGGCAAGACTGGTGTATAGAATAATTATACAGTGTATGATTATATTATAAATCAGGGTTTATAGTAGTTATCAGGATAATGTTCCGATTGGAGCAGCTAAATTTGTTTGGGTGTGGGTGCGTATGCGAACCGCAGCAAATTTCTCTATAGGCTTCGAGGACGCCCCCAAATAGACTACAAAGATTGTACAGGCGGAGATTATAACCGGCCTTCGTGGGCTATTATCCACTGGGGCTGCAAGGTTTCCATGGATGCGGATATGCCGCCGTTGACGAAGGGTTCGACATTATTGCTGCGGTTCGCATACGCACCCACACCCAAACGAAATATATTTATGCCATTCACTATAGTAACAGGTGTCAGCCGGGAGGTATCCGATTACGCTGGGAAAGGGTAATACCATGTTTTTTCATCAGATTTTGAAAGTTAGTACGCTGAAAGCCTGTTTGTCGGGCGGCCTTCGAAACATTCCAGTTGTTCTGTTCCAGCGCATTGGTAAGGAATTGTTTTTCCATTTCGCTGATAGCGGCAATTCGAATATCTTTTTTAGCCTGCTTCAGCTCTTCGTTGGTCCTGGGAACAGATTCTGGCATAAGCGGTTCATCTGATATTTTTTCGCTTAGAAACAGATCTCCTGATGTTATCAGATTCTTTTCGCAGTGGATAACAGCCCTTTCCATAACATTTCGCAGCTGCCGCACGTTTCCCGGCCAGTCAAATGCAACAAGCCGATTAACTGCGCCTTTATCAAACCCTGTAATGGATTTATTCATCTTGCGGCAGAACTGGTTCAGAAAGTGGTAGGCTATTGGCAGAATATCCGGTTTTCTGTCCCGAAGCGGCGGAATTAGAATGGGATAGACAAAAATCCTGTAATAAAAATCCTGCCGGAAGGTTCCGGCTGCAGCCAATTTCTGAAGATCCTGATTGGTGGCAAAAATGAGACGGACATCGACCTTTTGCAAAATCGACCCTCCCAGCGGATAAAACTCCTGACTTTCAAGAAAGCGCAGCAGCATGCCTTGAACATCAAGACAGATATTGCTGATTTCATCCAGAAAAACAGTCCCCTTGTGGGCAAGTCTGAAAATCCCGCTCTTCTCCCTGTACGCTCCGGTAAATGCTCCCTTGACATGACCGAACAGTTCAGAGGCCAGAAGATTTCCGGAAAGGGTGCCGCAGTCCACCGCAAAAAACACCCCGTCTTTACGATTGCTGTTGGCATGGACAGCCCTGGCCACCAGTTCTTTTCCGGTTCCGCTTTCACCGCATACCAGCACTGTGGAATCAGTATGCGCCACTTTTCGGATCATGGACACAACCTTCTGAATCTGAGGACTGCTTCCGATCAGTTGATGGGTAACTGGCCGGGCAGCAGATTCTTCTGAATTTTTCGATAGGTTCTGGCGGCTTGTCATGCTGTCTGTTATGGCCTGAAGTACTACAGCGCGAAGTTCGTGCGGTGTGAAAGGTTTTGGCAGATAGTCAAACGCCCCGATCTTCATGACCTCAACAGCGGATGACACGGATGCATAACCTGTCATGACTATCACCCGAATATCCGGTTTGTTTTCTTTGATGCGGCGAAGCACTTCCATGCCGCCAAGACTGCTCATTTTCAAATCGGTTACAACCACATCGAAGGGTTCCGATTCAATCAGGATCAACGCGTCATGACCGTTCTGAGCAATTAACACCTCACAGTCCATCTTCGATAGGATTTTCTCACAGTTTATGCAGATATTAATCTCATCATCCACAATAAGAATTCGCGGTATATCAGAAGGCATTGGCTTTATCCTGCCGGAAAGGCAACCAAATAGTGAAAACACTCCCCTGTCCCAATTGGCTGCTAACTTTTATTGTCCCGTCGTGCTGGGCAATGATGCTGTTTGTAATTGTCAGACCTAATCCGGTACCGTTTTCCTTAGTGGTATAAAATGGATCAAAAATCTTATCCAGTTTTTCTTTTGGAATACCCTTACCCGTATCGCTGACTTTAATCTCTGCGTATTTGGGGTTCGGCCCGATTCCCGCAAAAATCGTTACCTTCCCGCCGGAATCTGTTGAATGAATTCCATTAAGAATAAGATTGATGAGCACCTGCTGAATCTGGCCTCTATCTATCTGAACCTTCTCCATATCTTTAGCGCAGTCGCCTTCCACCAAAACATCTTTAAATGCAGCCTGTTTCCTGGTCAGGAGAACGACTTCCTCAATCACTTCCTTAAGGTCATGTTCTTTTTTAATCGGTTTGGTCTGCCTGGCAAAATCAAGAAGCGCGGTAACGATTTTCCGACAACGAAGGGTTTCGCTCGCAATGATTCCGAGTTCTTTATACATCGGATTCTCCGAATCGATATCTTCCTGTATCAGCATCGCTGTCGTCAAAATGGTGGTAAGAGGATTGTTGATTTCGTGCGCTACGCCAGCAGCCAACTGGCCTATTGATTCCAGCTTACTCTGTTGAAGCAGATTTTTCTGATCATCGAGTTCCTTGGTAATATCCCGGGACAGTTCGATAGCGCCGACAATCTTACCATTTTCAAATATAGGATAGCAGGAAATGGAACAGTTGATTTCCTGTTTTTGCTTATCCAGGTGGATATGTGTAGCCCGAGACGGTTTTTTAGTTTCAAAACATTTAATCAGTGGACAGGGGTGATTATCTCCGGAACACGGACTGCTCTGTTGATGTGTGATTTCATAACAGAACTGACCAATGACTGCTTCCCGCTTAACGCCAAGCTTACTTAGCATGGAGGTATTTATTTCCATAATGCGGTAATCGGAGTCAATCACAAGAACATCCTCGTTAACCAGCTCGTTAATCACCATTTCCCTCATGGCTTTATTTACATTATATTCCCCCAACCGACGTCTGATAAAAATTTCTTTGGCCGCCAGATAAAGCGCCTTTTCCAAAGCTTCCCTGTTTAGGGGCTTGGTGATAAAAGTGGCATCATGATGAATAGACTGTACAACAAAATCCTTATTGCCATGCCCGGTGATTACTATAAATTCGGTATCCGGCATTTCCTTCTTCATCTGTTCTAACAGTTCAAGGCCGTTGGCATCTGGCAACATCACATCCAAAAGCACTATCATGGGATTGACAACCCGGAAAATGGTCATAGCGTCTTTGCCGCATGCTGCTGTATAAACAATATATCCCATGTATTCCAAGCGCTTTCCAAGAGCATCGCAGAATTCTTTCTCATCATCTACCAGCAGTATTGTATATTCCATTGTGTAAGCCTTACCACTTCATTTGAAGAATTTTGCCACCTTTTCCTTAAGCGCCTTTCCTGTCAGTTCGCCCCTGACTACCTCTTTCACTTTGCCGTCGGCTCCTATGAATACCGTCATGGGCAGACCGTAAACGCCGTATTCTTTTCCGGCTTTTCCATACGGGTCGCTCAGGATTACAGGTTTATTAACCTTCAGATCTTCAAGCATACCCATAAAAGCGTCAAAACCCTCTTTATAACCTATGGTCACAACCTTGATATTCTTTTGCTTAAACTCATCAGCAAGGGAGTTTAACGCCGGAAGTTCTCTTTTGCAAGGATCACATGTCGAAGCGAAAAAGTTGACGATTATACCTTTTACAGGCTTCTTCGCGGAAGAACCTATATAATCGCTCAGGTAGAAATATGTTCCGCTGCTGTCGCGAAGTGTTATCGGTGGGGCTGCGTCGTTTGCCGATAATGCAAAAGAAGGCTCCGCCGTGAAAAAAAAGGCGCACATAATCACCGCGGCCACTGAGATAAACTTTATTCTTTTTAATGACATTTCTGAAACCTCCTTAAATCAAAATCATTTTCGGGAACGCACGGCAAAACCCCGCTTGTAGTGGGGGTTTTCTGGATAGGATAGATCCTCTGTGCCGTTATCGAAGTCTAAGGCCGGAGGCATGTACCACGACCCGCCTCCCACAGTTTTCTTCTCCCCAGACCAGACCCACCAACCTGTGGTCTCCAACAGCGGTGTCATGTTTCGTGATCCGGCGCCTTTCCGGTAAAGACCCTTCAGCTCTTCCAGTGTGGGCATGCGCCAGCCTCCGCCATCAATTTTTAAGTTGGCGGCCCACTGACTGGCCTCGGTCGAACTGGTATTTTTATCAGGTCCTGCGTACCACTCCAGACCGCTTTGGGTGTCGCGCACAACGCCGCTGGCAAGCTTTTCAAATCTGCCATCTTGAGTAACGCTTTTGGTGCTGACCACTGCCGGATCAATCGCTGCGGTTGTTGTCTTTAATTCATGTTGTTTGGCTTTAGCTTTTGATTCGGCAACTGTTTCAGCTTTTGCCTTAGCTATCTGTTCAGCTTTAGCTTTTTCTATTTCTTTGGCTTTGGCAGCCGCTTCAGCTTCAGTTTTGGCTTTTCCTATTCCTGCAAGCTTGGCTATTTCTTCGGCTTTGGATTCGGCCGCGGTTGCTGGTTTCATAACTGCTGCTCTTGCCGGAAAAACCTGTTCACCAATGAGTTTTTTTGCAAGCCTCTTGGTTGAGCCAAGGAGTTCATCTATTTTGCATCTGCATATATCCTCCGCAACATCCTCTATCTTCCCTGTCTTAACACTTATTAATGAAAGCGTCAGATAGTATGTCTTACCCACTATGCTCACGGTGCCGCTTATTATCTTTCCCACGCCAAGAAGCTGGCCCGCATCAACTATGCATTCCTGGGCCACACAGCCTGATAGCTGGAATTTCTGCTCCCCGAGTATCTTGTTCATGTTACCGCGGTCTATAACGTCATACTTGCCGGATAATACAATCTCACGTCTTACGCTTTCTGTGAGCGGTCGTGAAATTTCCTTGTCTCCGGTTGTGACTTCAAAGTCAAACACTGCAATGTAGTTATCCATTATCTTTATTTCGGGATTGTTCTTTTTGTCGGCGGCAAATGCGCCGGATACGGTGAGAATCAAAAAGAGTAAAGCAAAAAGGGTCTTAATTGCTTTCTTCATTCGCAAAGCCTCATTTTAAGGTTGTCATGGGAAAAGCACCATGTCGCATGAACGATTCCGGTATGAATACCATAACCTTCTAATTTGTCAATAATATTGAGTAAATTATAGTTGAGCCGAAACAGCGAGAGCATTCCCCGTTGCTTGCGAAAAGATTTAAACACCGTCAATATCCACCCAAACCACTCATCCTTTATTATGCTGGTGTCGGACATGAAGGTTAGTGCTTTGAAATTTCTATACATTTTCCTTTTACTCCCGAATCATTGACCACCTGAAGGCTTCTCTTGTCGTCAACTCTTTTTGAATTAATTCCGGAATATTTATCATTTTTTTTTATATACTATTGCCAAACAAATATAGATATAATATGGAAGATTTCCATCATATTTTAAAATCTTAAAAGCCGGAGTCAGGTTAACAATATAAAACCTTTTGATTAGGATTCTATTATATGCAACGGGGAAAAGGCTGAAAAGGAGAAACAACCATGAACAACACTATCAGCTGGGACTGGGACGATGGAAAGAGATTAATTGCCGATATCGGCGATTGGAAAACCAGATACCAGTGGGTTGAAGAGCCGTATGTCAGTCCGGATGGAGAAAAAATAGCAGCAGTAGTAAGACCTCCCGATGATGAAGTTTTCACCATATGCGCAAACGGCGAACTGTGGGAAAGCACATTCGACAAGGTCTGGTATCCGAGATTCTCGCCCGATGGAAGACTGACGGCTTTTGTTTCTGAAGCTGGAGAATGGACCCTTTCAATCGACGGTCAAACACCTGAAGAAAAATTCGAATTTGCATGGGATACCCGTTTCAGCACAGACGGTAAAAACATCATCTATATCGCCCAAAGAGAGCGAAAATATTTTGCCGTGGTGAACGATATGCCCTGGGAAACAGGTTTTCCAGGCATGACCGGCCTTGCCGTCAGCAATGACGGGACCAGGGCCGCTGCTGCAGTCCAGACTGTTACCTTCAAGGAGGCTGAGATCTTCAAATTCCAGGAAGGCTGCTATTCTGTTGCGGTTGACGGAACTGCCTGGAGTAAAAATTTTGTTAACGTGTGGGACGTCACCTTCAGCCATGACGGAAAACGCGTAGCAGCCGGAGTTAGAACAAACCTTTACGATTATACAATAGCAGTAGACGGTGTTCCCTGGGAAAAAAGCTTTGCCTCGGTCTGGGAACCACAGTTTTCT
This sequence comes from Desulfobacterales bacterium, assembly GCA_046485065.1. Classification (GTDB taxonomy): domain Bacteria; phylum Desulfobacterota; class Desulfobacteria; order Desulfobacterales; family RPRI01; genus RPRI01. The sequence continues at coordinate 7,210 of JAWOHP010000055.1, read as the reverse complement.
CCTTCCGGAGATTCCGTCACCGCCCCTGTCAGATCAGCAGGAAGCTGGTTCCTGGCAAAAGACGGTAAAATATTATGGGATCGTAAATTTATCCAACTCTGGCACCACATTTACAGTCCGGACGGAAAGAAAATTGCCGCAATTGTAGCTCCCCAATTCGGCCGGTGGACAGTTGCTGTTGACGGAAACCCATGGCAGATTACTTTTGGAGACATGGTCACGGACGTTGTTTTCAGTCCCGATGGGAATAGGGTTGCTGGTCTTGGAAAAGAAAATGAAAAATGGACCGTTATTGTTGATGGAAGCCGGTGGGATACATACGACATGGCATGGCAGCCTGTTTTCAGCCCGGATGGGAAAAACGTTGCGGCAAAGGTCGAAAAAAACGGGCAATTCACTGTCGTTGTCAATGGGAAGCCTTTAAAAGATGAGTTCGCCGCCGCCTGGGATCCTGTTTTCAGTCCGGACTCCGGTAAAATCCTCATAAAGGCAATTGAAACCGGAAATAACGAAAACAAATACTTCAGGCGTGTTATGCCTATAACCGATATCGCTGGTTAAAAGGAGAACAAGCTATGCATGACATTTATAATTTTGTCAGTGGTCCTCTTGTGTGGGTCTCCTTCGTTCTTTTTATAGGAGGATGCATTTACAGACTTATCTCAATGGCTGCTCTTGCAAAGAAAAAAGACCCTGTTGTTTACGACTACATGAGCCTCCGTTATGCCCTTCGCTCGATTTTCCACTGGATCATACCTTTTCGAAGCGAAAACATGAAAAAGCATCCCGTATTTACCATAGTAACCTTCGCATTCCATATCTGTCTCATTTTAGTTCCGCTTTTTCTCTTTGCTCATATAATTCTTATCAAGGAATCATGGAACATAAGCTGGTGGTTTTTATCCGATTCCACTGCAGATGTAATGACGCTTATTGTTGTTGGTTCGTGCATTTATTTTCTTGTCCGCAGGATTGTTCAGCCCGAAGTTAAATTCCTTACATCCCCTTCGGATTACCTGATACTTGCCATAGTTGCAGCCCCTTTTATCACGGGTTTCTGGACGTATCACCAGTTCGCCGGTCATAAGTTCATGGGCATCATACATATCCTGTCAGGAGAAATCATGCTGGTTGCGATACCTTTTACCCGACTGAGCCACATGATCTTCTTTGTCTTTACAAGAGGGTATATGGGGTCCGAGTTCGGAGCAATCCGCCATGCAAAAGACTGGTAAACATCTTTTAAACGACTCTTTTTCAAGGAGGCATTATTATGGCTGAACCGGCAGTAAACAACACTAAGCAAATAACGGATGAAGGATTAGTAAAGGGAGCGTCAAAACTGACCCCCGAAAAGATAGAGCAGGTCATAAACAGCGTTATTAATAATGAAACAGGCGCCCGTCTCAAGACATATGTCGATATCTGCGTCCACTGCGGGCTATGCAGCGATGCATGTCATTTTTATCTTTCCCATGACAAGGATCCGCAATACTCTCCCGCAGGAAAAGTAAAGCAGACTATCTGGGAAATACTGAAAAAAAAGGGAAAAGTCGATGCCGAATTTATAATGCGTGCATCCGAAATCGCCTCAACCGAATGCAACGCCTGCAGGCGATGCTCAATGTATTGTCCGTTCGGGATTGATATAGCGTATCTGATGCTCACCATTCGTAGAATATGCCACAAGCTGGGTGTAACACCTCAATATATTCAGGATACCGCTCACAGCCATTCGGCGACAATGAACCAGATGTGGGTAAAGGATGACGAATGGATAGACTGTCTCATGTGGCAGGAGGATGAAGCGCGCGGTGAGATACCCAACATAAGAATACCCCTCGAAAAAGAAGGAGCCGAAATCTATTATTCCGTCATAGGCCCCGAGCCCAAATTCCGTGCCCAGCTAATTTATCAGGCGGCAGTCATAATGCATGCTGCAGGCATTGACTGGACAATGCCTGCAACTCCTGGGTGGGATAACAGTGATATGTGCATGTATACAGGTGACTATGAGATGATGGCCAGGTTGAAAAAAGTTCACTATGAATCTGCATCCAGGCTGAAAGTAAAAAAGATCGTCATGGGAGAGTGTGGCCACGCCTTCCGCTCAGTATATGATGTGGGCAACAGGGCCCTTGGATGGAAAATGCCTCCCATACCAGTCGTGCATGCCATCGAATTTTACTACGAATTAATAAAAGACGGAAAAATAAAAATAGCTAAAAAATATGAAAAACCGGTGACATTCCATGATCCGTGCAATACCGTCCGCGGACGTGGTCTCCATGAAATGGGAAGATACGTTACAAATGCAATATGCGAAAAACTGATTGAAATGCATCCCAACCGGGAGCACAATTATTGCTGCAGCGCCGGAGGAGGGGTTATCAACTGCGGCCCACCGTACAAGATGACTCGTGTTGATGGAAACAGGGTAAAGGCCGAACAGCTCTTCGCGGCAAAGGCAAAAGGAGCCAAAACGATCATTGCTCCGTGCCATAACTGCCATGGAGGACTTGAAGATATTGTTCACCACTACGGGCTTGATATGGACATCAAATTCCTTGGTGATATAATATACGAAACAATGGAAAAACCGGAATAAATTTTTGCTTTGTCCTTGTGACTGACAAGGGGGTTTTACATGAAAAAAAAGATATTGACTCTGTGTTCGATTTTTGTGGCGGCAGTGGCTGTAATTGTTGTGACCGCCTATTCCCAGGAAAATGTTAAATCCGTTCAAGACAGCGCTTTTAAAACGAAGATGAGGCCCGGCGCCGTTTTTTTGCATGATGAACACAATGAAAAGGCCAAAATTGAAGATTGCGGAACCTGCCATCATGTGTATAAAGACGGGGTTAAAGTGGAAGATGAAACATCCGAAGACAGGGAATGTTCTGAATGTCACAAAATAAACGGAGACCCTGTGCCTCTTATCGCAAAATACCATCTCCGTTGCAAGGGATGCCATGAGGAGAAAAAAGCGGGGCCTGTTATGTGCAGCGAATGCCACATAAGATAATTTTTAGAGGAGACTATTGTTGAATATCATATTCTCTTGTTTTTTGTTAAAGGAAAAGAGATAAAGTCAGGGGTCAAGAAAATATACATTCATTTTTTCACTTGAATCCTTGAACCCTTGAATCCTTGAATCCTGTTATAATAAAAGCGAGGTGTACCATGGCAAAAAAGATTCTTGTCATTGATGATGATCCGATTATCGTGAAGTATCTTGTAAGCCTTCTTAAAGACAATGGCTATGAAACCTGTTCGGCTTCTGATGGAGTTGAAGGATACGAAGTTCTAAAAAAGGAAAAGCCCGACCTTATCACCCTTGATCTTCAGATGGCTGAGGAATGGGGAACGAATTTCTATCGTAAAATATCGAAGAACAAGGAATTCAAGGACATCCCCGTTATAGTTATAAGTGGAATGGCCAGCCGCCACCTTTCCATAAAAAATGCAGTAGCGTACCTTGCCAAACCGTTTGATCCCGACAAGCTGCTTGGGATACTCAAAAGCACAATCGGATAAAACGGATGAAAAAATAACAGGCGAATGAAAAAATACCGCCTTGAAATAATTGTTTTTATTACAGGCGCAGTTGTAATGGCGCTTGAACTTGTGGGGTCCAGGATAGTAGCTCCTTATCTTGGAACTTCCATTTATGTCTGGACGAGCCTTATAGGAGTGATACTTGCCAGCTTGAGCCTCGGTTATTACTGGGGCGGACGCCTTGCAGACAAAAAACCGGATTACAGAACTTTTTCGATTCTTATATTATCTTCAGCAATCCTCACTGGAATTATCGGAGTAATAAAAATCCCGGTTCTCGACGCGGTAATACGGTTTATTCCGGATATCCGTATATCTACCATAATAGCCGCGACTCTCCTTTTCGCTCCGGCAAGCATTCTGCTTGGAACTATATCTCCTTACGCCATAAGACTCAGGATGGAAAACCTCGAGCATTCGGGCGCTACGGTCGGGAGGCTTTACGCCATATCTACTGTCGGGAGCATTATCGGAACATTTGCGGCGGGCTTCTTTCTGATCTCATTTCTGGGAAGCCGCAATATTCTGATCTTTCTTTCCATCATACTTTTTGCGGTTTATTTTCTTGCCTTTTCCGGAAGAGCTTCACGCTCAGGAAAGGCGATAGCCTTCATCCTGGCAGCCGTTTTCATGGCAGCCCATTTTTTCAATGGATCAGAGTCAGAAAGTACAACGATTGATCTCGATACGAAGTACAGCAGGATTCTGATTGAAGAAATGATGGCGACCGGAATAGGGAAAAAAGTCCGCCTTGTCCGTGTTGACAGGAACTGGGCACAGGGCGCTGTTATAATAGGAGAGCCTGACGAACTTTTTTTCAGTTACAGCGGTTTCTACCGCCTTGTCGATCATTTTTATCCGAGAAACAGGAATGCGCTTCTTATAGGCGGCGGAACATATATGCTCGCAAGGGATTATATAAAACGAAACCCCGGCAACCAGATGGATGTTGTTGAAATAGATCCTGATTTCACAAAGATCGCAAAAAAATATTTTTATCTGGAAGATGACAGAAGGATAAAAAGCATACATGAAGACGGAAGGACATTCCTGAAACGCTCGGCCAACAAGTATGATGTAATGTTCATAGATGTTTTCAAATCTTCTGCCTCGCCTCCTTTTCAGATGACAACGGTTGAAGCCATACGCTCCGCATCAAACCTGTTGAATGAAAACGGAGTGCTGATGACAAATATTTACTCGGCTATACAGGGAAACAAGGGAAAATTCTTCAGGGCGGCATATGCTACCATAAAGTCGGTTTTTCCGCAGGTTTATGTATTTCCTGTTCAGTACCCTCAATATGGTGAAGAATCACAGAATATCATCATAGTCGCCTTAAAATCGGATGTCCCCCCGGATTTTGAAAGCGCAGATCCGGAACTTAAAAAATATATGTCTCATCTGTGGCAATATAAAATAGACTGTGATCTTCCTGTCTTAACCGACGAATTCGCCCCAGTAGAACACTACCTAGTTGAAGTGATTAAAGATTTTTAAGATGAAATACAAAAGTCTGAGAATGAAAGCAAGAGGGAGGAACCTGAATGGCGCAGCCCGGTTTCAATGAAAAAGTCAAAATGAATGTTGCCGATGTTTTCGATCATAGCTGCTTTGATTACCAGGCATTTGAAGACAAACATCATTTTTTTGCTTCCCTTGCTTTGAAGCTGGCTGAAAGCATAGATCTTAATCCAAATACCATGGTGCTGGATGTAGGTTGCGGAAACGGCATCTCCGCACAGGTTTTAAATAAACATTTTTCCTGCCGTGTTCTGGGTGTTGATTTATCCGAGAAAATGGTTCAGGCGGGCAGGTTATTGTGTGATTCTCCTGAAGTCCGTCTTGAAGTCGGAGACGGAGAAAATCTTGCCCCTGTTGTGGGAAACAATATTTTTGATTACGTCCTTTACAATGCCTCTATTTTTATCTTCCCTGACGTTGAGAGAACAATCAGGGAGGCTGCCGGATGTTTGCGCACCGGCGGGAAAATTGCCTTTTCCTTCTATCCAGCCTTTACCGACGAAGCCGGTGAAGACATCCTGGTTAAGGCATTCGAGCGTCTCGGCGAACCGGCGCCGCGTTTCCGGGTTATCACCGATTATGACAAGGCATGCCGTGCTCTTTCGCTTCATTGCGATGCTGTAACCGCCCATGAATGGGTAGTTCCTTTCGATATAGAATTTTTGCAGGATTTTTTTTCAATTCCGGCTCAATCGGCATCGCTGTTTCCGGGAAAGGATTATGAGACCCGCCGTAAGCTTGTAAACATGCTTTTTGCGACGCTTTCCGATGTGGCTGATCATACCTCAGTCGTCTGGCGCATGGCAGAAGGGACAAAGCCTTAAGACGGCCTTTAACGGTATGTTATGCAAAAGTCTCATGTGATATCCGGGAATTCAGGTTCCTTTTTTTCTAAGAAAGCCGCCACACCATAAATACATTCACCGGACATGATAAGAGAAACGGCTTTTTCTGCTTCGAGTTCGAGTGCCTTGTTGAAAGGAATGTCCATACTCTTCCGTATTACTTCAAGAGCATGGATTACCGCATTCGGCCCGTTTACGGCAATCTTTTCAGCAAGAGTGACGGCTTCCTCAAGTGCCTGCCCCGGCCTGCTGATTCGGTTCGCAAGGCCCATACGCAGCGCTTCACCGGCTTCAACCCTGCGGGCAGTCAAAATCAAGTCTGCGGCTTTTGAGGGCCCTATCAGACGCACGAGCGCCGGGCCTCCTCCCCAGTCAGGCATAAGCCCCAGCCGTACCTCCGAAAAGCATATCACCGCATCAGGATCCATGACCCGCATATCACATCGAACTGACAATTCAGCTCCTCCGCCATAAGCAAGGCCATTTATGGCCGCTATGATAGGTACGGGCAGCGAAAACAGCTCATCCACTGCTTTCCGCAACTTCCCGATTACCCTTTTTGCAGGAGCACTATCCTGCTTGCCCGCTGATCCGGCAATAGATGAAACCATCGGATTATCCTGGCCTACGTCAAACCCGGCGCTGAATGCCTTATCTCCGGCGCCCTTTATCACCAGACAACGCGGCAGATTTTTTTTCAATTCACCTGCTGCCTTCTCAAGGCAGGAAAACATATGTTCGTTAAATGCATTCCTTCGCTGAGGACGATCCATTGTTAAAACAGCAATCTTACCTATTCTTGCCAGAATAATACCCTCTTTGGACATGGTAGATCCCCCTATCATTATCGTATATATTTAAAGGCTTATCTTCCCCATTGAAGCTAACCGCCGCAGGCATCTTAAAATTCGCCTGCTGTTTCGAAAAAGAGACAATTAATAATTTATACTATCTTTCAAAGAGAATCCCGAGTCAATCGGATAAATGTATAAACCCGAAAACAAATTTTTGATAAAGATGGGGTTTTCAATCCGGGATTCAGGTTAAGAATCATATGGAAAATGTGGCTGTTTTATGATAAGAGGAATTAGCGCTTCTGTTCAGGCTTTGCACATTAAAGATCCATTCTTTGCTAACCGATCAACAATTGAGGAAGTGGCAATGGGTTTTGTTAAGACACCAAAGGAGCTCGACAGATATTATCAACTGGGGGAAAGAAAATTTATCGGCGCCCGCATGATAGGGGTGATGATTGAAGTTCAACCTGAAATTGCGTCCCGCCT
>JAWOHP010000161.1:0-7652 GCA_046485065.1 Desulfobacterales bacterium | reverse complement strand
GGCACCAGCGTGGACTCGAAGGTGTGCTGGTTGACCGGGCACCAGCCTGCGTCGTTTCAAAACCGACCCTGAACTGCTCTTTGAAATCATCTTCCCGTTTCTCGACGATATTGTTATCGGAGTCGAATGCGTCTTCTGCTGGTACTGGATTTCAGATCTGTGCGCTGAACATAAAATTCCGTTTGTTCTTGGTCACGCATTATACATGAAAGCTATCCACGGGGGCAAAACAAAAAACGATAAAATCGATTCATACAAAATTGCCGCCTTATTAAGGGGCGGCAATTTCCCCATCGCGTACACATATCCGGCTGAAATGCGTGCAACCAGGGATCTGCTGCGCCGCCGCATGTATATCGCCCGCCGCTGCAGTGAGCTGGTTGCTCATATCCAGAATACCAACACTCAATACAGTCTGCCGGAGTTCGGTAAAAAAATATCCCGCAAGTATAATCGTCAGGGAGTAGCCGAACGGTTCGATGATCCGGCTGTTAAAAAAAGCGTCGAGGTCGATCTTGCCCTGATCGATTCTCTCAACGATATCCTAAAGAAACTCGAATGGCATATCGAAAAAACCGCCCGGCAACATGATTACAAAACACTTTACGTGCTCAGATCCATACCGGGAGTGGGACAGATTCTGGCTCTTGTAATACTTTATGAAATTCATGATATTAAACGCTTCCCCAGAGTGCAGGATTTTTCTTCCTATGCCCGCCTGATTAAACCGGTCAAGGAATCCAACGGCAAATGGGCCGGGCTATATATTTTATGCTCAAAAACAGTGAGGCTTTCAGTATGGAATATTTCTTCAACAAATAAAGTTTGGGATCGGAAGATGCCAGCTCGTCGCCTAACTGAGATCACATGGGCGGATCTGAATATCTCGTTATCTTTCATTTAAGGATAGGAATTATTTGTTGAAATAGAGTCCATTTTTCATGAGAAGGTTTTTCTTGCTTTGCTTCTGCTCATACATCAGTTTATCCGCACGAGCTATCAGATCGTCGATGGAACAGGGTTTTTCCGGATCATAATAAGCGCAACCAATGCTGATAGACAGTTTATATTTCCGGTTTTCCTGATTATTCCAAATGTCGATCAGATTCTGCAACCGGGCAGTAAGGATCTCAGAATTTGTTCCGGTTATATCAACGATCAGGGCGGCATATTCATCTCCTCCCAGACGAGCAATGATGTCAGAGGTTCTGAAGGTATCTTTGAATACGTTTGCTGCTTCAATTAGTGCTTTATCTCCTTCCTCATGACCCATTGTATCGTTAATCCATTTAAGCAAGTCCAGATCAGCATAAAAGAGCAGCAATCCACTCTTGTTTCTGTCCGATAACTTAAATTGCTGCTCAGCATGAAATAAGAAACCTCTTCTGTTATACAAGCCCGTAAGCTGATCGGTTACTGAAAGGGCAAGAATTTTTTCCTCCATCCTTTTGCGCTCCGTGATGTCGCGGGCCACTGCTTGAAAGCCTACAACACGATCATCTTCTATAATCAACTGGGTATTTTGCCCAAGCCAGATCTCATGTCCGTCTTTTGCGTTAATAGAATATTCGAAATAGGTATTGGGGATCATCTTTACAAACTGACGACCGAAGAATTTCAAGGTTTCTTCACACATTTCCGGACTTATCAATACCGGATAATGTGTCCCAATAAGCTCTTCTTCTTCGTATCCCGTAATATGGAGTCCCGCCGGATTTATAAAGATGAAGTGTCCGCTATCGTCCGTCCTGAAGACGATATCACTCGCATTTTCCACAAATGACCGATATCGTTCTTCGCTTTCTTGCAGTGCTTTCTCTGTCTTTATGCGCTCAGTGATGTCGGTGATAAAATTTACGGTGGCGGGTTTCCCTTCGTAAGAGATAACAACTGCACGTGAATCCACCCATCTGACGGTGCCATCCAAAGAAACGACTCTGAATTGCCGGACCGGTTGATTTTCTTCACCTCTCATTACGCTCATGTGTGCCTCAAACACCTTTTTAATATCTTCTGGGTGGAGAAGCTTTACAAAGGGCATTGAAGTTAGCTCTTTCTCCGAGTAACCAAGAATCTTTACAGCCACAGGATTCACATATTTCAACAATCCGTCCTGAGCGATCAAAATAGCCTCCGCTGCATTCTCCACCACAAGACGATATTTCTCCTCGCTAACCCGAAGTTCTTCCTCCACTTGCCTGCGCCTGGTGATGTCAATGGAAAAGCCGATTATGCCGATAATGCTTCCATTCATATCTCGGTAAGGTATCTTATCGGTTTGAAGCCACCTGATGCCTATTTTGGTATCTATGGGTTCGATGATACCCGTCTTGGATTTACCCGAAGCTATAACCTCCTTGTCATCTTCCAAATAGCCAGTCGCCTGATTGGGATAAATTTCAAAGGCAGTTTTCCCCTCAATTCCCTCTCTGGTTAAACCCATTACCTCGGCAAGCGCCCTATTTACTCGAATGAATCTGTTTTTGCTGTCCTTGTAAAAGATCATAGTGGGAGAAGCATCAAGGATGGTCTGCAATTCCTCTTTATTCTTCTCTAAATCATAGAAAAGAAGGCGGTAAGGATTTTCTAAACCGGTTACGATTATCGCCCTGTAAACGAGATAAAACGAAAGTATTTTGAAGTAATGACCGATCAGATTTGATAATCCATAGACACTGATGTAAAAGGTGAAGGCGAGTTCAGAAACGATGGTGAAGAGGATTGACCAAATAATTAGTCGCAGGATAACCTGATCAAACTTTTGACGATGACGTAAAAGCAAAACCAAAGAGGCAATCAGGATAAGGCAAATGATATATTCACTGACAATTTTAAAATGAGTCAACCCCTTGCCCTCAATAAAACAATCGGGGAATAGGGTGCTTGAAAAGACTGCTGCCAGCAGGAGGATGGTTACAGCAAGATAAAAACCCATGATGACGTGAATGTTTAACTTGCGATCTATGAACCATGGTGCTGCAAGGAGTGACAGACTCTGAAGGTAACGGGCTATAATCCATAGTTGCGTGGGCAGGTTGGCATCAAACCCCTGAAATATTCCCATGCCCTTGTAAGTCAGGGTGTGGACAAAATCGATGAGACCCGCAAATAAAAAGGCGATACCGAGGAACAGAACATAATTATTTTTTGCCAGTTGACGGGTGTTCCAGGCAATCATGAAGATGGATACGGCAATGACGATGGAAAAACATTCTGCGACGATATGAAATAGGACGAAGCTGTATAAACTTGTAAGATAAAGCCCAATACATAGCAGAGACCAAATGATCAGAATCTGGAGATTAGTTTTTATTTTCTGTTGCAATAACATAGGCCTATTGCCTCCCTATTCCCTTTCTCTCTCTTACATCCCAATTTTAAAATCTTTCTCCCGGAATAATCTTAAGCAGGCATCTGCAACAGCATCGTCATAAAACATTCCTCTGCCATTCTCGATCTCCTTGAGAGCTGCATCAATACCCTTGCCGGGACGATAAGGACGATTTGAGGCCATCGCTTCCAACACGTCTGCAACAGCAAGAATGCGGGCCTCGATTAGAATCTCATCTCCCTTTAGATTTCTTGGATAGCCCGAACCATTCATCCGTTCATGGTGCTGATATACAATTTGTGCAAGAGGCCAGGGTGATTCCACATCCTTCATCATCTCGTACCCTTTTCGGGCATGTTCTTTAACCAGGGAAAATTCAATGTTTGTCAGATTAGTAGGCTTGGTCAATATTTCAGCAGGTATGGATAACTTTCCAATGTCATGGATGGAGCCGGCCATATGGAGACCTTCGATTTTTTCCTGGGGTAGTCCCATTTCCGCAGCAATGGCACAGGCAAGATCAGCCGACCGGACCTGGTGACCTGCCGTATAGGGATCTCTTGCCTCCACGGCGGACACCATGACCTGAATGGTGGCGCCAAACGCTTTCCTGAGGCTCTCGAGGGTATATTGGAGTTGTTCTTCGGTATGCTTTATTTTGTCGATATCGGTGCACGTGCCGAACCACTTGATGATTTCACCTGTTTCGTCAAGCAACGGTACTCCGCGAACCAACCACCAGAGGTAGACTCCATCTGCCCGACGTAATCGACATTCGAGAGAATAGATACCGTTGTTCTTCGTTGCGTTCTCCCAGGCACTCCATGCTCTCTGCCTATCGTCAGGGTGGAATGGGATGTTCCAACCGTGGCCGTAGCTCTCCTCTAACGTCAATCCAGTGTAGTCTACCCATTGCTGATTGAAATAAATGTTCCAACCGTCTTTTCGGGTGACCCAGACGATTTGCGGCATGGACTCAGCTAGCGAACGGAATTCCTCTTCGCCCTCACGCAGCTCTTCCTCCGCCCGCTTACGGTCGGTGATGTCCTGACAGGTGCCTACAGCCCGTACCGGTATTCCTTGATTGTCATAAAAAATGTGCCAACGTTCTTCTAAGAACTTTACGAGGCTGCCGTGTGTTACGATACGATGTTCGATTGCGTTGGGCATGTGTTTGTCTATCGACCAAACAAATGCCGCTTCCACTTTCGCTCGATCTTCAGGATGAACTAATTCCAAAAAACCTGGATGAGATGATTGAAAACTATCCGGATCAATTTCGAAAATCCGGTAGGTTTCCTCGGACCATATTACCTCCAAAGTCGATAGATCGGTTTCCCAACTACCAACTTTCGCCACTGCCTGTGCTTCGATTAACCGTGCTTCGCTCAGTTTCAGTTTTTCCTCTGCCCGCTTGCGGTCGGTGATGTCATGGGACACGGAGATTATTCCCACAGCCTTCTTTGCCTCATCCCGTAGAAAGGACAGATGGTTTTCCATCAAAACAATGGAGCCATCCTTTCTGTACTGTTCCACCTCCACAATGCGGATTCTATTGGGATCTTCCGTACCACTGGCTTCCAATTTCATCTCTTCTTCAAAAACCTTGGCGCTGATCTTCAGGGATTCAGGCGTCATGACCTGTTCTAAGGTCTGCGTCACGGCCTCTTCTGCCGTGTATCCCCGCATACGAATGATGGAAGGGCTGACATAGGTAAAACGCAGGTTCATGTCCATGACCGTTATGACATCCGCCATGTTGTTCAACACCCAACGATACTTCTCTTCGCTCTTCCTGAGGGCCTCCTCCAACAGCTTTTGTGAAGTAATGTCTATGATTATTCCGCGGGCGCCCTTGAACAGGCCCTCTTCCATGATAGGTCTGGTTTTCGTTTGCGCCCATCTGGGTTCACCTGATTTATTGAGGACTCTATAATCAGATGGTTTTTCTGTTCCTTTTCTGAGTTCGGAAAACCATTCCGTCACAAGATTAAGATCATCTTTGTATGCAAGATCGATGAAGCTCTTTCCGACGATTTCAGTCGAGTCAAATCCCAGCATATCCCTGACAGCCGGACTGATATATAGGACCACACCCTGATCGTCCAATTCATAGATGACATCCCTAAGATTTTCTACAAGACTCCGGTATTTTTCTGAGCTTTCTGATTTTTTCAGCTCGGCATTTTGCGAACGCAATTCCGTAAGTTCATACATAAGCTGCTTCTTTGTCTTACGATCATCTTTCATGAGATTACCTGTTAGAAGAGATTATTATAACACAAAACTCCGCTCTCTTTTGAGACACGGGATTTCGGTAACTCAGTCCCCTACTGTGTCAGCAAAGCAACTAATATATTACTATCGAATATTAAGATTCTAAACTTTTCAGATGTCAAGATAATTTTGATGATAATATTGATGATCACTAAAACAATAAGATGAACCAAGACATCATCATTCCCATTTGTAATATTGTAAATTCTGATAAAAAGTCCGCGTGTGGATTTCAGGAAGCTTTCATTGCTCCCGCTACCATGAACTGGTGGCATGTCAATGAAGTATGCTATGACATCTTCAGCAAAGGCGGACAACATCAGTTCGACGTCGGCAGTGTTATACTCCCTGATATACTTTAAGACTTTGTCAATAAGAGTCTGGTAATTCACTTGCCTAAAGTCGCAAATCAGTGGTGCGGTTTACCGCATACGCTGGATTTGTCTTGTTGGACTTCTTTTCTCTACTTCAGCTGGCTGAGGAGTGCTTTATCAAACAGTCTGGCTCCAAGTAATCGCTTCAACTTGGGCAAAACCTTGGCGTCGATTGTGGTGGCGTAGCGTGCCTTCGGCCGTTTTGCCTTGATTGCTTTGAGTACAGCGTCGGCGGTGCTTTCGGGACCTGGGCATTTCGCATACAAGCCCTTCGCGTACCTCTTGAATGCTGCTACGAGGTCTTTGTAGTCGTCTGGATGATCCACTTTGTCAAGGTTGGCGAAAGCCACCTCATCAAACTCCGTCTTCACGGCACCGGGCTCGATCATAACGACATCAACACCGAGATGTTTCACCTCAGATCGCAAGGCATCGGACATTCCTTCGACCGCGTGCTTGGTTGATGCGTACCAACCCATAACAGGTGTCGAAACGTGTCCAACAACGGATGCTGTGTTGATGATCAGACCGCAGCGTCGCTTCCGCATGTGGGGTAGAACGGCTTTGATTACCCGTGCCATCCCGAACACGTTGACATCGTACTGATATTGGATCTCTTCGAGCGGAATACTTTCGATGGTTCCGTAGGAGCCATACCCGGCATTGTTGAACAAGACATCGATATGTTTCTGTTCATCAATCATTTGGTTGACACCAGCGTCGACAGACGCCGTGTCAGTGACATCCATTTTGAGGATGTGCGCTGCCTTTGCCTCGATATCGCGCATTTTTTCGACTCGCCGGGCTGCGGCGTAAACGGTGTAACCCTCGTCGAGCAGTTTCTCTGCAACACGCTTGCCGAAACCAGCGGATGCGCCTGTGATCAGTACTGTCTTCATATTTAAATCTCCTTAAGTCCAACAATGTGTAGATTGACCCGCCAAACGTGGAATTTCTGATTTCGGTCCGTAGAGCAAATTATTTTAAAGTTTCTGTATTCCCCCGACTCAAAAGATTCCATCAGAGCTTAATGTGATATCTATTTATATGGTAAATCCTCTCTTCACTTACCTACTGTTCAATTTGTGTTATGTATGGAAGGTAATGATTATTGAAATCAAGGTGAGGGAAAAAGGCAGAGCCCTTGCCTGATCCCTGCCTTTTATGCCCAAACCAATTAAATGATCTTGTCCGCTTTTGGTCATATCTATAGTTTTCATAGCTTCTTCAAGCGTTGCATAACGCTCTATTGTATATTCAAACCCTTGGATACTGATGAACATAGCCATCATCTTCCCTGTCCTACGAATGGCATCCTCAGGTTTCCCTTCTTTTATCTCATTAATTCCTATGACTTTTATTGCCTTGAAGAGTTGTTGTCACCGCGGCTGGCACAATTTGAGCTCCCAAATTATCATCGGGAGGATATTTTGTTATCGCTTCAAGATATTTTTTTGCTACTTCAGTTGCTTTATCGCATGGATACAACGAAGTTGTGAAAATATATGGCATTTTTTGGCTTCCTTTTATTTGAGTGAAACAATTTGCTGGAAAAATAAATTAGGAAGAATTATTTGGGAGAAAATAATAAGCCTCCACAGAGGAATAGTAACTTCAATGGAGGCTAAAATATTGGCAACTTCTGATAAATCATCATAACAATGAACTCC
>JAWOHP010000006.1:0-3826 GCA_046485065.1 Desulfobacterales bacterium | reverse complement strand
AGGCCAGCTCCAAGGTCGGCGCCTGCGCAAAAGGTCCGGTTGCCCGCGCCGGTCATGCAAACCACTCGCACTTCATCATTCTCCAAAGCTTCGTCCAGATGGCGAAGAAACAGATCAAGAGCCTCCATGCTGATGGTATTGCGCTGATTTTCGCGATTGATGGTAAAGCAGGCAACATTGTCTTTTACCTGATAGAGCAAATGAGGGGGATCCATAATCTATTGGTCTCCTTTATATTCTTAGAAGCCATTTCAAAACCTCGGATCAGGTCAGAGAGCAAGGCGCAAGCCGATGAAAAAGCGCAGCATACACTTGAGTATGTGAGCATTTTGAAGAGGCTTGCAACACAGCTGTCAGGCCTCAGACGGGGTTTTGAAATGGCTTCTAGTTCAGTCTTCAGCCTGTGTGGCTGATAGTTACCCATCTTTCTCTATCTCCACCAGTATCTGTCCCGGGGCAACCTTGTCATTCAAGCCAGCATTGATCCTGACCACCGTACCGTCAAAAGGGGCGCACAAAGTCGTTTCCATTTTCATGGCGCTCACAACCATGACAGGTTGACCCTTTTTCACCCGGTCACCTATTGCTGCCGGTATAGACACAACCACGGCCGGCATAGGAGGTGTTATCTTATCCGGAAGGTCGAGTCGCCGTTTTTTTTGGACTATTCGGGAAATACAGTCAAGATTTTGAACAAGATAGGATCTGCCGTTTATAAATATGATTTTGCCATCATCACCATCGGCAACAAATGCATTCACGTTGCCTTCACGAATGCCGTCGCCTACCTTCATATGTATACAGAAATCTGAAACAACAGCATAATCGACATTATAATTATTATCACCCAGTATGATGTCAATTTTTTGATTTTCGTTAATTTTGACTTCAACAGGAAAATCCGTCTGTCCAATCCTGAGCCTGTATTCCATTTATCCGTCTCCATGAAAATCGTTCAAACGCCAACTTCTGCCGTTCGTAAATCATATTTCGTTTCGAAATTCGATGTTCGATATTCGAAGTACTAATATTATAATCGCCAGTTTCCAATGGTCTGCCATGGGTTAGCAGGCCCGGCTGTCCCGGTAATATATTTATGCTGTTTTCTCGGACCGGCAATCTCATCGATAATATAAGCCAGAACTGCAAGATCGGCTTCGTCTGTCTTTTGTCGCCAGCCATCAAAATGGGTGGCGATGAAGTCAGTACAGGTTTTCCCTTCCTGAAATTGTTTCGAGGCCACCACATCTATTAGAAAGGCAATCGGCGTTTTAATTCCCAGAACCACGTACTGGGAGAGAGCGTTTTTCATGCGCGCAATGGCTTGATTTCTGTCAGAAGCCCACACTATCAACTTTGACAAAATCGGGTCATATTCTACCGGCACTTCAAATCCTGAATATATGCCGCTGTCGTTCCTGATTCCCGGACCTGAAGGCTCCTGCAGGTAAGTGATTTTCCCGGGAGATGGCATAAAGCCGTTTTCAGGATCCTCACCATAAATGCGACACTCAATGGCATGGCCTCTTCCCGTGACATCCGCCTGGGTAAACCCAAGAGGTTCACCTGCCGCAATCCGGATCTGCTCCCGCACGATATCGATGCCGGTGATCATTTCCGTAATGGGATGCTCCACCTGAAGCCTTGTATTTACTTCCAGAAAATAGAATTTCCCGTTCTCATCAAGCAGGAATTCAACGGTTCCGGCATTGACATATCCGGATGCCCGGGCCGCGTTCACTGCCGACTGCCCCATAGCCAATCTCAGATCCGGCGTCATAACGGGGGAAGGTGTCTCTTCGATTACCTTCTGATGACGTCTTTGAATTCAACACTCCCTTTCAAGAAGATGAACTATGTTTCCGCGGCTGTCGGCAAGAATCTGAAACTCTATGTGACGGGGCTTTTTCAGATATTTCTCCAGGTAAATGGCATCATTGCCAAACGCAGCAGCAGCTTCGCTTGCAGCCTGGCGGCAGGCATCGGCAAGCTCATTTTCTTCATGTACGACCCGCATGCCTTTGCCTCCTCCACCTGCGGCAGCCTTGATCAGAACGGGGTATCCTATACGGCCGGCTTCATAAGTGAGAGTTTCAAGGACGGACTCCGAATAGACCATGCCGGGAATTATAGGAACTCCGCCCTCGCGCATTATTTTCCGGGCGATGGTCTTATCCCCAAGATCGTGAATTACACGGGAAGGGGGTCCGATAAAAACCAGACCTTCCTGCTCGCAACGCCTTGCTAAGCCGGCGTTCTCCGATAGAAAACCGTAACCCGGATGGATGGCCTGGGCGCCGGCATTTTTTGCCGCGTCAATAATTTTTTCAATATCAAGATAGCTTTTGGCAGGTTCCGATACGCCAAGATAAATTGCCTCATCCGCGCGCAGGACATGAATCGCTTTACGGTCCGCATCTGAATAAACGGCCACACAGGCGATTCCCATCTCCTGACAGGCGCACATGATACGCAGGGCGATTTCTCCCCGGTTGGCCACCAGAATTTTTTTAAACATGGCCCCCTGTCCTCACATCCTGAAAATCCCGTATCCGAAAACATCATCACGAATAGGCGCGTTCAACGCTGCTGAAATGGAGAGGCCGAGAACATCCCTGGTTTTGACCGGATCAATGATACCGTCATCCCACAGGCGTGCAGTACTGTAATAGGCGTTTCCTTCTTTTTCAGCCGCGGCAATTATAGGTTCCTTCAAAGCTTTTTCCTCTTCAACGGTCAGGGGCGGCTTTCCCAGACGCCGGTTTTGATCATTTGTGATAGAGATTAGAACTCCGGCCGCCTCTGCGCCTCCCATCACCCCTATCCTTCCATTAGGCCACATGTAAAGAAAACGGGGTGAATAAGCGCGTCCGCACATGGCATAATTGCCGGCCCCGTAGGATGCCCCGATAATGACCGTAAATTTGGGAACCGTGCAGGTGGATACGGCGTTTACCATCTTATGGCCGTTTTTGGTAATGCCTCTGCGTTCATAGTCCCAGCCGATTATGAAACCGGTGATGTTCTGCAAAAAGACAAGCGGGATCTTCCGTTTGTCGCAGATCTGGATAAACTGGGTTGCCTTTTCAGCGCTTTCGTTAAAAAGCACTCCGTTGTTTGCCAGTATTCCAACGGGATAGCCGTGAATGTAAGCATACCCGCACACCAGCGTCGTGCCGTAAAGTTCCTTGAACTCTAAAAACTCGCTGCCGTCAACAATGCGTGCGATGACCTCGTGGATGTCGAAAAATGTAGTTAGATCACGGCTGACAATTCCGTATAATTCTCTGGGGTCATAAAGAGGAGGTTTTGGTTCGGCCATGGAAAGGCGCGTCTTTTCATTTTTTGGAAGGTTTCTGACTATGTCCCTTACAATTACAATGGCATGGGCGTCATCTTCGGCGATATAATCCGACACACCGGATTCCATGCAATGCATTAATGGCCCGCCAAGCTCATCCGCCGTCACCTCTTCACCTGTAGCAGCCCTGACCAGCGGGGGCCCTCCGAGAAAAATTGCGCCATGTCCCTTAACATGTACGATCTCATCACTCATTGCCACGCCATAGGCGCCGCCTGCCGTACAAAGCCCCATCACAGCAACAATCTGCGGAAGGCCCATCTTGGAGATTATGGCCTGATTGTAAAAAACCCTTCCTCCTCCGTCGATATCAGGAAAAATTTGAGACTGGAGGGGGAGATAGGCTCCGGCCGAATCAACGAGGCTTACGCTGGGCAAGCGGTTTTCCATTGCAATGGTCTGCAGGCGAAGTGTTTTTTTTGCGGAAATGGGATATGCCGACCCGCCCTTTATAGTGGCATCATT
>JAWOHP010000173.1:0-3976 GCA_046485065.1 Desulfobacterales bacterium | reverse complement strand
ACCATAACCGGAGAAAAATTCCGAAGACAGTATACAAAACTCTGTATCGAGTAGAAAGTTTTGTTCCTGGGATCTCAGTTAACCTTTATGACGCACAGTTCTTGGTCATCAAGACTTCTTAATAGGCTGTTTATCGACCTTTTTTTTGTCTTTTTGACTCTGCTTTTGGTTGGTTTGTTTCTGGCTTTTTTTCTTATCTTTCTTTCCGCCTTTGTCTCCCATAATATTTCTCCTTTTCAGTTGTAAAAAAATAGAAAATTACACTTCGGAAAGGGGCATGTCTTTGCTTGACTTTTATTGCCTGAAAATGCCCGTGTTGTCGTTGTTGCCGAAGGTCGAGTAGACCGGCTTCTCTAATGAGAAACAGTACATCCATAGCAAGTCTTTAATTGACGCCTCGCCGCACGCGGCTACTACGTGGCTGCTATTAGTCCTATTCACACTATTGTCGCCGGCCCCTCACAGAACTTATCCCGCAAAATTCGGCATCCCGACTAATTGTCACAAGCCCTCATATTAAGCTTTTTTTTCACAAAAATGGCGGGATAATATTTACTGGCTTAACCCATATAACTGCCTGATTAACGCCTCATCATCTTCCCATTTAAGATATGCAGTTTCGCCGGATAGCAACGGGTTCAATTTTGAAGTAGCTTTCATGATAGCCCCTTTTTTCATTTCAGTAT
Source organism: Desulfobacterales bacterium (assembly GCA_046485065.1). Lineage (GTDB taxonomy): Bacteria > Desulfobacterota > Desulfobacteria > Desulfobacterales > RPRI01 > RPRI01. The sequence goes on along the minus strand of JAWOHP010000173.1, from coordinate 3,290 downwards.
CAGCATTCGCATAAATCAATGTCGATGAAATTTGTGCATGCCCGAGCCATTCAGCCAGCAAAACCATTGGCATCCCACTTTTATACAGGTGCATGCTGCGAGAGTGTCGAAACATGTGGCAATGCAGTGACTCTGGGACTTTTGGATTGACGTTATGCGCGGCGGTACCGTATTTCTGGACAAACTTTTCTGAGCAGTCTGGCGACATAGCAGATTGGTTCCCTTTTCGTTCGATGTAGAAAAGATGATTGCTAAAGGGAATTTCAGGGTGGAAGACATCAACATACTTTCTGAAATGATCAACGGTTTTGGGCATTACTGGCACCAAGCGCGTTTTCCCACCTTTCCCAGTAATGACAACGTAGGGCGATTTACCTTCGAAATGGATGTCACTTAACCTGATATCTAGCAACTCTTGGTTTCTGGCTCCGGTATCATACATCAGTATCATAAAGAACAGATTCCGTAGCCCCTTCTTCTTTCTGGCATCTGGCTGCTCAAGTATAGTTTTCAACGCAGATTCAATGAAGAACTTAATGACGGCGGTCTTTGCCACCTTTTTCTGAGGGATAGTGCATAAATCATTAACGCATGCCTGAACACTAACATCCCTGACACCGGCATATTTAACGAAAGACCGGATACATGCAAGGCGATGGTTGCGTGTAGAAACACTGCAATGCCTTTCCTTTTCAAGATATTCCAGATAGCTCTCAACTGTCTCCCTGGAAAGATATTCGAAACTGAGTTTTCCCAGAGCGAAACCGTTTCTGTCGCAAATATAGCTCAACAATTGATTGAGACATTCACGGTACGACTTAATAGTATTGACGCTCACAGCCCTTTGATCTGGAAGATATACCGTCAGAAAGTCCCGTACTAATTTGAAGAAGCGGGTGCTTTTCTCATTCATCTTCGGACACCTCCGGGATCAAATCCGAGAAATGGCTCCAGTCGATAGCCGATGAACGAATGAGGTTTTCCGGTAAGAGGTGGATGTAGTATGCCGTATCCGAAAAATGAGTATGTCCCATAAATGCGCTTAGATAAGGGAGTTTTGCGAAAAGATCAGCACCTTCGTCCAGCCATTTCATCATCATCGTCGTTGCATACCGATGCCTGAGATCATAAACAACGGCGGAAGCCTCATTACTGGTTGCGCGGGCTTTGTGCCAAATCATTCGAAACTGTCCGGAAAGCCAGCGCCGATTGTATGGCAAGCCGTTCGGAGATGGGAAAAAGTATGTGTTACCAGTGAAAATGTCGGCATTGGAAGTATGATAATCCTTGCACATCTGCAACACGTCATCGGACATGGTGACATAACGCTCTTTGTGAGATTTGTTTTTTCTGACAAGCAAGATGCCTTTGTCGAAATCTATGTCGCAGCTTTGCAGTTCCCGTCCCTCGTTCGGACGCAAGCCACAAAAAAAAATCAATCGCAATAATACAGGAAGAATCAGGTGCTGGTTAGGAGAGCGTTTATTAGGCAATAGATCGTCGCACTCCTTGAAAATGCTCTGTAATTCTTTGTCAGTAAAAATATACGGCGTCCGTGTCTCTGGCCTTGGGAGAAAACTTGATGGGATCACATAGCAATCAATACCGATTGCAGATAGGTATTTAAGCAACTCCCTAACTGATTGAACCCTTCTTCTCGCGCTGGTCTGGGATTCGCTTTCCCAGCGTGAACACCAACTTAAGACTATTTCTTCTTTGAGATCGGACACGTCTAATTGCTTCGTCACTATATAATTACAAAAACGCATCAGATCGTACTCGTAAGATTTTCTGGAATATCCTATGGATTCTTTGTAGAGGAGCATAGCCTCAATATATTCGTTGAACGTCTTCATCGTTTGGAGCCCTCCCCGACAGAGTCGAACCCCAATGCGCATTCGCGTAAGCCCTCAATATCCAGAGAAATATACGGTTTAGTCGCGTGAGTGTTTTGATGACCAAGTATCTGTGCAATCGTTGTTATGGGCACGCCTTCCATTGTCATTTGGGTGCCAAGCATCCTCCGAATACCCTGCATCGTTTTTCCATCACCAAGCGTATGTGATACTCCCGCTGCCTTCATCCGTCGGCGCAAGACACATGCTACCGAGACGCCATCCTTAAATCCTTGAAAAGGCGCAAGGCTTCTTAAAAATATCTCCGGGGATTTCGATTCCGGACGACTATTAAGAATGTAGTCGGCCAAGGCGTTTCCAACGCCCCTTTGCAGCGGAAGGTTGACAGGCGATTGGGTTTTTCCCTGAACTATATGAATCTCGCTTTTTCGCCAGTCAATATCTGAAAGTTTGATTTTCGCTATATCCCCAGCCCGCATACCACTGCTTGCAGCCAACAGTAAAATGGCATAGTCGCGTTTGCCGATTGCCGTGCTTAGATCAATTGACTTTATGACTAATCCCAAATTATCTTGGGGCATACACGGATATATTTTTCCTTCTCTTGCTCTCGGTGCCATAAGTAAGCCTGCGTATGGAAGACCGGATAGTCCCGATCCAGTAAGATATCGATTTAATTTGCGAAGAGCGCCGACAACATCATCCATGCTTTTTGCGCGTGACTGGGAAACATCGCTCAGAAACATCTGTACATGCTCTGACTCAATTTGAGAAATGTTGTTGATGTCAAAACTGGCAAGCAGCAATAGAAAACGCCTAACTATGTACAGCGTATCGCGGCTTCGCACCTCCATGCGGACTGCATCGGCGAGACCGTTGATAATATGCTCAAAGCTTTCCGGTAAAACGGGGATACTTTTGCTAACTGGTCCTTTCCAGACGAAATTGCCTGTCTCATACACCTCTCGCAGTATTCTGGTACCTCGAGTGCGGAGGTTATATGCATTCCGTGAAATCGCCCCTGTCTTCAGATTTTCCTGATAGCGTTGATCTAGCTCGTTCAGCAAATCTGCACTGTAATATACCTCCTGCTTTTCCTTGAAGAATTCGGAGATCGGTTTGAAACTACGAGATGCGACTACATCAAGTGTAGATTTTGCTAATCCTACTTCCTTTTCTAAGATTGCCAATGCCTGTTGGATGATTCCAAAAATCGTATTGTCTTCCATGTAAGCCTCCTGTTGAATTTAGTTTAAATTCATTATACAGCTTAATGAAAGAAATATTATCCCGCCATTTTTGTGAAAGAAGGACTTAATATGAGGGTTTGTGACAATTAGTCGGGATGCCGGATTTTGCGGGATAAGTTCTGTTATCCCGATATCGGGATAACAGAACCGTGCTTGCGCTATTTACGCACATTATGTGCTGTAA
>JAWOHP010000166.1:0-13898 GCA_046485065.1 Desulfobacterales bacterium | reverse complement strand
GATGCTCTCGTAAAAAGTCATATGCGAACGGATTTGAGATTTTTGGGAAATAGATTTTTAAAGAACTGAGCGTTAATAATCGCAAGCTGTTTGAGGGCGTTAGCCCGAGTTCTTGCGATTTAGCGAAGTGATTTAAAAATCCCCAAAAAGCTCATTAAGTGAGCATATTTGGACTTTTTACGAAGCCATCAATTATAGTAAATGTCATAAATCAATTCCGTATACCGAATTATCTATTTCAATATTTATATAAAATCAATCAATTATTATTAAGCGCCATCATAAAACAAGTCCGTTATCAGAAGGGAATTACTGCGACTTTTTCAACATGGTGACAAGCAACCAGCCTGTCCCCGACCATCCTGAGTTCCGGCCTTTGGACAGTACAAATCTCGCTCATGAAGACACATCGTTTGTGAAAAGCACAGCCTGAAGGTGGATTCAACGGCGATGGAATCTCGCCGGTCAGTCTGACTCGCTTTCTGCGCATATCTTTGCTAACGCTGGGAATGGAACCCATCAGCGCACGCGTGTAGGGATGAAGCGGCATATTGAAAATTACCGTTTTACTTCCCTGTTCCACCGGTCTTCCAAGGTACATTACCATCAGATCATCCGATATATGCCTAACAACGCCGAGATCGTGGGATATGAACAGGTATGCAAGATTCATCTCTTCCTGCAGATCTTTAAGAAGGTTGAGCGCCTGGGCCTGAACCGATACATCGAGGGCAGATACCGGTTCGTCGGCTACCACAAGAGCGGGCTTCAGCATCAGGGCGCGCGCAATTGCGATGCGCTGGCGCTGGCCGCCTGAAAACATGTGGGGGTAGCGGTTGTACTGTTCGCTGGTCAGGCCGACTTTGGCCAGCATTTCGCGGGCGGCTTCATGTCGAAGAGAGGCATTAAGAGCAGTATTTATTATGAGCGGCTCTTCAAGAATCGCTCCTATTTTCTTGCGCGGATTGAGTGATCCGTAAGGATCCTGAAAAATTATCTGCACAAGTTTATGCAGTTCTTTTTTTTCGCGTTTACTTCTGGTTGTTCCGTTAATTCCCTTGATTTCAAGGCAACCTGATGTCGGCTGCTCTATAATTGTTACAAGCCGTGCAAGAGTTGTTTTCCCGCAGCCCGATTCACCGACTACCGCAAGTGTTTTGCCTCCGTTTATTGTAAACGAGACGCCGTCTAAAGCCTTCAGTAAAGAAGGTTTTGAAAAAAAACCTTCCGTGCGGATTTTATAATGCCGCTTCAGGTCACTTGCAGTGATGATTGGTTCGTTGTTCATTTATTCGTTTCCTTTCCAAGAGGAAAATGACAACGCACCGCTCCGGCGCCGTCTCGTATAAGTGACGGCTTTTTTGTCTTGCAAAGAGGAGCCGCATACCTGCAGCGGGGGTTGAAAATACAGCCTGAAATGGCGTCATACCTTCCCGGAACAACTCCGGGAATAGTCGGCAGGCGCTTTAAACCCCGGCTTCTTTCAGGCAGCGCATCAAGCAAAGCCGCCGTGTAAGGATGGTGAGGGTTGGAAAATATTTCATCGACGGAACGCTTCTCCATAACCTGACCGGCATACATTACAACAACATGCTCAACAGTTTCGGCAATAACCGCCATATCATGGGTGATCAATATAAGCGCCATCTGTTTTTTTTGCTGCAGGTCGAGCAGAAGGTCAAGAATCTGTGCCTGTATCGTTACATCCAGAGCCGTTGTAGGTTCATCGGCGACCAGCAGGCGCGGATTACAGGCGATAGCCATGGCTATCATCACCCGCTGGTTCATTCCGCCCGAAAGCTGATGGGGAAAGCTGTTGATTCGCTCCTTTGGGGTTGGGATGCCGACCTGTTCCAGCAACTCGACGGTACGTTTTTGACGCAATGCCTTGTTGCCTCCTTCGTGAACTTTCAATGTTTCCATAATCTGATAGCCTACAGTAAAACAGGGGTTGAGGCTTGTCATAGGCTCCTGAAAGATCATGGCTATATCCTTGCCGACAAGCGAGCGGCGTCTGCCGGAAGATATGTTCAACAGATCATTGCCCCTGAAAAGAAGTTTTTCTGCGGAAACTTTGCCGGGATACGGGATCAGTCCCATCAGAGCAAGCTGGGCAACACTCTTGCCCGAACCTGATTCTCCTACGATTCCGACTACTTCACCTTCCCCGATGGTCAGATTGAAATCGTCAACAGCCATAAAGCCGGAAAAGTCAACAGATAGATTTTCTATTTCGAGAAGATTCATTATCGTTTCAATTTTGGGTCTAAAGCGTCACGAAGTCCGTCGCCGGCAAGGTTGAAAGCGAGCACTGTAAAAAATATTGCCAATCCCGGAAAAGTTACCACCCACCATGCGCGCTGAACGAACTGGAGAGCATTGGCAAGCATCGCGCCCCACTCAGGTATAGGCGGCTGCGCTCCCATGCCGAGAAATCCAAGGGCAGCCGCGTCAAGGATTGCCGTTGAAAAACCAAGTGTGGCCTGAACAATCAGAGGCGCCATGCAATTTGGCAGAATTACTATAAACATGAGGCGAAATGGACCCGCTCCGCAGACTCTCGAAGCTGTGACATAATCTTTGGCCTTTTCGGTGATTGCCGAGGCACGTGTCAGGCGGACGTAATGGGGCAGTACTACAACCGCGATGGCTAAAATTGCGTTCTCAAGACTTGGACCAAGGATTGTAACTATGGCCATGGCTAGCAAGAGACTCGGCAGCGCCAGCATAATATCCATGAGACGCATGATCATAGTCTCAAAGTAACCGCCAACATAGCCTGAAACAATTCCAAGCAGAATACCGGTTGCAAGCGAAATGGTTACCACTATCACTCCCACTAAAAGACTCAGGCGGGCGCCATGGATAAGCCGGGAAAGCATATCGCGTCCAACGTCGTCAGTTCCAAGCGGAAATTTCCACGTGCCGCCTTCCATCCAGGCCGGAGGGGTGAGAATTGCGTCGCGGTACTGCTCAAAAGGTCCGTGGGGGGCTATATAATGAGCCGTCAGAGCCACAAAAACAATAAACAGAATAAAACAGAAACCGACCAGCGCGCCTCTGTTTTCGCAAAAATAGAGCCAGAACTCTTTAACAGGATGGAGAGGGGCAGATGGGCTACTTTCTATGGAAAGAGATTCCGACATTTTTACCTGCTACTTATTGTGCCGTATTCGAGGATTGACGATACCATACAGCATATCGACTCCCAGATTTACGAGTATAACCAGGCTTGAAATCAGCAGAATACCTCCCTGTACCGCAGGGTAGTCACGGCGATTGATTGATTCCACAATCCATTTGCCGACACCCGGCCATGCAAAAATTGTTTCAGTCAGAATTGCGCCGGCAAGGAGGACGCCGGTCTGAAGACCTATGACTGTTATTACCGGGATAAGCGCATTGCGCAGGGCATGGATCATGATGACTCGCAACGGAGATAATCCCTTGGCGCGTGCAGTGCGGACATAATCCTCCATGAGCACTTCGAGCATAGCGGAGCGGGTCATTCGCGCGATTACTGCGAGAGGTATCGTGCCGAGAACTATGGAAGGCAGTATCAGATGGCGCACGGCAGATACAAAAGTCCCCTTTTCGTCCGATTTCAGGGTATCGATAAGCATGAAGCCCGTGTCCGCATCAATCCAGAAAAGAGCTGATAATCGCCCTGAAACAGGAGTCCATCCCAGAAAAACGGAGAAAAACAGAATCAGGAGGAGACCCCACCAGAAGATAGGCATGGAGTAGCCTGCAAGCGAAAGTCCCATAACGGAATGGTCAAAGAAGGATCCGCGCTTGACACTCGCGATAATGCCCGCCGGAAGACCAAAAGTTACCGCAAAAATCATCGCGAAAAAAGAAAGTTCCATTGTTGCCGGAAAAAGAGTCAGGAATTCTTTCAGTATCGGTTGTTTGGTAACAATTGACTTGCCCAGATCCCCGTGAAAAATGCCCCAGATATATTTTCCGTACTGTATAACAAGAGGTTTATCGAGTCCCAGTTCTGACCTCAGCGCCGCGTGACGTTCCGGTGTAATTCCCCGCTCACCTGCAATCAGCTCCACGGGATCTCCTGGGACTAAGTGAATCAGGGCAAACGTAAGAAGCGTGATTCCGATAAAAGTCGGAATTATCATTGCAATGCGGCGCAATATGAATTTGATCATGAGCAGTTGTCTTGAGGGATAAACAAAGGGTTCAAGGATTCAAGGGGGCAAGGGTTCAGGTGAAAAAGACTTCCGAACCTCCACCCCCGAATTTTTTAAGAAAATAATTTTAATCTTGTAACCATACTTGTTTGAACGGCTTCGTAAAAAGATCAGTATGCAAGGCGCGCGAATCTTAAGGAATGAAGCGTACTTTCCGTACGCTGCAATGACGAAAGATGAAGCGCAACACAGCAGAATGACTTTTTACAAAGCCGGTTCTATTTTATGTCAACCCCATAGAATATATGCCCGCCAAAAGGATCGATTTTAAAATTGACTACTTCATTGCGCATCGGCTTGAAAACCACGGAATGGGCAATGGTGATCCACGGCGCCTGCTCTTTGAAAATAACCTGGGCTTTTTCGTACAACCGGGTCCGTTCGGCCACATCCGAGGTTATTTTGGCCTGTTTTAAAAGATCATCGAAAGGCTTGTAGCACCAGCGTGCGCGGTTTGCGCTGCCGACAGCTTCACAACCGAGGAGGACAGCCAGAAAATTATCCGGGTCGCCGTTGTCGCCCGTCCATCCGAGCAGAAGTGTCTGATGTTCGCCTTCTTTCGAGCGTTTCAGATATTCACCCCATTCGTAGGTTACAATCTTGGCTTTAACACCGATTTTGTCCCAGTCGGCCTGGATTATTTCAGCCATTCTGCGCGCATTCGGGTTATAGGGGCGCTGTACGGGCATTGCCCAAATATCGGTTTCAAAACCATTTGGAAAACCGGCCTCGGCAAGAAGCTTTTTTGCTGCAACCGGATCGTAGGGATAATCTTTTACTTTATCATTATATGACCAGATTGTGGGAGGAATCGGGTTTTTGGCGATTTTGCCTGCGCCCTGAAATACCGCATCAATTATGGCCTGTTTGTTTACCGCCATGCTAAGCGCCTGGCGTACTTTTACATTATCAAAAGGCTTCTTCTCTGTATTAAACGCGAGATAGCCCACATTCAGCCCTTCCATCTGCATCAGCTTGATATCCTTTTCTTTGGCCATCTGTGCAAGGTCTGCCGGATTAGGATAGGGCATCACATGACATTCTCCGGCCTTGAGCTTTGCATATCGCACAGAGGCGTCAGGCGTAATGGAATAGACAAGCTTGTCTATTTTTGCAGGGCCTCTCCAATACTGTTTATGAGACTCGTAGCGGATAATGGAGTCTTTCTGGTACTGGACCAGCACATAGGGTCCTGTTCCAACAGGATTCAGATCGACTTCCTGAGGGGTTCCGGCCTTCATCATTTTGTCGGCATATTCGGCCGAATGAATAGATGCGAAATCCATTGCGATGTTTGCGATAAAAGGAGCGTCAGGTTTTACCAGGTTGAACACCACGGTGTAGTCATCTTTCTTTTCTATGCTTTGAATAAGCGCCGCCATTCCGGTTGAGACAAAATATTCATAGTTTCCGCCGGAAACCTTATGATAGGGATGATTTTTATCGCGCTGGCGTTCGAAGGTAAAAATGACATCGTCTGCATTGAAGTCACGTGTCGGGGTGTAATTACTCTTGGTATGGAATTTTACGCCCTTTCGCAGATTAAAAGTGTAAGTCTTCCCGTCAGGCGATATGGTCCATTTTTCGGCAAGTCCGGGGATTGTTTTTGTTGTGCCGAGTTCAAAAAGAACTAGGCGGTCGAAGATGGGTCTTGAAGATGCATCGAATGTTGTTCCTGCAGTATAAAAAGCCGGGTTGAAGCCCTCCGGACTGCCCTCCGAGCAAAAAACACATGTTTTGGCATTCGCATTAACTACTGCCAGTGAAATGGCTACGATTGTGCATAACATCATAAGAAGCTTAAGTCGTTTCATTGTTTTTTCTCCTTCCTTTTGTTGTTAAGGCTTTTTTTAAGCTAAGTCATCTGCAATCTATTTTTCTGATAAGTGCTAAAAATATCAGCTTTTTCTTGAGGTTTTAGTCTGAAATGAGCTTATCTGCTGTTTTACTTTATCGCCTTTGCATTTCGGGCATCTTATTTTTCCTTTTTCGTACTCCGAAATTGATAGAATCAGGGTAAAAGGCTTTTTGCACTTTTCACAAACAAATTCATATGTTGGCATGGTTACCTCCTTTTATCGATTCATTTGGACAGGTTGAGATTTTTATTCTTAACAGGTCCCGGATTGGCAAGACGTATTGGCCGGGCAGATTTTAAAAGAAATTTAGTTTGTTTTAAGCAGACTGTCAACAGGATAAAGGAGCAGAACTTTTGAATGCGAATTTCCCCTGCCGGGAATCCCTTTTCTCAAGGGTATTTTTGATAATAGAGAGGGTTTTTGCCTTTTCAAGAGCCCACATCGGGGCAACGAGTTCATCACGGTGCGGGTCTCCTGTCAGTCGCTGAACAACCATTTCTTTTGGAAGAAGCTCCAGAAAATCGCAGACAATTCCGCAATATTCTTCCTGTTCAAGACATCTGAACTTCCCGTTTTGATAAAGCGCCTCCATTTTTGTGCCTTTTACCACATATAGAAGATGAATTTTAATGCCGTCTATTTTAAGAGCTCCGACAGCTTTTGCCGTTTCAAGCATCTGACTTTTCCCTTCTCCCGGAAGACCGAGAATTACATGGGCGCATATTTTTATGTTCCTCCCGTTTGTTAATTCCACGGCTTTTTTAAAGCATTCAAAATCATGCCCCCTGTTTATCAGCGAAAGTGTCGAATCATTGGCCGACTGGAGACCATACTCGATCCAGATTAGATAATCCTTTGAATAGTTTTGAAGAAGATTTAAAACAGGCTCGTTAATACAGTCGGGTCTTGTTCCTATTGAAAGACCTACTATATCATCAACCGAGAGGGCTTCATCATACAGATTTTTAAGCTTCACATAAGGGGCATAAGTGTTTGAGAAAGATTGGAAGTAGGCAATGAATTTCCTGGCGCCATATCTTCTGTAAAGAGCTGCTTTTCCGGAGACAAGCTGTTCCGAGACTGAGAGCCCTTTGCTGTACGCTCCTGTCCCGGATCCCTTTGAGTTACAGTAAATGCATCCTTGTTCTGAAATGGTTCCGTCCCTGTTCGGGCAGTTCAGCCCTGCATCAATCGTTATTTTCTGAACTCTGCATCCAAAAATATTTCTGTAATAGGTATTTAAGTCATAAAACCTGTTTTTCATTACAGCTCATCCTGTCTTGATTTAATTCGGATATAATTATATATGATGAACTCGTAAAAAGCTCTTTTATGCCGATTTACGGCAACCTGTTTTAAACGAACTCGTTGGAAGTCTTTATATGCTCACTTAATGAGCTTTTTGGGGATTTTTAAATCACTTCGCTAGATCACAAGAAGATTGGGGCTGACGCCCTCAAAGCCTTGTGATTTTTAACGCTCAAGTTCTTTAAAAATCTATCTCCCAAAAATCTCAAATCCGTTCGCATATGACTTCCAACTTGTTCATCTAGTTCTGAACTCCCGTTTTCACGGGAGTGACGATTTTGAGGCTTTTTATGGATCCATTATATATAGTATAAGCTAAAAATGGAAGCCAGATTATTTTGGTGAAGGGTGCAAGGTGCCGAGGGTTCGGGGTTTCAGGTGAGGGAAAATGGGTGTTTATCAGAAAGATTATGACATAATAGTGGTAGGTGCCGGCCATGCCGGATGTGAGGCCGCGCTTGCCGCGGCAAGAATGGGCTGCAGAGTTCTTCTTGTCGCAATTGATCTCGACAAGCTTGCCGCAATGCCCTGCAGCCCTTCGATCGGCGGCATGGCTAAGGGACAGCTTGTAAAAGAGATAGATGCTCTTGGCGGCGAGATGGCAAAAATAGCAGATAAAACAGCCATCCAGTACAGAACACTTAACACAAAAAAAGGGCCTGCCGTTCACTCTTCAAGAACGCAGAATGATAAATCACGCTACCATATTGCCATGAAGGCTGTAGTTGAAAAGCAGTCTAATCTCGATTTGAAACAGGTTATGGTTGAACGCCTTGTTGTTGAAGACGGAAAAATTGCCGGTATTGAGGATTATACAGGGTTCGGGTATCAGGCAAAGGCTGTTCTGCTTGCAACCGGAACTTTTTTAAGCGGGCTCGTGCATATCGGTTTTAAATCGATTAAAGCCGGAAGAGCCGGGGAATTTGCCTCCTACGGCCTTCCGGCACATTTGAAGGAGCTTGGTTTCGAACTAGGAAGAATGAAAACAGGCACCCCGCCGAGGTTAAAGAAATCGAGCATAGATTTTACAGCATTCTCCCGGCAGGATTCCGAATGCGACCCAACACCGTTTTCCCTTTTCACAAAGAGCATTTCATTGTCACAGTTGCCGAGTTACATGGGTCATACAAGTGAAAAAAGTCGTAGAATTGTACTGGAGAATCTTGACCGTTCAGCCTTATACGGCGGTATGATAAAAGGGGTTTCAGCAAGATACTGCCCGTCGTTTGAAGACAAGGTTGTGAAATTTCCGGAAAGGGAGACTCATCATGTAATACTTGAGCCTGAGGGTCTCGACACCGATGAGATATATGCAAGCGGACTGGGCAACAGCCTCCCCCTGGAAGTTCAGGTCCAGTTTGTAAGATCAGTGGAAGGGCTTGAAGAGGCTGAGATCATAAGACCCGCTTATGCCATTGAATATGATTATGTTAATCCTGTTCAGCTTAAACAGACCCTTGAAACGAAGATTATTTCAGGGCTTTACATGGCGGGGCAGATAAACGGGACTTCCGGTTATGAAGAAGCGGCAGCCCAGGGTATGTGGGCAGGTATAAATGCTGCCTGCAAGATACAGAAAAGACCCCCATTTGTTCTGGACAGATCCCAGGCTTATATGGGCGTGATGGTTGACGACCTTGTAACAAGGGGAACGCGGGAGCCATATCGCATGTTTACTTCAAGGGCTGAATACAGGCTTATGCTTCGGGAAGATAACGCGGATCTGAGGCTTATGGAGTCAGGTCATGAACTGGGACTTATAGATGACGATACTCTTAAGGATCTGAATGAGCGCAGGCAGCAAATTAAGGATGAAATAAAGCGTATAAAGGGTATCGTCATAAAACCGTCGCGGGAAGTAAACAGCTTTCTTGAGAGCAGGGGTACGAATCCGATAAACAACGGAATATACCTCGACCAGCTTCTGAAAAGGAACGAGCTTGATTACAGCGCCGTCGGTACTCTTGCCGGAGGTTGTGAAAATATCGGCAAAAGAGTAGTAAAACAGGTTGAAATAGGAATAAAATATGAAGGCTACATTGAAAGGCAGTATAAAGAAATTGAGAAATTCAGGAATCTGGAGAAGATGAAGATTCCGGAAGGCTTTGATTTTTTGAAGGTTCACGGGCTTTCAAATGAACTGAAAGGAAAACTGAGTTCGGTAAGGCCGGCATCTCTTGGACAGGCGTCAAGAATTGATGGTATGACTCCTGCCGCAGTTTCCGTCCTTATGATTGCCCTGAAGGCTTTTAATAAAGGCTCCTTATAGGGGCATATTTCTTGACAGACTGAGCCTTTTTAACTATTTTGTTAACTGAAATAAGGGTTCAAGGGTTTAAGGATTTCCTTTTCCCCGCCGGGGAAAATATAAAGGATTATTAAAATGCCTGACACAACAGATTATTATAAATTACTTGGTGTAAGCAAGGATGCTTCCGATGAGCAGATAAAGAAGGCATACAGGAAGCTCGCAATGAAATACCACCCTGATCATGCCAAGGATGATAAAAGCGCTGAAGAAAAATTTAAAAAAATCAGCGAAGCCTATGCTGTTTTAAGCGACAAGGAAAAACGGAAACAGTACGATGAATTCGGTTCGACGGGATTCCATCAGAGATATTCGCAGGAAGATATCTTCAGAGGCTTTGATCTGGGCGATATTCTGAGAGAGTTCGGTTTTGGCGGTAGCTTTGCCGGAAGAAGAGGCGGAACTAGGTTTTCTTTCGGTAATGGTTCACCCTTCGGCGGATACGCAGGGCGCCAGGAACAGATTAAAGGCCAGGATCTGATCTATGAAATTCCTCTTACTTTGAGAGAGGTTGCCACTGGTACAACAAAAGTCGTGAGCTTTGTGCATGAAGGGCGTTCGGAGAAAATTACCGTCAAGATACCCAAAGGAATGATTACCGGGAAAAAGCTGCGACTTGCCGGAAAGGGAGAATCAAGCCCTTATGGCGGAAGTCCGGGAGATCTCTTCATTCAGGCAAAGGTAGTAGATGATACTGATTATACCGCGAAAGAATATGACCTCTACCTGAACAGCAACATCAAGCTTACGGAGGCTGTTTTAGGTACAAAGATTTCCGTACCGACAATAGACGGGAAAGAACTGAGTCTGAAAATTCCGGCCGGGACGAAACACGGAACAAGGATGCGACTGGCAGGACATGGACTTCCAGGCATGCAGAATAAAAAAAAGGGGGATCTTTACGTATGCATTCATATTGATGTTCCCCGGAATCTGAATGCGGAGCAGAAAAGCCTTATGGAAAAACTTGCGGCATCCGGTCTGTAACAAATTAAATTTACAAATTAAATTGATTGACAAGATAGTTTGTAAAATGTATTTTAAGCGGTAATTATGGCGAATTGGATGGCTGTTTTTTATGGGTACACTCGTTCCTGTTTTAACAAAAGATGAGATTGATAAAAAAGTCGCCGAAGTTGCCCTGAAAATTTCAGATGATTATAAGGGAAGAGAGCTGGTTCTGGTTGGAATCCTGAAGGGCGCTTTTGTGTTTATGTCGGATCTGATGAGATGCCTTACGGTTCCTGTTAAGCTGGATTTTGTTTGTGCCTCCAGTTATGGCGCCGGGACAACTACATCCGGGAACATCAAGCTGACCAAAGAACTCGGTTTGGATATCAGAGGCAAAGATGTTCTGCTTGTCGAAGATATAGTTGATACCGGTATTACTTTGGCGTATATCATAGGTTACCTTGGATCTTTAGGTCCGGCAAGTGTTAAGGTTTGCGCCCTGCTTGATAAGCGTGAAAGGCGCAAGGTTGAAATCAAAATAGATTATTCATGCCATGTGGTAGAAGAGGGGTTCCTTGTCGGCTACGGCCTTGATCATGCGGAAGAGTACAGGAATCTGCCTGAAATTTACCACCTCAAACTTTAAGCGGGGGGTATGCCATGATAGTTGTCTGTAACGAATGTGGTACCGGCTTCAATCTGGAAGATGGACGTATAAAACCATCGGGATCAAAAGTGCGCTGTTCAAAGTGTAATAACGTTTTCATGGTATTTCCTCCCTTTGATACCCCGGCTGTTGAGCCCCCTGCCGCTGAAAAGATTTTTGAAGAACCTGCCGATGAATCCGTTAAAGAAGAGTCCTCTTTGTCTGATGAAGGATTTGATTTGTCGGAATTTGACAAAATGTTTGAAGATAAAGCGCCTGTATCCGAAGATGTCGCAGGGAGCAAAGATGGAGAGGCCGGACTTTCAGATACCGAAGATATGGATTTCAGTGATCTTGAGAAGATACTTGAAACGGATGTCAGAGAAAAAATGTCAGAGAAAAAACCTGATAAGTCCCCGGCGGGTGATACCGGAGAACTGGATCTTTCAGAACTGGAAAAAATCATAGGCAGCCTCGAAGAAGCAGGCGTTGAAGAGGATGAGAGAGAACCTGAAGAGTTGAAGTTTGACATCGAGCCGGTCGAGGATGAGATCGTTTCAAAAATAGAGGATGAGGAAGAAGTTGATTTTTCAGATCTGGAAAAGATGCTTGAAGCTGATAGCGCTGAACCTGTTCAAAAACAAGAAGAATCCGATTTGAAGTTTGATCTGGAACAGGAGCCTGCAGGAAAGAAAGATGAGGCTGATGAGGTCGGGGATCTTGATCTTTCCGATCTGGACAGAATCATAAGCTCTGTTGATGAGCAAGAGCCGGCCGGAGCTTTGGAAAAAGAGCCGGAGGAAACCCTCGATCTTGATTTTTCAGATTTTGAGAGTTTGTTGGGAGACGAATCAACAGGCGTTGAAAAAACAGGGGAGAAGGAACAGGATATTGAATTAAAATTTGATTCGGTGCCTGAAGAGGCTGGAACATCGGAGGAGAGGCCGGATAGCCTTGAGCTTGATTTTTCTGAAGTTGAAAAAATCCTTAAAATGGAAGAAGAGACCGCCCTGCCTGTTCAGGAAATCGCAGAAGAAAGCCTTGAGCTGGAGCTGGTTGCAGAAGAGCAGCCTGAAAAACCGCAACAGACTGATGAATGGGCCGATACCATCGTGACAGACAAAGAGGAGTTCGGTCTGACTGAAAAAGATCAGGAAGAAGAACATCCGCATCTTGAAGAATATACGATAGAAAAGTTCAAGGATACCATGGAAGAGTCAGAGGTGGCAGTTGCTGTTGCCGAATCGGAAGAAAAAACAGCAGAGCCCAAAAAGGTATTTAAACCTCTTAAAACAGGAAAACCTTCCGGTAAATTTTTGTCGATCATTGCCATTATTGTTATTATTGCAGCAGGCGCAGCAGCTTTTGTTGTTTATAACCCTTTCGGAATAGAGATTCCTTTTGTGAGCGACTTATTAGGTTCAAAGGCTGATGAAAAGGGAACTCTCAGAATTATACCTGTAGATGACTCGATTAAAGGAGACTTTGTAAAGACTAAGCGCGGAAGCCTTTTTGTGATTACAGGCAAAGTTAAAAATGAATACAAACATCCAAGGAGCTATATTTCGGTTACAGGAAAACTTTTCAAAAAAGGGAAGGTGCTCTTAAAATCCGAAGTTGTATATTGCGGCAATGTAATCCCCGCAAATGATATTCTGTCCTCTGATCCGGCTTTGATGAAAAAACGTCTCCAAAACAGGTTGGGAGATAAGAAATCTAATGTCAAGGTCCAGCCCGGGGGCGCCATCCCGTTTATGATAATATTTGAAAATGTAACCGATGAACTGGATGAGTTCTCGGTTGAAGCAGCGGGCTCGGTAAAGGAATAGGTGCGTGCGCTTATTTCAGCTTGACTTGGGCAAAATGAGCTGATAAAAGTCCGGCTTCGTAAAAAGTCACTCTGCTGTGTTGCGCTTCATCCCCGCCCTGTTAAATAACAGCAGGGCTGATTCAACAGGGTGAATCATTGCGGCGTATTTATATGTACGCCTCATTCCTCAAGATTCGCGCGCCTTGCATACTGAGCTTTTTACTTTGCCGTCTGAACCGAAACAGCGAGCAGATTCCTCGCTGCTAGCGGGGTTAGCGAGAGAATTGAAAAATAGATGCCATTCCATACGGTCGAATTTTCCCCGTAGCTTGCTGCAGGGAGCTTCAATTTTGATTTTTACGAGCCCATAAATTATGGCGATGTAGCTCAGATGGTCAGAGCATGCGGCTCATATCCGCAGTGTCCGGGGTTCAAATCCCTGCATCGCCACCATTTTTTATAGGACAGGTCCTCTTATCATGCAGGTTGAGCGGGCTGCTGTGATCGGGCTCTCGGCTGGCGGCCCCGCGGCGCTTCAGTTCGCGCTGTGTTATCCCGACCGGTGCATGGGCCTGGTCATGCTTTCCGCTATCAGCCACCGCTTCACCGAGATCCCTTGGATTTTTAAAGCCCTGTATTTTGGTTTGATGAAAATCAACTTCCTTCCCTGGCTGCTCTTCCAGCGTGCGGCATCAGAGATCGGCACTTCGGGCTCCCGCAGGCCTGCACACGCCTGGGTGAATGCCGTGAACTGCGCCGCGAATACATCATTGCGCTGCGCGGTCCAGTTCTCCTCCTGCGATTTTCC
>JAWOHP010000082.1:0-3112 GCA_046485065.1 Desulfobacterales bacterium | reverse complement strand
AAGAAGTCTTTCGGCAAATACAAGGTACTGACTGACGTCAGCTACAGCCTGCCGAAAGGAGAGATAGCAGCCATCATAGGACCCAACGGTGCCGGAAAAAGCACCTTTTTCAATCTTATAACAGGTTATCATCTCGTGGACGGCGGGACCATCCGTTTCATGGGAAGGGAGATCACAAACTGGCCTCGCCACCGCATCGCCCGCAAAGGGATCAGCCGCGCTTTCCAGGTCAGCAACATATACCCGCGCCTGACCACTTTCGAGAACGTAAGACAGGCCATCCTGACACAGCAGAAGCGTACGCTGAACATCTTTACCCCGGCGCACCGGCTCGCCCGGAAAAACACGCTCGATCTGCTCGAACTGACGGGACTTTTGTCGCATGTGGACACCCTTGCCGGCATTCTCTCGCAGGGCGACAAGAAAAAACTAGAGCTTGCTCTGGCTCTGGCGGGGAAGCCTGAGCTGTTGCTCCTGGACGAGCCGACCGCCGGCATGTCGTCTGAAGAAACGCATGAAACAATGCAGCTTGTGAAACGACTGAACAAAGAGATCGGACTCAGTATCCTTTTTACGGAACATGACATTTCGGTCATCTTCGGCTATGCACGAAAGCTATCGGTACTGTATCAGGGAATGGTCATCGCTGAAGGCACACCTGAAGAGGTAAGAAAAAACGAAGAAGCACAAAAATGCTATCTTGGTGAGGAAGTATGATACTGGAAGTATCCGGAATAAATACCTATTACGGAACAAGCCATATTCTGTTCGACGTGGCGCTGCACATGAAATGCGGCGAACTGGTCTGCCTGCTGGGCAGGAACGGGTCCGGCAAAACAACGACCCTGCGCAGCATCATGGGTCTTACCGCCCCTAAGAGGGGCACCGTGATGTTCCACGGTGAAGAGCTGCGGGGCCGGCCTTCCTATTACGTTGCCCAGAAGGGCATCGGCTATGTTCCGGACAATAGGCTCATCTTTCCCGACCTTACGGTGCGAGAGAACCTTGAGATCGCCCGAAAAAAGTCCGAACATTACCAGGGCGAACCGTGGACGGTTGAAAAGGTCTACGACATATTCCCTCATTTGAAAAAGCTGGAAAAACACCTCGGCGGCCACCTAAGCGGCGGCGAGCAGCAGATGCTGACCATCGCCAGAACGCTCATGGGAAATCCTGAATTGATACTCTTAGACGAACCTGTTGAGGGGCTGGCCCCCCTTATCGTGAAAGACTTTGCCGAAAAGCTCATCATGCTCAAGGAGATGGGGGTTACGATACTTTTTTCAGAACAGAACATCAGATTCTCCCTGGCCATTGCCGAGAGGGCTTATGTCATCAACAAAGGCAGAATAGAATACGAAGGGACTATCGCAGAGCTGAGCAGAAATGAAGATATCAAGCAGAAATATCTGATGATATAATTCAATGGGAAATCTATGAAACTTGGCACCCTCCTGACACGTCATGCCCGGTTCCGCCCGGATCACACGGCCATAATTTTTCAGAACAGCCGGCTGACCTATTCCGAGTTTAACAGAAGCGTCAACCGCCTCTCAAATGTATTCCGGTGCCATGGCATCCGCAAGGGAGATAAAATTGCAACCTTACTTCCCAACTGTCTGGAACTGTATGAGGTTTACTGGACCGTAGCCAAAATCGGAGCGGTGGTTGTCCCGTTGAGCCCGCTGCTGCGCGGAGGAGGATTGACTTCTCTGCTCCGGGACTCGGATGCGGTAATGATCATAACCAATAAGTCTTTTGTTGAAATCCTGGATCCCATAAGGCCTGAATTGCCAGCTATCCCCAGGAACAGTTACATACTGATCGACGGATCAGGAATCGAAGACTACCGGAATTACCATGAAATGAAATCCCTCGCTTCCGATCAGGATCCGGAAGAAATTGAAATCAGCGACCATGATCCTTACAACATAATTTACAGCAGTGGCACAACCGGACTCCCCAAGGGGATTGTACACACCCATTATGTAAGGGCCATGTACTGCATGATCTTTTCTTCATCATACAGAATCTCTCCGGAGAGCGTGATTCTGCATAGCGGATCAATTGTTTTCAACGGGGCGTTTTTGACCCTCATGCCGGCCATGTTTACAGGAGCTACATATATACTCCATCCCCAGTTTAATGCGGAAAAGATGATCGAAACCATTAAAAAGGAGCGGGTCACTCATGTAGATGTCGTTCCCGCACAGGTAATCGCCCTGCTCAATTCACCCGCATTTTCCTTTGATGCCCTTAAATCGATAGAGATGTTCCTCAGCGTTGGCGCTCCACTTCTCAAAGAGTACAAGGAAGAGCTCAACCGCCGGCTTCCGGGACGCTTTTATGAACTCTATGGTCTGACCGAGGGCTTTGTGACTGTTCTGGACAAAAATGACTATTCAGCAAAGCCGGCATCGGTGGGGTGCCCCCCCCCATTTTTTGAAATGCGGATTATGGATGAAAACCGTCAGGAAGTTCCTAAAGGGGTGGTGGGTGAAATCGCGGGCCGGGGTCCGATACTTATGCCCGGATATTACAAGCGGCCTGATCTTACATCAAAAGCAGTTATAGACGGCTGGCTTTACAGTGGTGACCTTGGTTATGTTGATGAGGACGGCTTCCTCTATCTTGTCGACCGGAAAAAAGACATGATCATATCGGGCGGGATCAATGTTTACCCTAGGGATATCGAAGAAATAGCGGCTCAGCACCCTGAGGTCCGGGAAGTCGCTGTCTTCGGCATCCCTGACCAAAAATGGGGTGAAACCCCGGTGGCAGCCATAATACCGCACCAGCGCGGCTCAGTTACAGAAGAAGAGATAAAAGACTGGATTAACAAGCGTGTGGAGGCCGCCTATCAGAAGGTTCATAAGGTTATTTTTATGGATGATTTTCCGCGCAGCACGGCCGGAAAGACCTTAAAAAGGCTTATGCGGGATGAGATGCAAAAATGAGGCGTGAAGCGTAAGCCACACCCTCACATGGCTTTAGTTGAGTTATTCAAGGCCCTCTTTTTTTCTCTCGATTTCCAGCCTTTTCAGCTCCCGGCGTACAATTTTCCCGGTAGCCGTCATTGGCAGAGAATCAGTAAATTCAATCTCTCTTGGAT
>JAWOHP010000020.1:0-30243 GCA_046485065.1 Desulfobacterales bacterium | reverse complement strand
TTTGTTAAGTATAGGGAGGCCGATTTTGCTTGTCAAGAGATATTATGAAAATCGGCGCAGGCGGATCGAAACCAACAGATTCATCGGGAACACATGGGTAAGCGGTAAAGGAGTGGTAAAAACGACTATATAAAGAAAAAGGGCTTAACCATGACCTGGCTAAACCCTTGATATTCTTGGTGGAGCTGAGGGGGATCGAACCCCTGGCCTCATGACTGCCAGTCATGCGCTCTCCCAGCTGAGCTACAGCCCCGATTTGAGACTCCCGAGTCTTTCTTTCGCCTTCCTTGAACTTGGACAAAATTGGACATTCTTAAAAGGTCTCAATTTGTACCCGGCCAAGTAACAAAAAGCGTTGAGAGTGTCAACATCAATTTTACCGCGGTTCGCAACGCGCACATACCCAAACAAAGAGAATCGCTCCAATCGGAACATTATTCTGACAACCGCTATAACTTGTTGACAAAATCGGGGACAGAAAATAGTATTCAAAATCTTGGATCATAGTAATACCGGACACAAATCCTGTAAAATACAGGATCATAATTATTTATATTTATTTAATAAAAGGTTTTATTTATCATGAAAAATATCGGTATAACGACACCTCGTTCAGGTAATATCCGGCGAAATTCCGGTACGGATGCTTTTAAGGAATTTGATGCGACACAGCTCTATTGTCCTAAATGCAAGCGGGCAGTTCCGGTACGGAAACGCCTTCTTCTTGTTATTTCCGAAGGGGATAAATATGAGTATCTGTGCGCCTTCTGTTCCGAATCTGTCGGCACAAAGATTGACAGGAAGAATAAACCTGTTACCATAATCTATTAATAATTGCCGCCGCATTACTTTTACTTCGTCGGCGAAAAAGGATTTAAGGATAATATAATGCTTGATTTAATGCGAAAAAATGCCGGTTCCTGGATAATAAAAGGGCTTCTGGGCATTATTGTTGTGGTATTTGTATTCTGGGGAGTCGGTAGCTTTCGTGATCAAAGAGGGAACAGGGTTGCTTTAGTAAACGGAGAGGTAATTACAGGTCATGAATATCAGGAGGCGTATAACAACCTTGTTGAGCAGGTGCGCGCCCAGTTCGGAAAGAGCCTTGATGAAAACATGCTGAAGACTCTTGATCTGAAGAATAAAGCGCTCGATCGTCTGATCGAAAGAAAGATCGTTATTAAAGAGGCTGAAAAACTGAAATTCAGAGTCACAAATGAAGAGCTTTCACAAGCCATAGTAAATATAAAGGCATTTCAGTTAGACGGTGTTTTTAACAAGAAGGCTTATGAAAGGGCTTTAATCCAGAATCATATGACCCCCGAATTATTCGAGGCTTCCGTCAGGGAATCCATGCTTATAGAAAGGATAATGTCTTTTGTAACAGGAGGAGTCCGGATATCCGAACAGGAAGCCCTGGAGTGGTTCAAGTGGAAAGAGGCTTCGGTAAATGTGGATTATGTTAATTTTAATCCTGAAAGATATACGGGTATAAATCCGACAGGTGAAGAGCTGAAGGCTTTCTTTGACAGAAATAAGGAGTCATATAAAACCGAAGATAAAATCAAGATCGGATATCTTATATTTGAGCCGGGTTCCTATGCATCGAAGGCAATAGTTGAGGAGAAGGATATAAACGAGTTTTACGAAGCCAACATCGACAAATTCAAACGTCCTAAAACGGTTGAGGCAAGGCATATTCTGTTGAAGGTAGAAGAGGGCGCCAGCCCTGAGGTAGTTGAAGAGATAAGGGTCAAGACCGTCAATATACTTAAGATGATAAAAGAGGGCCGGCCATTCGAAGATCTTGCAAAGAAGTATTCGGATTGTCCCAGCAGGTCACAGGGTGGATATCTTGGCGCTTTTCAAAAGAAAGATATGGTCGAGCCGTTTGCAGGGACGGCTTTTTCATTAAAACCGGGAGAAATCAGCGAGCCTGTTTTAACCAGGTTCGGATGGCATATTATTAAAACTGAAAAAGTGAATGAGGAAAAGATTTTTTCCCTCCAGGAGACTCGCGGCGCTATTTTAAAAAAGATTTCGGAAGACAAAGCAAAAAACTTCGCATATGATGAAGCTGAATCAGTTTATAATGATGCCTTGCAGATAAAGGACCTGGCTAAAGCGGCTGAAAAACGCGGCCTGATAATAAAAAGTACCGATTTCTTTTCCAGGAATGAGGCTTCTCAGGTAACAGGAATAGATAACCCGGCCCTTATTGCATCTGAAGCCTTCGCGATGCCCGAAAAAGAGATAAGCGATGTAAAGGAGTCAGGAAACGGATACGCAATTATTCAGATTGTGGGTAAAATGGCGGCAAAAATACCTGAATTGAAGGATGTTAATGATGCGGTAAAGGCTGATTTTATAAAGGAAAAGCAGAATGAAAAAGCGGAAAAAGAGGCCGCCGCTCTACTGACCGCCCTTAAGAATGGCGGTGATATGACAAAGGAAAGCTCTAAATACGGGCTTTCCTTCAATGAGACCGGGTTTTTCAAGCGTAATGAGAATATCCCTAATATTGGACAGGAACCGCAGATTGCGGAGACAGCTTTTACGCTGTCAAAGGAGAGGCTGTTCCCTGAGAGTACAGTCAGGGGAATAAAAGGCCATTATGTTATAAGATTTAAGGAAAAGAAGGACCCGTCTTCGGAAGGATTTGACAAGGAGAAGGATAACATAAGGAAGGCGCTCCTTGAACAGAAAAAGATAAAAACATTTGACGCGTGGCTGGCCCAGGCAAAGAGCAGGAGCAAGATCGAAGTGGATAAAGAACTTCTGGAATAACAGTATTATTTAAGAAAGATTTTGCACATGGAGAGGGGGCGTGATGAGCAATGAAATGGAAAAGGATGATGAAACTTATTCATCAAAGTCAAAGAAATGCCCGGAATGCCTGACACATATTCCTGTTGAAGCAGTAGTATGTCCTTCGTGCAAGCGACGAGTGGGAAAAAGAACGGATACAGGAATAGCGAAGAAAGCCATCAACTGGAAGTCGTATATAATGTTGATTATATCATGGGCTGCCTTCATATTTTACATGTGGTGGGCTTTTTTCAGGGAATAAAGAGCCATGTCGGGGCATGGCTCATGTAAGTTATGTAAGCTTATCCAAAGATCTCACTTTGCAATCATTGCCCGCATCATGTCGCCTGCGTTTTCTGCATGATCTGCAACCGAGCCGATTATCTCGGTGAGCTTTATCATGTGAAATACTGTAACAGGGTCCATCTCCATGTTAAATATCTTCTGCTTTAACATGTGTTCAATCTTGTCTGCCTCGTGTTCCTGCTGACGGAGAGTTCTTATTATTTCCTTGACCACTTCTCTCTGCCTGTCCGAAAAGGAGTCGAAATATTTCCTTGCTTCCGCTACCATCTTGCTCAATTCTTCTATGGGATCAATTGTCGCATCAACTAAAAGGAAAAAATCCTTTGAAAGTTCCGCCGGAATCCCAGGCTCAACCCTGTATGAAATCCAGTCTAGCACATCTTCAACAGCATCAAGAACGGCGTCCTGTTCTCTTAAAAACATGAACATCTGAAACTTATCGACAGGCATTATAGTCCCCTTGGGGAGGTGTCCCCTGATGCGCCTTTTTATAATATCCGCCTCTCTTTCGAGTCTTATTACTTCCTGCCGGAGATCTTCAAATGATTTACACTTGTCTTCCACATGGCATTCAACCGCCTGCTGAAAAGCCCACGCGCACTCCTTGACTTTTTCGGCATGTTCCTGGAGACCGTCAAAAGGTGACGACATGAAGAGGGATAAGAAAGGAATTCTCATATTCACATCCTTTGTAAAATAAATTGAAGTATCTTATAAATAGCCATGCAGGTAAAAGCTGATGCAGGCAGGGTCAAAAGCCAGTAAAATACAATTTCATATACAAGCCTCAGATTGAGAGCTTCCATTCCGCGTGCCATGCCTACTCCAAGAACCCCGCCTACCGCGGCATGCGAGGTTGAAACGGGCAGGCCAAGTTTTGAAGCGATAAGAACCGTTGTCGCCGCCGCAAAATCAACACAGAAACCGCGGCTGTTGTTCAGATGCGTAATCTTTGTGCCGAGAGTTTCCATTACACGGCGGCCTGCCATCATAATACCTAAAGCAATTCCGACACCTCCGAAAAGAAGAAGAAAAAAAGGAACAGGAACCTGATCCCCCACCGTGCCGGTTTTTACAAAGAAATATATGACCGCAAGGGGAGCTATGGCATTTGCAACGTCATTTGCGCCCTGTGCCAGCGCGACATAGCAGGATGTTCCGACCTGAATATACCTGAAGATTCCCTCCCCGGTGTTCCCCGAGTTATCTCTGTTAACGCGTTTTAAAAAGAACATTGCAATGTAGCCTATCAATACTGCAAATATTATGGCAATCAGGATAGCCATCGGGGTCTCGATCGCAAGCGTTTTCCCGAGTGGCGTTTTGAAAAGAAAGGACAAAACCACAATAAAAATAGAGATTCCGACAAAAAATGGAGAAAGCTTCAACGCCCTGTCAAAAGAATCGTTTCTGGAAATAACAAATCTTTTAATAATGCTGAACATCACCAATGAAATAATTATACTGAAAGCCGGAGAAATAATCCAGCTTAATATAACCGATGTAAGCTTTCCCCATAGTATTGCTTTAAAACCGCCTGCAATAATCCCGAATCCTATCATTGCGCCTACAATGGAGTGTGTTGTTGAAATCGGCATCGATTTCCAGGTGGCAAAACTGACCCATAAAGCTGCAGAAAGGAGCGCTGCCAGAGCTCCGATAAACGCCATGTGAGGATCATTCAATACTTCATTTGATACGATGCCTTTGCGTATTGTATCGGCTACGTGGGATCCTATGAATGCCGCGCCGATAAAATTAAGAATCGAAGCAATGATAACGGCCTGACGGACGGTAATGGCTTTCGCGCCGACAGCAGTTGCCATGGAATTGGCAACATCATTTGCCCCGATGTTCCATGCCATGTAAAATCCGAAAACGAATCCGGCAATAAGGATAATATATTCAGTACTCATTATTAAATATCAACTTGCCTAAATAATATATTTTTGCATAGCGGAATAGCATGACATGATATGTGAATCAAGTTAATGTTTTACCGGCCTCGGTGAATATCAATAAAATTGACT
Organism: Desulfobacterales bacterium; assembly: GCA_046485065.1. Lineage (GTDB taxonomy): Bacteria > Desulfobacterota > Desulfobacteria > Desulfobacterales > RPRI01 > RPRI01. The sequence continues at coordinate 25,099 of JAWOHP010000020.1, read as the reverse complement.
GAACGAACCGAAAGAGCGCTTTCCCAGTACGCTCTCTTTTATCGAATCGAGAAAACGGGAAGGGCGTTTAAGAACCATTCCTGTGCTTCTGTCGTAAACATCTTTCGGATATGTGAAATAGAGGCTCTTTCTTGCCCTTGTCGCGGCGACGTACATGAGTCTGAGTTCTTCTTCAAGTTCTTCGGGGTTATTAATGGAATGTGATGAAGGGAATCTTCCGTCTAATGCCCATATGACAAACACGGTATGCCACTCAAGACCCTTTGCGGAATGTATTGTTGAAAGAACAAGGCGGTCATCCACGCCCGAATTGTCGGATAACGAATCGTCAATGCTGGTGTTGGGAGGCTCAAGTGTCATATCGGTAAGAAACTCATTCAGGCTGTCATATCTTTCCATGATTGACAGAAGATGCTCAAGGTCTTTTGCTCTCTTGGGGTGATCGTCAAATTGCTCTCTTAACAGCGGGAGATAATAATCAACCACTTTACAGCCCAATTCATAAACAGACATTGCTCCCGGATCTATTTTGCTGAAAAGATCTTTAAGTCTTAACATGCTTTCTGATGTCTGCTTTCTGACTTTTACCGTTAGCAAGCCTTTATAGCCCGAATTTTCATCTGAAACGGCATCGAATATTTTGTTGGCAGTCTGCCGGCCGATTCTGTTCACGAGAAGAAGTATCCTCTGCCAGCTTAATCTGTCTTTGGAGTTAACAAGAACCTTCAGATGAGCGAGAATATCCTTTATATGTGCAGATTCGACGAATTTAAAGCCGCCCACCTTTTTGAAAGGAATATTACCGCGGGCAAGCTCGATCTCAAGGTCAAATGAATGGTATCCCGCCCTGAAGAGAACTGCTATCTCATTTAAGGGAATTCCGCACCGGTTCAATTCATGTATCCTGTCAATTATAAATCTTGACTGACTGTTTTCACCGGACGCGCAGATCAAAAGCGGCTTCACCCCTCCTTTTCTTTTTGTGAAAAGGGTTTTGGAATATTTTTCCGAAGCCCTTTCGATGATTATATTAGTCAGATCGAGTATGGGCTGGTCGCTCCTGTAATTTTCTTCGAGGGTAATGGTCCTTGCTCCGGGGAATAATTCCGGGAATCTCATTATATTTATGAAGTTTGCTCCCCTGAAGGCATATATGCTCTGTGAATCGTCGCCCACAACCATTATATTTTTATTAACGCTTGAAAGAAGAGTCAGTATGTCCGCCTGCATCTGGTTTGTATCCTGATATTCATCAACCATTATGTGTTCATAAGAAGAAGAAATTCTATGCCGCAGATCGGGGTTCTCTTCCATCAGGGTTTTGAAACATACAAGCAAATCATCGTAATCGAGATAGTTATGCCTGGTTTTCCGTACTTTATAAGCCTTGTTGATTGCAATAATTGTATCGAGATCATCAGTAAAATGGGGGTAATCATTGTAAACAACATCTTCAATCGTTAAAACCTTGTTTACAGCTTTGCTGAAGATAGTTGCAAGGGTATGATTTCTCGGAAAAGAAGATTGCCGGGAAGTGTTCAGCATCTCTTTTCTTAAAAGGCCGATCAACGCTTCCGAGTCATAACGGTCTATGATATTAAAGTCCGATCCAAAACCTGTTTGTCCGGAGTATTTGCGGAGAAGATTGTTGGCAAATGAATGGAATGTTCCTCCCGAGATTTTTTCGCACCGGTTGTCAAGGAGGCCGGCCGCTCTTCGAAGCATTTCCTGGGCTGCCTTGCGTGTAAATGTAAGAAGTAAAATAGAACGGGGAGATATTCCCTCTTCAACAAGTCGGGCCACACGGTAGGTAAGGGTTCTTGTCTTTCCGCTGCCTGCGCCTGCAATGACAAGGAGAGGCCCTTTTTTGTGAATAACGGCTTCAAGCTGGGAAGAGTTTAAATCTTTTTCATAGGGAATAGAAAATTTTCGCACCGCTGAATTAATAATTTCGCTCATTATGTAAACAGACTGCCTTTTTGTATTGGATAAGTTGCAAACCGGCTTCCACCGCGTAATGAGGAATAATTATAAGAAGTAAAACAGAATCTGCCGGCTGCGGATATCTTTCACAAGAAGAAGAGTTTGTCAATATTAGTTCTTATATAACAGAATTCGTTGACTTTTATTAAATCATGTAATAAAAGAAAGCACAACATTGGAATGGTTGTCGATAATTGCTTGCAAATCAAACAAAGGAGAGAAAAGATGAAGAAAGTAAAAAAGCAGACAAAGCCGGTTTCCAAATCAGTTACAGCTCCTGCCAAACGCGCAGTCAGCCTAAAGAAGAAGAGCGGCGGAGCAGCCAAAAATGTAAAAGCCAAAACAGTCAAGGTTGCAAATAAAAAAGTTACAAAAGTCGTAAAAGCCGCGAAACCAAAAGCAGCAAAGGCCAAAGTTGCGGCAAAAAAACCTGCCGCAGCTCAGGGCACAGTTTTGAGCTCCGTATTGAGCACTGTCAAGAGATATAAAAATGGCGTAGCCATTGAAAAGATCAAGGAGAGAACCGGTTTGAGTCCCAGGCAGCTCAGCAATGCGCTTTACAAGCTGTCAAAGAGGGGAAAGATTGCGTCAAAAGAACGGGGTGTATATATAGCAAAATAACCCGATCGGTTCCTTTGCCGTGTTTTCGTGCAAAGCTGTTGAAGAGCCTTTCTCAGTTGCCGGCATGAGGGGGGCTCTGTTTGTTTTTTTAAGAACGGCTCATATCAAAATCACCTGTAATTATCCATTCACCATTGCCATTATGCATTATCTGCATTATCATCTGTAGTCATCTCCAAATAAGTTGATGATCCTTTGAGGATTCGAGGATTCAGGGGTTCGAGGGTTCGAGTGAAAAATCCACCCGAGGTGGAAAGGGTTCAGGTGCCACAACATTTACCAAAAATATAAGTTTTGGCTTTACTTCTCTAACTTCATAGAGACATCAGGGGGTTGAGAGGATGCTGAAAAACTAAGATAAAATCAGATGATAAAATCATTAGAAAATAATCACTTGAACCCTTGAACCCTCGAATCCTGGGCCCCTTTCTCCCGCTAATTGGGAGAAGAACCACAAATATCAGGATATTTATTATGTCAAAACATATGAAACCATTATACGCAAAAATTCCGGTTTGGATTTTAATAGCCGGCTTCTTTTTATTCTGCCCCGATTTACCGGGACAAAGCCAGGATGGATATTCTCATATCCGGAGCGTATTTGCCGGGAATATAGCTGCGAGATGGCCACATGAAGAGAGTGATCTTAAACCTGATCCGGCTGTTATTTTCGGGCGTCTGCCAAACGGGTTCAGGTATGTTCTTATGGAGAATCATGAGCCTGAAGACAGGGTAAATATCAGCCTTAACGTTCAAACGGGATCGATGTTTGAAGAAAACGGGCAGGAAGGTCTGGCACACTATCTTGAGCATATGCTCTTTTGCGGTTCAACCCATTTCAAGCCCGGAGAACTGGTAAAATATTTTCAGGATATGGGCATGAGGTTCGGACCTGATGCTAATGCGCATACGGGATTTTATGAAACAGTTTATGATATTCTTCTTCCCGACGGAGGAAAAGAGAGCCTTGATAAAGGATTTCTTATTGTGGAAGACTTCGCAAAAGGAGCTCTTTTGCTCGAATCGGAAGTTGACAGGGAAAGACGGGTAATACTGGCGGAAAAAAGATCGAGGGATTCAGCATCCTACCGGACTTTTGTTTCAACCATGAAATTCAAATTCCCTGATTCAAAAATATCCAAAAGATTTCCCATAGGTGTTGAAGAAGTGCTTGAATCAACTACGCCTGCGCAACTGAAGGATTTCTATGAAACATGGTATCGCCCCGAAAATATCATTCTTGTCATGGTCGGGGATTTTGATCCCGACACGGCAATATCCCTTATAGAGAAGAGATTTTCCGGATTTTTTCCCAAGGCCGGGTCAGAACCTTCCCCATCATTCGGGAATATCAAACATGAAGGAGTAAAGGCTTTTTACCACTATGAAAAAGAAGCGGGTAATACCTCCATAAGTATCGAGTCGGTTGAAAAGACCGAAACAGAGATCGAGACCTCCGAAGTACTCAGAAATCGTTTCATCACTGAAATCGCAGACAGGATTGTCCAGAACAGGCTTGATACCATGGTGAGAAAAAAAAAGGCTCCTTTTACTTCGGCATCAATCGGGTCCGGTTATTCACTGCGTCGCATAAGATATGCCGAAATTTCGGCTGAATCCAGCCCTCAAAACTGGGAAGAATCTCTTAAGGTTATTGATCAGACACTGAGACAGGCATTATCTTTCGGTTTTACTCGGCAGGAATATGAAAGGGTGAAAAAGGATATTACAGCAATGCTCGATAACGCGGTCAAGCAGGCGTCCACACGTGACAGCCAGATTCTGGCCAATGAAATAATATGGAACTTAAACAATAATAAAGTATTCCGGGCCCCCTGGCAGGAAAAAGAATTCTATTCATCCGTTCTGGAATCAATCGATTTAAAAATCCTTCATAATTCATTCATAAATACATGGAAAGCTTCTCACAGGCTTGTAATCATAACAGGCAATGCCGTTCTCAAAGGAGATGTTACGCCGGAAGAACTTATAACTAAAGTATACAGGGAAAGCAGCCAAAAAGCGGTATCAAAACCTATTGAAAACAAGCCGGTCTTTTTCCCCTATCTTCCTGAGCCGGAGGTAAAAGGCGTAATTAAAGCAAGAAAAGAGTTTACCGATCTTGGAATTGTTCAGATTGATTTTGAGAACGGAGTACGCCTCAATCTAAAAAAAACCGATTTTGAAGCAAATGAAATCCGGGCAAATCTCTCTTTCGGATATGGAAGATCAGGAGAGCCCTTTGATCTCGAGGGTATTTCGGAGCTTTCGGAAGCAGTCATAAATGAAAGCGGGCTTGGTGAGCTTGATAAGGATGAGATGGAAAAGGCGCTCGCAGGGAAAAGCTCCAGAGTTGATTTCTCTGTGGATGACGGGCGCTTTATTTTTACGGGAAGAACGATATCGGATGAAGCCGGTCTCCTTTTCCAGCTTCTGTATGCCTATGTTATAGATCCGGGATACAGAAAAGAGGCTTATCTGCTTTCTCTCGAACGGTTTGATCAGAAATACAAGGAGCTTTCACGTTTAATAGACGGAGCCATGACGCTTTCAGGCGAACGCTTTCTTGCAGGAGGAGACCACCGGTTCGGTTTTCCATCTCCCGAAAAGCTGAAGATGTTATCGCTTGATCATGTAAGATCATGGATTGATCCGCAAATAAAGAATGATCCTGTTGAAATTTCAGTGGTTGGTGATTTTGAGGAAGAAAAGGTTATTGAACTTGTCTCTTTATACTTCGGAAGTCTTTCTGAAAGATCTAAAAAATCGATGCTCAAAACGTCCGGGGTTCCGGTTTTCCCTTCAGCAAAATCTCATGAAATCAATGTTGAAACCGAGGATCCCAAGAGCATTATATTTGTAGCATATCCGACTGAAGATATATGGAATATCGGCAGAACAAGGCGTTTTAATCTGCTTGGGGAAATAGTTTCCGAAAAGATACGTGAAGAGATAAGAGAAAGCATGGGAGCTGCTTATTCATATTCGGCTTACAACAATCCGAGCCGTGCATATCCCGGATACGGGATTTTTTACACAGAAGCTTCAGTAAGTCCAAAAAAATCTTCTGATGTGGAAAAGAGGATAAAAAATATAGTTTCAAATGTCGTAAAAAACGGAATTACAGACGGTGAACTGAAAAGAGCCCTTGATCCTGTTCTGACAACTGTAAAGGATATGCTGCGGAAAAACAATTACTGGCTCAAGAGCGTTTTAACCGAATCAGTCCGGTATCCGCAACAGATTGAATGGTGCAGAACCATAAAAGAGGATTATGAATCAATAACTGCGAGTGAACTTAATGAGCTTGCAGGAAAATATCTTGATAACACAAAGGCCGCATCAATTATAATAAAGCCGGTTAAACTATCTGAAAAGAAACCATAATGGTGGTTCAGCAGGAAATCTCGTTTTTTTAAGCCACTATTTTATTTATTGCTCCGTTTTTTATTGTCTGCTAATAGCGCAATCCATAATAAAAACCGAAAGGATAATAATAATGAAAAATAAAAAGGTTTCCAGCAATCCTGTTGACGGATTATGGAAATTTTTTGCCTCTGTAAAATTAACAGTAATGCTACTTCTTACTCTATCAGTTACTTCTGTCATCGGTACTGTTATTCCTCAGAATGAAAATCCGGCAGCATATATACACGAATACGGGGAGTCTCTATACAGAATATTCAGTATTCTCAATATATTCGATATGTACCATTCATGGTGGTTCCGGTTTCTGATATTTTTTCTGACTATAAATATAGTTGTATGTTCAATCGAACGACTATCTTCAACATGGAAGACGGTCTTTTCGAAAAATCCTTCTTTCGATATTGTGCGCTTCAGAAACTCCTTCAAGGAGGAGTTTTCCGATAATCATAAACCGGAAGAGCTCAAATCAGGTTTTCTGCCTGTCGTATCTAAATATTTCAGATACACAAGAATTGAAGAAACAGAAAAGGGATTTGTAATTTTTGCTGAAAAAGGGCGCTGGACCCGGTTTGGTGTTTATGCTGTGCATTTAAGTGTAATATTGCTTCTTCTCGGCGGGTTAATAGGCTCACTTTTCGGATTCGAAGGCTCTGTAAATATTCCGGAAGGAGAAAGTGTCAAGAGTATTATATTGAGGAATACAGGCAAAGAAAAGCCCCTTGATTTTGAAATACAATGTGTTGATTTCAATGTAAGTTTCTATGAGTCGGGAGCGCCAAAGGAATATCGTTCAAAGCTTGTTATTCTTGAGAATGGAAAACCGGTTATAAAAAAGGATATTATAGTTAATGATCCTCTTAGGTACAGGGGGATTAATATTTTTCAGTCAAGTTACGGAAACGTAAGACCTGAAAAAGCGGAACTTAGTTTTACAGACCGCGAAACCGGAATGATATACAGAAAAAATGCGGCAATAGGCGAAGTGATAGATCTCCCGGAAGCGCGTGGAAAATTCGTTATCAGAGAATACACGAGTTCATTTAATTTCAGAGGACATAATCTCGGCGAGGCGTTTTTGGGGATTCTGACTCCGCCAAACGGAGATCCCACCGAACTTGTCATACCACTTAATTTTCCTTCTTTCGATAAGATGAGAAAAGATGATCTGATTATTTCCGCTTTAAGCTCCGAACGGAGATATTACACGGGACTGCAGGTGACAAAAGATCCGGGGGTTCCCGTGGTTTATGCCGGGTTTATACTGATGATTTTAGGATGTTATGTTGCTTTTTTCATGTCTCATCAAAAAATTTGTATTGAAGTTATAAAAAAAGGGGGAAAAAGCAGAGTCATGGTTGCCGGAATTGCCAATAAGAATAAAATTGGTATGCAGACGAGGACACAAAGAATTTCAAAGCTATTATCTGAAAAAGCAGGCATATTAAAAGGATGAATATAATGGATAGTTCAATTTTATTATCGATAACAACGTTTATATACGGCCTTGCCGCTTTTTTTTACATTTTTTCATTTGTTTTCAGAAAACCCTTTGCAGGCAGATTGGGAACATGGACTTCTCTGGCCGGAGTTTCCGGAAATATTGCCGGCATAATATTAAGATGGGTTGAATCATACAGACTCGAAATCGGACATGCTCCGCTGTCAAATTTATATGAATCGCTTATCTTCTTTTCACTGGTAATTATGGTTATATATCTTGTAATTGAAAGAAATTATGCTAACAGGATAATCGGGGCATTCACAACGCCGATTGCCTTTCTATCAATGGCCTACGCCTCCCTTTCTCCGAATATAAGCGACAGAATCCAGCCTCTTGTGCCGGCATTGAAAAGCAACTGGCTTATCGCGCATGTAATTTCCTGTTTTATCGGATACGCAGCATTTGCAATTGCTTTTGGTTTGAGCATCATGCTTCTTTTAAAACAAAAAGATGGAAAAAATGAAACCACCTTTCTTAAGGTTTTTCCGGATTTTAAAATCCTTGATGAACTGTCACACCAGATGATAATGTTCGGCTTTCTATTTCTTTCAGTGGGAATTATTACCGGCGCGGTCTGGGCGAATTCGGCGTGGGGCCGATACTGGGGATGGGATCCCAAGGAAACATGGTCCCTTATCACCTGGTTTATTTACGCAACTCTGCTTCATGCAAGATTTACGAGGGGTTGGCAGGGCAAACGACTGGCGTATCTTTCCATAATAGGTTTCAGCGCGGTTCTTTTTACATATTTCGGGGTAAATTTGCTTCCCGGACTGCATAGTTACGGACAGTGATTTGCGATGCCTTGAACTTGAACTTATTACTGTGCTGTCGGAATTTTGACTTTTTACTGGAGCATCATTTTTCCTTGACAAGAACAATAACACGGGTTAAACAAACGCTGATTTCTTTTCCATCCATAGTCTTGGTTATTACATATTTTTTGGCAGGGCAAACGGCTTTAAGCTATTCCCGTTAAAGGGGAAATATATGTCTCCTGCCTTTGTTGGTTAAAGGTTGATTAACGTTTGTTTTTGCGGTTTAAGTGTATTTATTAACCACAGCATGACGGAGTTTCCATGAGTAAACCAGATGATAAAACTACAGGAATTTCTGCAGACACGGACGGTAATGAAGCTGAAGTGTCGTCTGCGGAAGGCATTGAAAAGGGTCAGGGAGACGGGGTCGGCGGGTTTGTTATCCTCTTCTTCATTATCGGTTTTGTCGCAAGTCTTATTATCGGATGGGTAGTCTTTCCGAAACTTCTTTATTCCCAGAAAACACAGCCGATTGACTTTAACCATGCTCTTCATCTTGAGGCGGTCAGCGATGGATGTGAAAGCTGCCACGTATTCCGCGATGATGGAACTTTTGCAGGTGTTCCGGGTAATGCCCAATGCAGTGACTGCCATCAGGAAGTGCAGGGAGACAGCCCGGAAGAGAAAAAATTTGTTGAGGAGTATGTTGCCAAAGAAAGGGAAGTCCCCTGGCTTATATATTCAAAACAACCGGACTGCGTATTTTTCTCCCATGCCGCCCATGTAAAAAAAGCTAAAATGGAGTGCATAACCTGCCATGGACCAATCGGAGAATCGACAAGTCTGAAAGTTTATGAGGAGAACAGGATTACCGGATACAGCCGCGATATCTGGGGAAAGAATATTGCCGGAGTAAAGAGAGAACCGTGGGACAGGATGAAGATGGATGATTGCGCGGAATGCCATGAGAAGGAAGCCGGCAAAAGATCGAGCGTTCAGACGGATAAAGAAGCATGTTTTGTATGCCATAAATAAATTGGATTGAACCATTTTAAAAGTTCGTTCGTTTTTCAGGTTTGAGGGGAAGAATCAATGAAAATAGACAGAAGATGTTTCTTGTCACTTGGAATTGGTGGTGCCGCTGGTATAGCCCTTTCACCATTACCCTGGAAGCTGGCGGATGACAGCGCCATATGGACACAGATGTGGCCCTGGACTCCTGTGCCTGCGGATGGCGAAGTAACATATGTGAAATCAGCATGTACACTTTGCCCCGGCGGTTGCGGAATCTCTGTCCGCAAGGTTGGAAACAGGGCTGTCAAGATCGAGGGAATGGAGGGACATCCTGTAAATGACGGCGGAATTTGTCCTCTGGGCCTTTCCGGCCTGCAGCTTCTATACGGCGGTCCAACGCGTGTCAAGACTCCTTTAAAAAGGGCCGGTGAAAGAGGAGCAGGAAAATGGGTAAAAATATCCTGGGAAGAAGCTATTGCAGAAGTTGCAAAAAAGCTGGGTGATCTCAGGGAAAAGGGAGAATCCGACACAGTTGCCTGTATTTCCGGCTCAGATAAAGGAACAGTCCCCGCTTTGTTTAGAAGATTTCTTTCCGTGTTCGGATCCCCGAACTTTATGCGGATGCCTTCTATTCAGGACTCTTACGAGGTTGCCAACAACGTTTCATTGGGATTTATTGCCCAGACCGGCTTTGATCTGGAGAAAGCCGACTTTATCTTAAGTTTTGGAAGCGGTTTGATTGAAGGCTGGGGATCGCCTGTTCGAATGATAAGAGCAAACAGTTCCTGGCGCAAGGCGGGCATTAAAGTTGTCCAGGTTGAACCACGCCTTTCGAATAGCGCCGCAAAATCGGATAAATGGATTCCCATTAATCCCGGAACCGAATACGCTCTTGCCCTTGGCCTTGCTCATGTTATTATAAGAGAATCACTTTACCGGAGTGATTTTGTTCAAGCCGGTGCTTCCGGATTTATCAGGTTCAGAGATCTTGTCCTTTCTGGTTATTCTCCTGAGAGTGTGGAAAAAATAACAGGAGTAAAAAAAGAGACGATAGAATCTTTGGCAGCCGATTTTGCAAGATCAGAAAAACCGGTTGCAATCTGTGGGAGAGGCAATGGCAAAGCGCAGAGTTCCCTTGGAGAGTTGCTTGCAGTTCAGGCATTGAATGCTCTTACGGGGAATATAGGCAAGGAAGGCGGAGTTTTTGCCGTTAATGATGCGGCATATACTGCCTGGCCTGCATATCAGGCTGATGAAATTGCTGCTGACGGAATTAAAAAAGAGCGGATAGACGGCGCCGGGAGCGGGAAATACGGATTAGCAAAGAGCCTAACCAACAGGTTTGCGGGCGCTGTTAATGCCGGATCTCCGGTGAGCCTTCTTTTTGTTCTGGAATCAAATCCTCTCTATTCATTGCCTGATACAAAAGCTGTGAAAGATGCTTTCAAGAAAATTCCTTTCATCGTTAGCTTCTCATCTTTCATGGATGATACCGCATTTAATTCCGACCTTATTCTGCCGAACCATGTCTATCTTGAGCGTTATGAAGATGTTCCGGCAACTGCCGGCCTTTCAAAACCTGTTGTCAGCCTTGCAAGGCCTGTTGTCAGCCCCCAGTTCAACACGAAACATGCGGGAGATGCCATTCTCCTTATAGCAAAAGAAATTGGTTCACCTGTTGCGGACGCATTTCCATGGGATGATTATCAGGCATGCTTAGAAGGAACATTAGGAGATGAGTGGAAGATCCTGAACGAAGAAGGTTTCAGTTCTGATCCTGCATTTACCGCCCAGGTTGTCAATGCTATTCCCGAAAAGTTTGATCTTTCGGGCGGTATTGCCGATTTCTCAATCCTCTTTACCCCTGCAAGTCAGGAAGGAGACCCCAAGTCTTATCCTCTGTTTCTCCTGCCTTACGATTCATTCCGGATAGCCAACGGATATATTGGCGACCCGCCTTTTGTAATTAAGACCGTTGAAGATACGGTTCTTAAAGGAAAGGATATTCTTGTTGAAATAAATCCGGCAACTGCAAAGGCCAGCGGACTTTCTTCAGGAAGTTATGCCACTCTCAAAACACCGAAGGGGAGCGCAAGAGTTAAAGTAAACCTTTTCGATGGAATCATGCCCGGTCTTGTGGCGATGCCAAGAGGTCTTGGCCATACGGCATATGACAATTATCTTGCGGGCAAGGGAATAAATGTAAATGAACTTATCGGAACGCTGGAGGATCCTGCTTCCGGACTTGATGCGGCCTGGGGAATCCGGGCCAATCTGATCAAAGCCTAATTAAGCGCATGAGGTTCTGATGAAAGAAGAACAAAATCACAAAAAAGCTAAACGATTTGGAATGGTCATTGATCTGGACAAGTGTACCGGGTGCGGAGCCTGTATGGTTGCCTGTATGTCTGAAAACAACGTGCCTTTCAAGGAAGATGAATCGAAGAAGCTGGACAGCATCACATGGTTGCGAGTTTACAAGCTGACAAACGGAAAACCGTTTCCCGACACCGAAATCTGCTATCTTCCCAGACCCTGTCAGCACTGCGGAGGAAAAGGGGACCACGGCCATTCGCCATGCGTCTCCGTGTGCCCCGCAACCGCGACCGATTACAGCAACGATACAGGTATTGTCAGCCAGATTTATACAAGGTGCTTTGGATGCAGGTACTGCATGGCGGCATGCCCTTATCATGCCAGGTACTTTAACTGGTGGGACCCTGTATGGCCGGATGGCATGGAGAAATATTTAAGCCCCAATGTTTCAGTGCGCATGAGAGGAATTGTTGAAAAATGCAGCTTCTGTTTTCACAGATATCAGATTGCAATGGAGAAGGCTCATTACGAAGGGCGCAGTGAGCTGGAAGAGAATGAATACCAGACGGCATGCACTCAGGCATGTCCGGCCAATGCCATTACTTTCGGGGATCTTAACAATCCGGAACATGCGGTTCATGAACTGAAAAAAGATAAGAATGCATTCCGTCTTCTTGAAAGACTTCAGACGAATCCCAAGGTGTATTACCTTTCAAGCAGGGAATGGGTAAGACGGGCAGGCGATAATTATCTCGAAAATGAAAAAAAGTAATCCGGCAGCAATAACGGATGAAAATTTGGTGCCATATAATATTTTAAGTAACTGCAGAAATTGAGGAGTAAGGAACATATGGATTCAGCATTAATACCCAAGGGAGTTAAGCGTTGTCCGACATGGCAGTTTGCCCTGTGGATAGGCGCAGCCGGCGTGGTACTTTTATGGGGCGTTTTTGCCATGCTGCTTTGCTGGTTCAAGGGCCTCAACCAGACCAACATGAATGATTCTTACGGATTTGCATTGTGGATCTGGGCCGACCTTGCGGTCATAGCCTTAGGAGGCGGAGCGTTTTTTACCGGATTTCTGAGATATATCGTAGGTAAGGATGAACTGAAAAATATAATCAACTATGCTGTTCTCATAGGATTTATTTGTTACAGCTCTGCGCTTCTTATCCTTGCAATCGATATCGGACAGCCGCTCAGAGGCTGGTTCATTTTCTGGCATGCAAATGTTCATTCCATGCTGACCGAAGTGGCTTTCTGTCTTACCTGCTATTTCGGTGTTCTGACCATAGAGTATGTTCCGCTTATTTTAGAAAACCGCCAGATAGACAAGGTCCCCTTCTTTCACAGGCTTGGCCATAATATGCACGAGATAATGGCTGTTTTTGCAGCGACAGGAGCATTTCTCTCCTTTTTCCACCAGGGCTCCTTGGGCGGAGTTCCCGGCGTTCTTTTCGGGCGACCGTTTGCATACAGAGAGGGAATTTTTATCTGGCCATGGACTTTCTTCCTATATACATGGTCGGCAGCCGCCTGCGGACCATGCTTTACGATTCTCATAACTTGGATTACGGAGAAAATAACAAAGAAAAAACTTGTAAAACAGAATGTGATTGAACTTCTGGCCAAGATTTCAGGCTGGATGATCGGAACTTATATAATAGCAAAAATAATAGATACCTGGTACTGGGCCAAGGTCACAGCCCCATCATCAGGGTTTAACCTTATGGATTTTTATTCAAACAACCCGTTCTACGGCATATGGATACTTATACTTGAAATTGTCATCTGTGGAGTTGTTCCGGCGATCATACTCATTTCGGAGAAAGGCCGGAAGAATCCTGTTACGCTGATGACGGGCATAATTCTTGCCGTACTTGGAGCATGCGTCAACCGATGGGTAATGGTTCTTCAGGTAATGGCTGTGCCTGTCCTGACTTTTGAAAGCTGGGCCATGTATTATCCGAGCTGGCAGGAGGTTGCCACAACAATTCTACCTGTTGCGTACGGTGTAATCCTTATATCTTTGTCGTACCGCTATCTGCCGGTATTCCCTCAGGAGCAGGAGCTGAATCCCGAGGTTTGATAATTACGGTTTTATTTGGAGGTAAAAGATGTTCCCTTTTTGTTTTGAATGGATGTGGGATATGTCCCATATGGTTTTTATGGGTGGACTCTGGTACGCTCTCACAATTATAGGCCTCGGGATGACTTATTGTATCGGCAAGGCTTTTTATGATACGTATATGAACAAGGGCAAAGAAGATCATCACCATTAGAATGTAAATATAGTTAAATCAGAAAGCGCTTGCCCCTTTAATTTCCGGGGAGGCGCTTTTTTGTTTTATAGCGATTATCAGAATAATGTTCCGATTGGATTCCGTTCAAGTTTTTTGGTTATGGGTGCATATGCTGACCGCAGAAAAACTTTTTTTAAGTCTTCGATGACGCCCCCAAACAGACAATAAAGATTGTACAGGCGGAGACTATATGCGGCTTCGTGGGAATAACTCCTATGGGGCTGCCCGGATTTCATGGATGCGGATATGCCGCCGTTGACGCAGGGCAGGTCATTATTCCTGCGGATCGCATACGCACCCATAACCAAACAGGAAGCATTTATGACTTTTACTATAAGGAAACGAGGAAAGAATGGATAAAATAATTGTTGAAGGGGGATATCCTTTAAAAGGCGAGGTCAGGATAAGCGGCGCAAAAAATGCTGCACTTCCCATTCTTATTTCTTCACTGCTTGCCGACGGACCCTGCACATACTCGAATGTTCCTGACTTAAAAGATATAGAGAGCACAAAGGAGCTTTTGATAAACCACGGCTCCAGAATAGAAACGGAAGGGCATACTGTCAGAATCGATTCCAGAGGTCTCAACAACCACGAGGCGCCATATGATCTTGTGAGAAAAATGAGGGCGTCGATCCTGGTTCTGGGGCCTCTTGTTGCAAGACTGAAAAAAGCAAGGGTTTCACTCCCGGGCGGTTGCTCGATAGGCGCGCGTCCCATTAATTTGCATTTAAAGGGCCTTGCGGCGCTGGGAGCGAAAGTTGAACTGGTCCACGGATATGTTGAAGCAAGCGCCGAAGTTTTAAAAGGCGCTGAAATATTTTTTGACACGGTCACGGTGACAGGAACCGAAAACCTCATGATGGCCGCAGTCCTTGCCGAAGGGACTACTATTCTTCGCAATGCGGCAAGGGAGCCGGAGGTGACTGCCCTCGCCGATGCACTTAATAAAATGGGGGCAAAAATAGAAGGAACAGGAACATCGGTATTGAAAATAACAGGCGTTCCTTCGCTCGAACCCGTATCCGTATCCATTATACCAGACAGAATAGAGACCGGCACATTCATGGTGTCTGCGGCCCTTTCCGGCGGAGACATAAAGATATTAGACTGTGAACCCTCCTATCTTGAAGCTGTTATTCACAAACTGAGGCTGACCGGCTCTGATATCAAAATCGAAGGCAATATTATGAGTGTGAGGGGAGGAGACAAGATAACAAGTACAGATATAAAGACAATGCCCTATCCGGGATTTCCCACGGACATGCAGGCCCAGTTCATGGTGCTGCTCTCAGTTGCGAAGGGTTTCAGCGTCATATCGGAAACTATTTTCGAAAACAGATTCATCCACGTAAGCGAACTCAAGAGGCTTGGAGCTGATATAAAGGTCTCGGGTAACACAGCCATGATTACAGGTGTTCCAATGCTGATGGGAGCTCCTGTGATGGCAACGGATCTTCGGGCGAGCGCATCCCTGATACTTGCGGGTCTTGCCGCTTCAGGAAAAACAGAGGTCAGCCGTGTATACCATCTTGACCGGGGATACGAGGCGATAGAGAGAAAATTTGCATCACTCGGGGCAAAGATAAAAAGAGTAAAAACATAAATTAGGATGCCGATATTCGCCGATATCCGCAGATGTTAAGTAAAAAGGGTTCAAGGATTCGAGGATTCGAGGGGTCAAGTGAAGATTAAAAACAGCTTACGGCCTAAAAGTCTTGAGTCCAAACTTCTGCGTTCATCCGTGTCCCCAAGAGAAGTTTTTATACTTATGCAACCGAAAGGTTGACGCATGATCAGCGATATCTACTTTCGACCTCTAATTCCTCTCCTCTTATCCATGATTGCTGGCCTTTCATGCGGCCTATGGTTTCCATGGCACAGTGTCTGGGCATATCTGTCCATCACCTGCTGCGCCGGTATTCTGATCATCAAGATAATAAGAAAAAAGACGGCAGTCTTTTTGCCTTTATTCCTCTTTTTTTCTCTCGGGTATCTGTCCATTCAGCCCTGGTTTCCAAAAACATTGCCTCCCGACCATATATCCCATATTACAGACACGGGACCTGTCGACATATCAGGTTATGTGACCGAAAGCCCGGAAATCAGAAATAACAGGCTGGTTTTTGAACTGTCGGCGCAAACTGTCGGCATTGACGGAAAGATTGTACCTGTTTCGGGAAAGATCAATGTCAGGGTTTTAAACAACATTCCTGATATATCAGCAGGCGACATGCTCTTTTTCAAAAGCAAAATCAGATCCATAAGAAATTTTAACAACCCGGGGGGATTTGATTATAAAAGACACATGACATTTAATGGCATATCGGGAACGGCATATGTTGCCGGGGATGATATCAGGATTGAACCTAATCAAGATCATATAATATGGGAAAAAGCGATTGAAAATGTACGCAAAGAATTTTCTCTTTTAATAGATAATTCCGCTTCAGCCGGTGAAGCTGGAGTATTAAAAGCCCTGTTAATAGGAGACCAGAATTTCATTTCTCCTGAAGTCAGGGAGAATTTTAACCGCACGGGTACCAGCCATGTTCTTGCTATTTCCGGGCTTCACATAGGAATTGTTGCAACAGTCTCGTTCCTTTTATTCAAAAAAATTCTTTCTTTTTTTAATTTGTTTCTCTGGAACGCATGGACAAGAAAAGGAGCGGCGATTCTCTCCTTTATCCCGGTGATGATATACGGGTTTCTTGCCGGTATGTTGCCTTCAACCCAGAGGGCGGTAATCATGGTTTCAGTTTTTCTTATGAGCTTTTTAATTGAGAAGGAGCATGATTTAATAAATACTCTTGCTGTTGCTGCAATGCTGATTATTGCTGCTCATCCTCCCTCCCTTTTCCTGATATCCTTTCAACTCTCCTTTTTATCGGTTTTATTCATTATTCTTGGCATGGAACAGACGCTTTACAGAAAAAGCAAAGAGAATTACGCCGATAATGGCTGGAGACACAGGCTTCAAAAAAAAATCGCCACATTTTTTCTTGTTTCATTTTTTGCCATAATCGGAACATTTCCTGTTGTCATGTACTATTTCAATCAGGTTTCATTTGTCGGTCTGGCTGCAAACTGCATTGTTGTTCCATTAACCGGATTTGCCGTTGTGCCGGCGGGGCTTCTATCTTTTCTTATATATCCCGTCAGCAGCGTAGCTTCAGTATGGATTATAAAGACCTGCTCCATAATTTTAGGAGTTGCGCTTGAATTTATAAATTATTTTGCAAAACTGCCTTTTACCGCGGTAAAGACGGTAACTCCTTCCCTTTTTGAAATAGCATGGTATTATTTATTGCTTGGTACTCTTTTTGTTATTTTAAAGGGGAAAAACGGAAAAATCGGAAGTGAAAAAGAAGGGAGCGTTTTTGAACGGATTAGACAAAGAGTGCCGTTTATTGCCATAGTACTTTTAATAATTGCCGCTTTTGCGGATACGTGGTACTGGCTCGATAAAAGATTTCTGCAGAAAGATCTTAAAGTCACGGTAATTGATGTCGGGCAGGGAACTTCCGCACTTCTTGAGCTTCCATGGGGATATAATATTCTTGTTGATGGAGGCGGGTTTGCGGACAATTCGATATTTGATGTCGGAGAAAAAATAACAGCTCCCTTTTTGTGGCGCAATAAGATAAAGAGCGTGGATACTCTTATTCTTTCACATCCTAACAGTGATCATTTAAACGGTCTTTTGTTTATCGCGGAAAATTTCAACGTAAAGGAGATCTGGGCAAACGGAGAAGCTGCGGACAGCCTCGGATACAAAAGACTGCTTGAGATCATTAAAGAGAAAAATATAAGGATGGAAGAATTTAAAGAGATAAAAAGGGACAGAACTATAAACGGTACCATGTTTAAAATCCTTTATCCCGAACCGGATTTTAAGGAAAAAAAAGAAAAATGGCGTAAAGGCGATAACAATTCACTTGTTATAAAAGCCGCGTTCGGATCAAAATCATTTCTTTTTACGGGAGACATCAAGGCAAAAGGAGAATACGAACTTGTCGGAACGGCAGGCAGTTTACTGAAGAGCACAGTCCTTGTTGTGCCGCACCATGGGAGCAAGTCATCCAGTACCGATAGTTTTGTTGATAAGGTTGAACCTGAGATTGCAATCATACCGGTCGGGTGGAAAAACAGGTATAAATTTCCTCATCCCGAAGTGCTTGAAAGATATAAATCGAGAAAGTGCAGGATATTGCGCACCGATGTAAACGGAGCCGTTATAATTTCCACTGACGGAAATACGCTTACAGTCACACCAACAGTTATTAATGGAAGTTCATGAATATAAAAAACAACCTCGATAATCTTTACCGGAAATATAATAAAAAAGAATATGTTCATCCCGACCCGCTTGAGTTTCTATACAAATACCGGGATATCAGGGATCGTGAAATCGCAGGCTTAGTAGCTTCTTCACTCGCATACGGAAGGGTTGCCCAGATCCTGAACAGTGTTTCAGTAGTTCTGGATCAAATGGGTTCTTCTCCTTACGCGTTTCTTAAGGATTCGAAATTATCCTCTTTGAAAAAAAAATGCTGCGGGTTTAAACACAGATTCGCAGCTGAGGAAAATTTATACGCGATGTTATCAGGCATAAAATATATTTTGGAGGAGTACGGATCTTTATACGCGTGCTTTTTGAAGGGAATAGGTAAAAGAGATGAAACGGTTTTAAACAGCCTGGAATATTTTGCTGAGAAGATGATTTCAGGCTGCCGAGGAAACCAGGGGCATCTTATCCCTGTTGTCAAAAAGGGGAGCGCGTGCAAGCGGCTTAACCTTTATTTGCGCTGGATGGTCAGAAAAGATGATGTCGATCCCGGTGGGTGGGAGAAGGTCCCGCCCTCCATGCTGATCATCCCGCTTGATGTCCATATGCACAGGATAAGTCGCTTGATAGGATTTACGGTGAGAAAACAGGCTGATATGTGCACGGCTCTTGAGATAACATCATGTTTCAGGAAGCTTGCTCCGGAGGATCCGGTCAAATATGATTTCGCGTTAACCCGTTTCGGAATAAGAGCCGAGATGAGTATTGATGACTTTTTAAAAAAAGTTCGTTAAAGGAGACTGTCTTAAAACCAGAATCGGATTATAAAAAAAAGGAGGCCGATATGACAATCGATCGTCTTGTTATGGCTTTTGCAGGCTCTTTTATATTAATCAGCCTGCTTCTTGCTCATTTCCACAGTCCTTACTGGCTGTGGTTTACTGCAATTGTAGGAGCGAATCTCCTGCAGTCCGCTTTTACCGGTTTCTGCCCTTCTGCCAAGCTTCTGAAGGCCCTTGGGGTAAAGCCCGGAAGAGCGTTTGATTGAGTAGAAACAGCAAGAGCATTACCTGATCAGAGAAAAGCGCTTGACAAACTTACTTTCCTTATATAATTAAAAAACAGTCTGTTAATAGGGTTTCAATTTTTAATTTAAACAATAATCATATTTAGGGTAAAAAATGAGTTTTAGTCTCTGGTGCTGGTGGTGGCATAAATTTTAAAGCCGGCCAGCAAGTCTGAACACAAAAAATAATTTTTCAGAGCCTTGGGCGGCTTTATGCCAAAGACGCAGATGCAGCCTCGGGCTCTTTTAGTTTGAAAAGCCTGGGTTGCAAAGACCCCGGCTTTTTTTATTGGAGGTGTTGGTGGAAAGAAAAAAACTGATGCTGGGCAATGAGGCAATAGCAGAGGGGCTTCTTGAGGAAGGATGCGCTGTTGCGACTTCTTACCCGGGAACTCCGGCTTCTGAAATTCTTTCTTCATTGTCGCGGATAAAGGAGAAGAACTTACTTCCCGTACATGCCCAGTGGGCTGTGAACGAGAAGGTTGCCTTCGAGATTGCATATGCCGGGTGCATGGCCGGACTCAGAACTGCCGTTAGCATGAAACAGGTCGGGCTTAATGTTGCGTCAGATCCTCTCATGAGTGCTGCATACATGGGCGCAAGGGGTGGTTTTATCGTGATAAGTGCGGACGACCCGGGACCTCATTCCTCCCAGACCGAACAGGACAGCCGTCTTATGGCAATGATGGCAAAAATTCCTGTTCTTGATCCGGATTCTCCGGCTCAGGCGAAAGAGATGGTATCAATTGCTTATGAGCTTTCGGAGACTTTTGAAATTCCGGTGATGCTTCGCCCTACGACAAGAGTATGTCATTCCCGCCAGGATATTCAGGCTGAGAATTTCGGCTCATTTCAAAGGAAGGCTGATTTCAAAAAGGATCCGGCAAGATGGGCCGCAACACCTAAATTCCGTTTCAAACTACATACGGAGCTTGAAAAAAAGCTCGAAAAAATTGCGGCCTTCAAAAAGACTGCTCCGGTAAAGCTTAACAGAAAGACTGTTTCCGGGAAAGCGGTTATAGTATCCGGAGTTGCCGCGGCGCATACGAGGGAGATTATCAAGGATCTTGGCTTATGGGACAAAATTTCTGTTTTCCAGGTAATCCAGCCATATCCTCTTCACAGGAATTTCATATCTTCCGTCTGCGCAGACTATGATGAAGTTCTGGTCATAGAAGAGACAATGCCTGTGATCGAAATGCAGATTGCAGACAGGTCCAGGGTAAGGGGTAAACTTAACGGTTTTGTTTCCCGTGTTGGAGAAATTTCGCCTGAAGCCATAGAGAAGATGCTATGTGACTTTGCCGGTTTAAAGGCAGATAAGATAGCTGTTAAATCACAGCCTGGAAGACGTCCGACGCTTTGCGCCGGATGCCCGCATAGGGCGAGCTTTTTCGCGATAAAGAAGGCTGCCCCCAAAGGAATATATACCAGTGATATAGGTTGTTATACTTTGGGGCTTAATCTCGGCGCTGTTGATACCGTTTTGTGCATGGGCGCTGCAATCAGCCAGGCAGAAGGTTTCTTTCATGCCTATAAAAATGAAACAAAAATGCCGGACATAGTCGCAACAATAGGCGATTCCACCTTTTTTCATGCAGGCATCCCGGCATTGATAGATGCAGTGGCGCAGAACGTACATTTTACTCTGGTGATTCTGGACAACAGGACTACTGCCATGACAGGAAATCAGCCGACGCCTGCATCAGGATTCGGCGCTTCAGGTGAAACGCTTGAATCTGTCGACATCGAATCGGTTGTCAAAGGATGCGGGGTGAAATTCTGTAAAACCGGCGACCCTTGTAAAATCGTTGAATTTATTACACTTGTTAAGGAGGCAGTCAAGTACGCAAGGGATAAAGGGCCTGCTGTTGTGATTGCAAGATATCCGTGTCTTATAGGCATGCAAAAAGATAAGCAGGCAGAAAAAATGATAGTAGAAATCACGGATGCATGCGAGGGATGTGAATATTGCATCAGACATTTTGAATGTCCGGCTATTATCTTTGACAATGATAAAAAGCGGGCGAATATAGATTCTCTTCTTTGCAGCGGATGCGGTGTATGCGTGCATGTGTGCCCCAAAAAGGCAATAGTAATAAAATAAGGGTTCAAGGATACAAGGGTTCAGGGGTTCAAGGATTCGAGGTTTCGAGAGAAGAATCTGAAAATAAGGAGTGATTTGTGAAAAATAAAGCTGACCGGGAAAAGTTTCAAATTGTTATAAGTGGGGTAGGAGGCCAGGGCGTTCTTTTCATCACAAGGCTTCTTGCCGAAGCGGCCATAATTAAAGGCTTTAAAGTTTTTACCTCGGAAACACATGGAATGGCGCAGCGGGGCGGAACGGTTCTTTCCCATCTTAAAGTCGGAAATTTTTCCAGTCCCCTGATAAGGCCTTTCCAGGCGGACGGACTTATTGCGTTAAAGTCTGAAAATATCGAGCAGCACGGTTTTTTTTTAAAAAAAGATGCCTGGATTTTTGTAAACAGCGTTAAAAAGCCCGATACCGGATTTGATACCTATGCCGTTGACGCAGACGCTCTTTCTCTTAAAACAGGGAATCCTAAATCGGTTAACCTTCTTCTTTTAGGATTCGCTCTTAGAGGAGAGAAAGATCGGCAGAAAGATAATAAAGGTTTGTTCTGCTCCTTTGAGGATATAAAGCAGGTTCTTGCTGACCAGCTTAAAGGAAAAAGGGAGATGCTTGACGCTTCGGTTAAAGCTCTTGAAGCAGGCTACAGGTTTTGCGTAAAATAATTGTAAGGAGTTTATCAAATGGGTTTTATTCCACATGATCTGACACCGGATAAATTAAAAAAAATACAGGCGGACGGACTTAAATGGACTGTTTCACATGCTTATTCCAACTCTCCTTTTTACAGGAACAAACTGGATGAAGCAGGTATAAAACCAAATTTTATCCGTTCGATTGAGAATCTTGAAGAACTTCCTTTTACGGACAAAGAAGACCTGCAAAGCGGATATCCTTTTCCGCTTCGCTCGGTTGATTTCAAAGAGATCGTTCGTGTTCATGCTTCTTCGGGCACAACCGGCAAACGAAAGGTGCTCTGCTATACTCAGAAGGATATAGATATCTGGGCGGATATGTTCGCGAGATGCTATGAAATTGCGGGACTGACTCGTGAGGATAGTGTCCAGATTGCCGTGGGATACGGCCTTTGGACTGCCGGAGCCGGATTCCAGGCCGGCTCCGAACGCTTCGGCGCCATCACGATTCCTCTAGGTCCTGCCAATGCTGATATGCACTGTGATATGATGGTTGACATGGGTACCACCGTTTTCTGTGCCACGGCATCAATGGCTCTTTTGATGGCGGAGGAGATTTATAAAAGGAACCTGTTTTCGAAAATAAAGGTAAAAAAGATAATCCTCGGAGCCGAAAGGCATAGCGATGCGATGAGAATGCGTATCGGAGAACTCATGGGAGTTGAACACATCTTTGATATTTACGGATTGACGGAAGTGTACGGTCCCGGCACGGGGCTTGATTGCATATATCATAAAGGCATTCACTACTGGGCCGACCGGTTTATTTTTGAAATAATAGATCCCGTGACTTTAAAACCTGTTCCTCCGGGAAAAGAAGGCGAACTTGTTGTGACGACTCTGTGCAAGGAGGCAAGCCCGCTTATACGCTACCGGACCCATGACGTAACCCGCATGTTTGACGGTCCCTGTGAATGCGGTGTTCCTTTCCCTAGGCACGACAGGATCCTGGGCCGTACTGATGATATGTTTATCTACAGGGCCGTTAACATCTACCCGAGCCAGATAGACCATGTCTTAAGCCGTATAGACGGAATAGGGAGCGAATTTCAGATTCATTTAAAACATCTTGAAGACGGACGGGATATGATGCTTCTCAGGGTCGAAAGGAAACCGGGAGCTTCACCTGAAGAGGATTCAAAGCTTGAGGAGCAGGTGGCAACCGAAATCCGCAGGAAGATACTTGTAAGGTCAAAGGTTGAAATTATTGATTACGGATCTCTTCCGCGCACGGAAAGAAAGAGTAAGAGGGTTTTTGACAACAGGAACGGAGAGACCATGAAATAAGGAATATCGTCTTGCCGGAGACGTTAAGGCAGGCGGAATTTTTAACAACCGACTAACAGGGAGGTTTATTCGATGAAGCTTAAAACAGGATTAATTTTATCGGGTTTGTTTTTTGCGTTGCTTTTAACAGGAATTTGTTTGCCTGTTATCACGTCGGCGGAAACTATTACGCTCACTTACGCCAATTTCCCGCCGGCTCCCACATTCCCCTGCGTCCAGATGGAGAGATGGAAAACGGAAGTTGAAAAAAGAACAAACGGAAAGGTTGCCGTCAAAACTTTTCCGGGCGGGACCCTTCTTGGTGATAAGGAGATGATGGACGGGGTTATAGCGGGGCAGGCAAATATAGGCAATCTCTGCATGGCTTATCAGCCTGGACGATTTATTGTCACAAACGCCACGAGTCTGCATCTCGGGATACCCGATGCGAGAGTCGGAAGCCTTGTTCTTCTGGATCTTTACAATAAATATAAACCTGAAGAATTTGCGAAGGTTAAGGTATTAACCATGTTCACGACAGCTCCAGCAAATATTATGTCTAAAACCCCTGTAAGAAATCTGAACGACATAAAGGGAATGGATTTGAGAGCATCGGGAGGGGCTGCCGAAATTCTTAAAGCATGGGGCGCGAATCCCGTGGGCATGCCCATGCCTGCAACCGTTGAAGCGCTGCAAAAAGGCACGGTCAAGGGTCTCATCTCTTCTCTTGAAGCTATGAAGGATTTCAAGTTCGCGGAGCACTGCCGGTATGTAACTATGACCGAGACCTCGATTTATCCTTTTGCAGTTGTAATGAACATGGAAACCTGGAATTCACTTCCAAAGGATGTTCAGAAAGTCATGGACGACCTTGCCGTCGAGCAGGCTGAGTGGACCGGAAATTACATGGATAATCATGTAAAGGAATCGGTAGCGTGGTCAAAGCAGAATTATAATGTGGAAGTCATTACCCTCCCGCCTTCCGAAAAGGCCGAATGGGATAAAAAGCTTCAGCCCATAACTGACAAATGGGTTGCAGATGCCAAGGCAAAGGGTATTCCCGCGGAAGCCATAATTGCGGATATAAAGGCATCGATAAAAAAACATTCGAAGAAATAGCAGATAGTGAATAGTGAACAGTGAATAGTAAAGAACGAATCCGGTACACTTCAGATGGCAAAGTAAAAAGTTTATTACGCAAGGCAACACAGCAGAATATCTTACAACGAACTGGTCAATTTTGAGGAACCAGTTGGAAGTCATATGCGAACGAATTTGAGATTTTTGGGAATCAGATTTTAAATTACTGAGCGTTAAAAATCACAAGGCTTTGAGGGTATTAGCCCCAATCTTCTTGTGATTTAGCGAGGTGATTTAAAAATTCCCAAAAAGCTCATTAAGTGAGCATATTAAGACTTCCAACGTGTTTGTTGAAAACAGTTCGCTACAAAGCGGCATAAAACAGCTTTTTACTTTGCCGTCCAAGGAGATTATGAACAAGTTAAGCGAGCTTTTAAATCGTCTGTTGACTTTTATCGGCGGAATTTTTCTTGTTGCCATGATTGTTCTGACCTGTGGCAACATCCTTTTCCGCATAGTCTGGATTCCGGTTCCGGGAGCCTACGAACTGATGGGACTTTTCGGGGCAATAGTCACAGCTTTTGCCCTCGGGCAGACACAGGCAAGAAAAGGCCATGTGGCAGTTGATGTCCTGATAAATACCTTTTCGGCAAAGACAAAGAAAGCGCTGAAAGTGGCAGGAAATCT
>JAWOHP010000014.1:0-50406 GCA_046485065.1 Desulfobacterales bacterium | reverse complement strand
CTATAGATTTCGAGGACGCCCCCAAATAGACTACAAAGATTAAACAGGCGGAGACTATAAACGGCTTCGTGGGCTATTATTCACTGGGGCTGCACGGTTTCCATGGATGCGGATATGCCGCCGTTGACGAAGGGTTCGGTATTATTACTGCGGATCGCATACGCACATATGCCCAACCATAACATATTTATGACATTTACTATAGTGCCCGGACGGAAACAATATTTAACCTGCAAGGAGTTTTTTACCATGATTTTACTTAATCCGAAAACAGAAACATTTGGGCGTCTTGATGAACAATCAAGGAAAATAATGTTAAAAACAATAGGTTTTTTTGAAAACAAAGGAAAAGTGAAGCTCAAAGAAGATGACAGAAACAGAATTTGGTATTCCGATTTTCTTGATTTTGTCAGGGATGAAAAAATATTTTCGACTCTTCTCACCCCATCGGCATATGGTGATAAAGGCTGCCGGTGGGATACTTCCAGAATATGCGACTTTAATGAAATACTGGGTTTCTACGGATTGCATTACTGGTACACTTGGCAGGTTTCGATACTCGGGCTTGGTCCCATTTGGATGGGAAAAAATGAAGATGTAAAAATAAAAACCTCTCAGATGCTGAAAGACGGTGGAATATTCGCTTTCGGCCTTTCGGAAAAAGCCCATGGTGCAGATTTATACTCAAGCGAGATGATGCTCACTCAAATGCCTGATGGCACCTACAGGGCCGACGGAGGTAAATATTATATTGGAAATGCAAACAAGGCGGCTCTTGTTTCAACTTTCGGGAAAGATTCTGATACAGGCGAATACGTCTTTTTCGCTGTTGATTCTCAGCACAGGAATTTTGAATGCGTTAAAAATGTTGTAAACAGCCAGTCTTATGTCGCCGAATACGCGCTGCATTCATATCCGGTTACAGAGTCGGACATTCTTACAAAGGGGCAGGAGGCTTGGGATTCGGCACTCAACACTATCAATGTTGGCAAATTTAATCTTGGATGGGCATCCATAGGTATCTCTACCCATGCATTCTATGAGGCCATAAATCATGCTTCAAACCGGAATCTTTATAATAAGTATGTCACCGATTTCCCTCATATAAAAATGCTTTTTACGGATGCCTTTACCCGTCTTGTTGCGATGAAACTTTTTGCAAACAGAGCATCAGATTATATGAGATCAGCCTCACCTTCAGACAGGCGCTATCTTCTGTATAATCCGATGGTAAAGATGAAAGTGACGACGCAGGGCGAAGAGGTAATAAATCTTCTGTGGGATGTTATTGCCGCAAAAGGTTTTGAGAAGGACATGTATTTTGAAATGGCGGCAAGAGACATACGAGCTCTCCCGAAACTTGAAGGAACCGTCCATGTGAATATGGCTTTGATAATCAAATTCATGGCCAATTATTTCTTCAATCCGGGTCAATTCCCGGAAATACCGAAAAGAAACGACCCCTCCAATGACGATTTTCTATTTAACCAGGGTGCGACAAGAGGGCTGGGGAAAATCCGGTTCCATGATTTCAATATTGCCTATAACAGCCTTGATCTTCCCAATATAGGAATTTTCAGGACCCAGATCGAAACTTTAAAAGAGTTTCTGGTTAAAGCAACTCCAAGTGAGGCTCAGGGCAAGGATATCGACTTTCTTTTGACACTTGGTGAATTGTTCACTCTTGTTGCGTACGGCCAGCTGATCATTGAAAACTCTCTTATTTATAAAGTTGATAATGATCTTGTTGACCTGATATTTGACTTCATGGTCAGGGATTTTTCAAAATATGCCCTTCAGCTTTATTCGAAACCCGGCAGCACCAAAGCACAGATGGAGTTTTGTCTTGGAATGATTAAGAAACCGGAGCTTGATGAAGAGCGTTTTAAAAAGGTCTGGGAAAAATATGTCTATCCGTTGAACGGCGCATACCGGATGAATGAATAGGGTGCCTTAAGGCCGGGTTAAATTTTATAATCCTATGTGCGGATTCGGAGGTGTTTAATGACTGACGCGACAGCTCGGGCTCTTGATGGCCTGCGGGATGTAACGATGCTCAAGTGGTATGTGATCCCCCTTCTTTCTATCGTGTTCTACATTTACGTCACCGAGATCAAGAAGGCCAGGGAAAGCGGCAACTGGGAAGCGGTGTTAGCCGGTCTTACCCTCTTCGGCATGGATTTCTTCAATGAAACATGGAACGGCTGGGTAATGGCTCTCACCCAGCTCTCCGCCTTCTGGACAACGCCGGGCGACACTGCGCTCCGAACCATGGTGGGATGGAATATAGAGATAATGTTCATGTTCGCCATATCGGGCATCATCTATTACCACACCCTTTCGAAGGAACATAACCTTAAAATCCTGGGCCTTCCGGAAAAATGGTTCTGGGCAATCGGCTACGCCGTTTTCTGCGTATTCGTCGAATGCGTGCTCAACTATGGCGGGCACCTGGTTTGGGAATATCCCTGGTGGCACCGTTCATTCGCCGGAATATGGCTGATATTTCTTTTCGGATACTTTCACTTCTACGCGGCCATTATTTTCATGCTATGGCTAAAAACAACAAAAAGGAGAGTTATATTCATCTCCTGCATCTACGGCGTTGCCATTGCCATGAACATAATAGGCCTGGGGATCATGGGACTTGTGTACTGAAATTCACGTGCCTAAAAGGAATTGTGCAGAATAACTTTTCAGTAAGCAGGTTTACGTTATCAGCTTCTTTGAAAATATTGAGACCGGCTATTCGGGAGGTTGTTGGGGAATTATGGTTTAACTATGAAAAGAATAGAAACGCATAATTTAATGGGCGTTCCCATAAGGTTCCTGGATTATGGGCGGTTCCCTTAAACGCGCAAGAATACAAAATAGACGAGACGAACCACTTTGGTTTAATCGGAAGGGTTATATTGGTAGGGCATGAACTGAAATAATTCACAAAATAGTATTATGGGAGGATTTTTGAGAGGACACCCCATCTTTCTATACAATTCAGCTCAACAGGACATTCTACAACCCTAACGTCAAGCATCTTATTCTAACTGTAATATCAGAAGGTTCCAATCTTTATTGAAAGTTTAGCCCACTTATTCCTTGGATCTGTCATTTTTTTTTGCGGGGGTTATTCTTTTATAAAACTCACGGGTCATTACAGTGAGGAAATGCATTTTAGGATTCGGGATAGATAGTCCAATTTGTTAGTTTCAAACCTTCTATTCTCTCAAAATGCCTTGTATTATTAGTAACGAGTACCATGTTGTTGGCAAGGGCACATGATGCGAGGATTAGATCAAAATCATCTAAAGGTGTCCCGAGTTTCTCCAATCTGCTCTTATAACTACCGAAGATTTCTGCGGATTCACGACCTGTTGGAATTATTTCCAAAGCGTTCTCAAGAGCCTTAATATTAGCGAGATTACTTTCAACCTTCCGGGATTTGTACGCACCATAATAAAGTTCCATCAGCGTAACCGCACTTATCTTAATAGGATCATGAATATGCGCATGTAAATTTTTTACCAAAGAATCATGACCTTTAAAATTATAAATAACCGTGTCCGTGTCGAGAAGATACATCAGAATCCTTCCTCCAGCTTAATGGATTTCTTCCGCGCCTGCCTTATCTCCTTAATAATCTGATCCCCCCCCTTATCATCCTGCCAGGAACCGGAAAGCTCAAGCAAAACCTGAGCCGGGGTTTTCTGTGTCGTCTGGAAGAACTTTCTGCGGGCCAGATATTCTTTTAATAAGAAGACTACCTGCTGGCTAACCGACCTGTTTTCGCAGGCAGCAAGCCTCTTGATATCCTCATATAAGTCATCCTGAATTCCTTTGATTTGTAAATTTGCCATGCTTATCCTCTTCTTTAAAAACATGCTTTCATGAAAAGATACGGCTATTGCATGAAAAAGTCAAGCTTTGCGGAGAGATATGAATTGAGTTTTCTTATTGGAAAAAACTTGACACCTGAGAACAGGGCGTGTATTTTATCCATCAAATGTTGGAAGCAGTGTATGGGAAAGGAAAATATCACGGCCAATGGTTTCAACACTCGAAAAAGCGCGGCAGGATCCCTCCTCCATGAAGGCAAAGATTCTTGCCGCAGCGCGCAAAGTCTTCGGTGAATACGGTTATCACGGAACCACTACACGGATGATCGCAAAAGACGTAGGCATCGATATTTCGACCCTTTATTATCACTGGGGAGAAAAACGGGATCTTTATGAATCCGTTATCATGGATCTTAACGAGGAGATCCGCCGGAAGCTTCTTGAAATAGAGAGTAAGGTAAAGGGAAAATCTCTCGCAACCCGCCTTGAAATAGCAATAGATGTCATGTGCGAATACCTGTTTTCCAACCCGGAAGTATCCAATTTCATCCTGTTCCTTTATTTCGGAAAAACCAGAAGTGATGCAAGCCTTAATTTTAAAGTTTCTGAATACATATCCAACATTGCAATAGCAATGGGGCTTGCTCTTGATAAAAAATATATTCCCGTCAAAGCAAAGGCCAGGGTCCTTGCTGTATGGAATTCGGTATTAAATTATGTTTCAGGAGAGGATTTTTTCAGACCGATGTTAGATATCAGCCATGATGAATATGTCGATGTAGTAAAAGATACGCTGAAATTTATACTTATACCGGCTTTTACCCAGAAACAAAGCTGACCGCTGAGAAAATATCTTATTTTCACACTAAGACACAAAGTCACGAATAATGACTAATTGAATATATTCTGTTTTTTCTTTTGTGCTTTGTGCTCTCTTTGTGAGAAAATCTTTTTGATAAAAGGAGGATTTATGGCACTTAATCTTGATGCCCTCGGGAAAAAAATTGGCCCGGTTACCAAGGATTATACATGGAAAGATGCGGTCCTTTACGCGCTTGGAGTAGGTGCCGGCTTTTCCGAGCTTGAGTACTGCTATGAGAAAAACCTCAAAGTGATTCCAAGTTTCTCTATCGCCGCTATTTTCGAATTTCTGTCGCATATAGGCATAAATTCAAATATTAATCTGGCAGGAATTCTTCACGGTGAACAGGAGCTTATTTTTCACAATCCGATTCCCCCCGAAGGCAGTTTGATCACCGATGGTAAAATTACTCACTACTATGACAAGGGCAAGGAGAAGGGAGCCCTTGTAGTAGGTGAAAGCGACACTTATCATTCAAACGGTAAGAAGCTTTTTACGAGCATCATCACGATTTATTCACGTTTCGACGGTGGATTCGGCGGAGAGAATGCTCCAAAAAAAGAAGTGGTTTTCCCGGACAGAGAGCCTGATTTTGTCGTAAATGCTTCTCCTTCCCCTGACCAGCCACTAATTTACAGACTTTCCGGGGATATTTTTGATCTTCATGTCAATTCAGAATTTGCCAAAATGGCCGGATTCAAAATGCCTATAATGCACGGGCTATGTACGCACGGGTTTGCCTGCAGGGCTCTTATTCAAAGCCTTGTTCCCGGAGAGTCCGAGAAGGTAAGAAGGCTTGTCTGCAGGTTTACAAAACCTCTTTATCCCGGAACCCCAATCAAGACGCTTATATGGAAAACCGGAGACGGAAAGGCGGTATGGAGGGTGGTCAACGCCGAAACAGGAGCCGTAACGATCGACAACGGTATATTCGAATACGGCGATATCCAGGAAGAAAAAGTAAGATTTGACGGACGGGTCGCAATCATTACCGGAGCAGGAGCAGGCCTCGGAAGAACTTATGCCCTTGAGTTTGCAAAGCGGGGCGCAAAGATAGTGGTTAATGATCTGGGAGGAGCACGTGACGGCTCAGGTCCGGGTTCGGCAACTCCAGCCGAACAGGTTGTCGGAGAGATAAAGGCACTCGGCGGAGAAGCAGTTGCAAGCTATGACAGCGTTTCGACCCCTGAGGGCGGCGAGAAGATTGTTAAAAAAGCTATCGATACTTTCGGGTCTGTTGATATCCTTATAAATAACGCCGGCATATTGAGAGACAAGAGCTTTATCAAAATGGAGCCTGAAAGCTGGAACGCCGTACTCGATGTTCACCTTAATGGAGCTTACAATGTCTCAAGGCCGGCTTTTACCGTGATGAAGGAAAAAGGCTATGGCCGTATAATCATGACCACATCTGCTGCCGGGCTTTACGGAAATTTCGGTCAGACCAATTATTCAGCGGCAAAGATGGGACTTGTTGGTCTTATGAACGCGCTGAAGCTGGAAGGAGAAAAATACAACATAAAAATCAACACGGTTGCTCCTGTCGCGGCATCGCGTCTTACCGAGGACGTGATGCCTCCCGATTTTCTGGAAAAAGTCAAACCGGAATTCGTTGCGCCGCTTGTTCTTTTCCTTTGTTCGGAAAAGTGCCCCGTAAGCGGGAATATATACAATGCCGGAATGAGCTGTTTTAACCGGGTAGCTGTTGTTACAGGGCCCGGAGCCGCGCTTGGCAGTCAGGATAAACCGGAAACGGTTGAAGGAATAATTGCCAACCTCGATAAGATTTCATCATTAAAGGGAGGCAAGGAATACTTTCAGCTCAATGACCAGATTGGGGATGTTCTCGGGGCTTTATCGAAGCCCCTTGACAAGGGAGTGCCCGCGGTCGGGAAGCAGCAGAGCGCCGTGTCGGTTGCCGGAGTTTTCGATGCCATGCCAAACTCTTTCGTGAAGAGCGCCTCTAAAGGTGTCGATGTCGTGTTCCAGTATATTATTTCCGGAAGCGGAGGCGGAGACTGGTACTCTGTTATCAAGGATGAAAACTGCTCGATTAAGAAGGGAAAGCATGAAAAACCGACCTGTACCCTCAAAATGTCGGACAGCGACTTTTTGTTGCTTATGAGCGGAAAGCTCCCGGCAATGCAGGCCTATACATCCGGGAAGCTGAAGATCGAAGGGGATATAATGAAATCCCAGCTCATAGAAAAATTATTCAAAAAATGATGGCATCATAAAAATCCCCAAAATGCTCATTGAGAGAGCATATTCGGACTTTTACGAAATCATCAAAATTAATTAGTGTTCATCCGGAAACTAATTTCGGATAAAAATACGTTTCCAATTCGGAAATAGGCAATTTTGGGCAAGCTCAAGGAAATCAAGGGATTGCGCGGAGACGTACATATAGTATGTCGCACAAGAAATCCCGCAGATTGACACAGAGATCGCTCAAAAGAGCCATTTCCGGATGGAAACAATTATCAAGGAGAAATAATATGATAGGCATAACATCTTATGGGGCTTATATTCCCCGCCTAAGACTGGACAGGATGTCAATTTTCCAGGCCATGGGTTGGTTTGCGCCGGCCATCATGATGGTTGCCCAGGGGCACAGGTCTATGTGCAACTGGGACGAAGACTCTATAACAATGGCGGTGGCGGCTTCGAGGGATTGCCTTTCGGGCAAAGACAAGAGGGAGCTTGACGGCCTTTTTCTGGCTTCAACAACGCTTCCCTTTGCCGACAGGCAGAATGCGGGAATTGTATCTACAGCCCTGAATCTCAAAGAGAACATACTGACCTCTGATTTTACATCCTCCCAGAAAGCCGGAACTTCAGCCCTTGTTGCCGCGCTTGAAGCTGTCCGGGGCAAAGAAATGAAAAATATCCTGGTTACAGCGACCGACCGAAGGGAGACAAAAACAGCATATTTTTACGAAATGTGGTTCGGAGACGGCGCGGCTTCGGTTGCGGTTGGAGATAAGGATGTAATTGCCGAATTCAAGGGATCCTACTCGGTATCATATGATTTTGTTGACCATTACAGGGGTGCTCAGAAGAAATACGACTATGTATGGGAAGAGA
The DNA here is from genome assembly GCA_046485065.1 of Desulfobacterales bacterium. Taxonomy (GTDB): domain Bacteria; phylum Desulfobacterota; class Desulfobacteria; order Desulfobacterales; family RPRI01; genus RPRI01. Next base: position 42,624 of record JAWOHP010000014.1, on the reverse strand, counting down.
GATGGGCGCGTGATGAAGGATACTCAAAAATTATACCTGAAGCCGTAAATGGTCTTATGAAGAAACTTGGCATCACAATAGACCAGGTTGACAAGCTCGTTTTCCCCTGTTTCTTCAAGGCCGAACACAGCAACATAGCCAAAAAGCTTGGAGCCGCCCCGGACAAAGTAGTAAATACAATGCATGAAACATTTGGAGAGACGGGCGCGGCCCATGCCCTCCTCATGCTCGTATCTGCCCTTGAAGAAGCTAAACCGAAAGACCGCATATTGGTTGCCGGTTTCGGCCAGGGATGCGATACGCTCTATTTCGAGGTTACAGAAAATATAACAAAACTTTCAAAGAGAACCGGCGTTAAAGAGTCGGATAAGAATAAAAAGGTGATTGACAACTATCCCAAGTGGCTCAAATTCAGGGATTTACTGCAGACCGAAATGGGAATAAGAGCGGAGGCGCCAACACAGACAGCCATGACCGCCCTGTGGAGAAAGCGAAAAATGCTTCTCGGGATGGTGGGGGGAAAATGCGAAAAATGCGGGACAGCACAATTCCCGAAAATGGATATATGTGTCAACCCGGCATGTGGAGCGATTAAGAGTCAGGTTGAATATGAATTTGCGGATGTTCCTGCAAAAGTTAAGACCTTTACAGGCGATCTTCTTGCCGTATCTGTTGATCCTCCCCATAAATACGGCATGGTCCAGTTTGAAGGCGGTGGAAGATTTATGGCCGATTTTACCGATTGCGAGTTTGAGGAGCTTAAAGTCGGGCTTCCGGTCCGGCTTGTTTTCAGGCGAAGGGGTGAAGACAAAGAGCGCGGTTTTATAAACTATTTCTGGAAGGCAATGCCGGTTCCGGGCGCCGCTGAAGAGATGGGGAGGGTCAGATTTGATGGACGCGTTGCAATTGTAACAGGAGCAGGCGCGGGGCTTGGCAGGGTGTACGCCCTTGAGCTGGCGAAGCGCGGGGCAAAGGTTGTCGTGAACGACCTTGGCGGATCTCGTGACGGATCAGGGACAGGCTCAAGTTCTGCCGCCGACAAAGTTGTTGATGAGATAAAAGCGGCGGGAGGCGAAGCGGTTGCGAACTATGACAATGTTGCAACTCCGGAAGGCGGGGAGAAAATTGTTAAAACCGCCCTGGATACATTCGGAAAGGTTGATATTCTCATAAACAATGCGGGCATATTAAGAGATAAGAGCTTCATAAAAATGGAGCCTGAAAACTGGAAAGCCGTAATGGATGTTCACCTGGCCGGCGCCTACAATGTTACAAGACCTGCCTTTAAAGTTATGCGTGAAAACGGCTTCGGCAGAATCGTGATGACAACTTCGGCGGCCGGGCTTTACGGAAACTTCGGCCAGACCAATTATTCGGCGGCAAAAATGGCGCTTGTAGGTCTTATGAATACGCTCAGGCTGGAAGGAAAAAAATATGACATAAAAGTTAATACGGTAGCTCCCCTTGCCGCATCAAGGCTGACTGAAGATGTTATGCCCCCGGAACTTTTTGAAAAGTCAAAGCCGGAGTTTGTATCCCCAATGGTTCTTTACCTTTGCAGCGAGGAGTGCGGAGAATCGGGAGCAATCTTTAACAGCGGCATGGGATACTACAACAGGGCTGCAATTATGACGGGCCCGGGAATCAAACTGGGGGATGCCGGCAACCCTCCAACTCCTGAACAGATAAGTGAAAACTGGGACAAGATAAATATGATGGAAGGGGCTAAAGAGCTGGAGGATGCCAATGCAGCAATTTTCGCGCTTATAGCCCCTCCTGATAAAAATAAGAAGGAGACCGGCGAACAGAAAGGCGCTGATCCGGATGTAAAAAGTATTTTCGGCAAAATGCCGGAAGCCTTTAATGCATCAGCGGCAAAGGATGTGGATGCCGTTTTCCAGTATGTTATTTCGGGTTCCGGAGGAGGAGACTGGTACGTGACTGTTAAGGATTCAAAATGTTCCGTAACGGAGGGAACTGCCGAAAAACCAACCTGCACCCTGAAAATTTCCGACGGCGACTTTGTCGAACTTATTACCGGAAAGCTTAATCCTATGCAGGCTTTTACCTCCGGCAAACTTAAGATTGAAGGCGATATCATGAAATCCCAGCTGATAGGAAAACTTTTTAAATTAAACTGATAGGAGAAAGCAGCCATGGCTACAGGAATAAAAGATAAAGTCGCAATAATAGGAATGGGATGCACCCGCTTCGGAGAGCGCTGGGATATGGGGGCAGAAGAGTTAATGGTAGAGGCTTTTGAAGAATGTCTTGCCGATGCCGGAATTGAGAAGAAAGATATAGAAGCTGCTTGGCTGGGAACGTGTATGGATGAGGTTAATGTCGGTAAAAGCGCGCTTCCTCTTTCAACAACCCTGCGCCTACCATTTGTCCCGGTAACCAGAGTCGAGAATTACTGTGCTACAGGAACAGAAGCTTTCCGCGGAGCCTGTTACGCGGTTGCATCAGGAGCTTATGATATTTGTCTTGCTCTAGGTGTCGAGAAGCTGAAGGATACAGGTTACGGCGGTTTGCCCAATCCGGGTTCAGGCGCCGGAAGCCTTGCATGGCAGTGGTGGCCCAATCTTACCGCGCCGGGTTCATTTGCGCAGCTTGCGAGCGCTTATGCCGCAAAGTATAAAATACCGGCACAGGATTTAAAACGGGCAATGGCTCATGTTTCGGTTAAAAGTCATGCGAACGGAGCATTAAACCCGAAGGCTCACCTGAGAAAACCGGTTTCAATGGAACAGGTAATGGCTTCGCCGATAATTGCACACCCGCTGGGCCTTTTCGACTGCTGCGGAGTCAGCGACGGCTCAGCATGCGCTATTGTTACCACTCCTGAAATTGCAAAAAAACTGGGCAAAAAGAATTTTGTGAGCGTTAAAGCCCTTCAGCTTGCCTTAAGCAGCGGTGAAGAGATGGCATTCAACGATTGGGACGGCGATCATTTCATGACAACAACGAAATGCAGCGTAAAGGCCTATAAGGAAGCAGGAATAACAGATCCCAAAAAAGAGATCAGCATGATGGAGGTTCACGACTGTTTTTCAATAACAGAGCTTGTGACAATGGAAGATCTTCACATATCCGAAAGGGGAAAAGCGGTTCATGACATACTTGACGGATTTTATGACAGGGACGGTAAAATTCCATGTCAGGTGGATGGAGGTCTTAAATGCTTCGGCCATCCGATAGGAGCTTCCGGAATCCGAATGCTTTATGAGATGTATCTGCAGCTTCATGGACGCGCCGACAAACGCCAGTTGAATAATCCGGGGTTCGGTCTGACCCATAATCTTGGAGGCTTTCCGTTTATGAATGTTTGCAGTATATCGATTATCGGAAAGTATGAAGTGTGACGGAGCAAAGCCGGTTTTTTACCGGACTATAAGGAATAGAGGATAAGCATGGATATTCTTAAGTATACGGACGAGCATAAAAATTTCAGAAAAAGGCTGCGGGAGTTTATTGAAAAAGATGTGGCGCCCTTTGTCGATCAATGGGAGAAAGATAAAATTGTTCCGAAAAGCGCCTGGAGAAAAATGGGCGAAAACGGCTTTTTGTGCATGTCTGTTGCTCCCGAGTATGGGGGAATGGGGGGTGATTTTCTTTATTCTGTAATTGTGGCTGAAGAAATGGCGAAAACAAACCATACCGGTCTGATAACGATGCTGCATACGGATGTAGTTGTGCCGTATATAGACACATTCGGATCTGAAGAAATAAAGAAAAAATACCTTCCGGGATGCGTATCAGGAGAGTGCGTAACTGCCATTGCCATGACCGAACCGGGTGCGGGGAGCGATCTTTCCAGTATTGCCACAACTGCTTTTGAACAGGATGGTGATGTCATAATAAACGGTTCAAAGACATTCATTTCGAGCGGAATAAACTGTGACATTGTAATTGTGGCGGCAAGGGACCCTTCCGTCGGAAATGCTTACCAGGCAATATCTCTGTATATTGTCGAATCCGGAACTCCCGGTTTTTCAAGGGGGCGCCAGCTTGAAAAAATGGGTTTTCACAGCCAGGACACGGCGGAACTTTTCTTTACCAACTGCCGGATTCCGGCAAAGAACCGCCTCGGTGAAAGAGGAAGCGGTTTTTACATGCTTATGGATAAGCTCCAGCAGGAACGCCTCGCTACGGCTATCGGAGCCATCGTCGCTGCAGAGTACATTCTTGACGCTACAATGAATTACTGCAGGAACACCCTTGTTTCAGGGAGGCCAATAACAAAATCACAGGCCGTACAGTTTGCTCTTGTTGAGATGGCAACGGAAGTTAAAATAGGAAGAATTTTTGTCGACAAGCTTATAGCTGACCACATGGAGAAGAAAAGCATAATTATTGAAACCTCCATGGCCAAGTACTGGACAACTGAAATGGTCAGAAGGGTTGCCGACAGATGCCTTGATCTTTTCGGTGACTTCGGGATATCTGAAGAGTGCCCGATAGTAAGGGCCTGGCGTGATGTGAGGGTCATGTCTATCTTTGCAGGCACAAATGAAATTATGAAGAATATCGCCGCCAAGTTCATGGGGTTTTAGGTGAAATAGTCTCCTTTTTCCTGTAAACCATCCCCTGGAAAATTGCCACCAGGTTCCCCTGCTCGTCTGTAACATTAACGGTGTATGACGCAAGCTTTGGGTTTAAAGCCACTTCTTTTGCTTCGGCAATAAGGCTGCCTTTGTTTGCCGCTTTCAGGTACGATATACTTACATTTATAGCCACGGCAACAGTTCTGTGGGAATTTGAGGCTACAGCAAAAACATAATCGGCAAGCGTGAAAATCGCCCCGCCATGAACGCTTCCCACAGCGTTAAGATGATATTGTTCGATTTTCATCACCGCTTTCGCCCCGCCTTCCGAAATTTCAAGAAGCGCTATTCCGGAATGGCTGGCAAATTTGTCGTTTTCCCGGAAAAAGGTCAAAAGATTTTTCAACTTTATTTCTCCCTGATAAATTATGTTCCGAGCCTTTTATCACTTCTGGCGAATTTTAAGAAATCGGGCAGGTTTTGGATTACTCTTTTCCAGCTGTCTGTTGAGCGCCAGATCATGCTCGTATATCCGAGAAGTATTTCAGGCCTCATGAAATGCTTCCTGTAAAACAATTTGAAAAGTTCTTCAAGCCGCTCTTTTGTCATGCCCTTTGGAATAAAAAGAAAGTTCATGCAGTCCATCAGTTCCCAATTTTCGTTGAATTCACCCAGTTCATGTATTTTTTCGTAAATCGGCGAACCCGGGAACGGAGTAAATTTTGCAACGTTTAATTCGTCAACCGGGTTTGAAAAGAGATATTCCATGCTTTTTCTGATTCCGGCTTCAGTTTCACCGGGAAGCCCCATCATGAAAAGCCCCTTTGTGCGTATGCCCGCTTTTTTTATAAGATGAAGCTTTTCCGACAGCATGGAAAGATCAGCGTTCTGTCTGTGCTGCGCAAGGAGGTTTTCGTCGCCTGTCTCTATTCCGAGGCTTATCATCCAGCAGCCCGCCTCTTTGAGCATAAGAAGAAGTTCGTAATCTATGTGCTCTGCTCTCGCTACGCAATTGAAGGAAATTTTCCGAGGCCTGTTGGTCATCATCATAGCAAAATCGACTATTCTTTCTCTCTTGAATGTAAACTGATCATCGTAAAAAATTACGTGTCTTACTCCGAAACGATCATTGAGATAGTTAACATGCTCATACATGTATTCGGCGGAGTTGTAACGGAAAGAGCGGCCGAAAACCGAACGGTCGCAATAACTGCAAGCGTAGGGACATCCGCGGCTTGTTATGCAGCTTGAACTGGGGGCTTTCGGATAACTGAACAAAGGCGCTTTATATGCCGAGGGAAAACCTTCAAGCTTTTCATAGGAAGGAAATGGAAGTGCATCGAGATGCAGTCCTGTTGATCTTTGGCCTGTGAACTTAATCTCGTCTTTTTTTTCACGGTATATGATGCCGGGTACTGAAGAGATATCTTCCCCGTTCTTTTCAATCAGTTCGGCAAGAGTCTCCTCTCCTTCGCCTACAACAGTAAAATCGATTATGGGAAAGTCTTTCAGAATTCTTTCTTTAAGAGCTGAAACATGAGCACCCCCGAAAATAACTTTTATATCTGGGAGGATGCTTTTTGCCAGTTTTGCTGTCCTGATCCCGTCAAGAAAAGTTGAAGTAGTGCAGCTTAGACCGAGGAATGCCGGTTTTTCGGACTTAAGATAATCGCGAATAAGGCTGTCGGAATCAGGCCGGGCATAACAGTCAATAATCGAGGCATCAATTCCCCGTTTTTCGAGGTATGCCGATATGCCTGCAAGCCCTATCGGGGGAATGATGCTTGCTATTCTTGATATGTCTCTTCCGGCAGCCTCTTTTCTGTAACCCAGAGGATGAACAAGGAGAATTTTTTTTGAATTGAGAAATGTCAAAGTGTCAACTATCTAAGGTATCTCAGATTCTTGAGCGCATATTTTTGAAGCTTTCTGTTTGAAGTCCCCTGTGAAACTTTTTCAAGAGTGGGGGCATACCTTGCCTGACGCGATGCACCGAGCGCATTGCAAAGCCATGCCATTGCTTCAACATAATTTCTGTCGTTCGAATTGCTGTTATATCCTTTCAACAATTCATCATTGACTATATCAAGAAGCCTGGAGTCGCTTTTATACAGTTTTGCTACAATTTTGGCGCCGTTAGCCTTGTCGCCTAAATTTGGAGATCTCAGCATGCCTGCAACTTCACCCGGGCTGTTACCTTTTTTAGAAGGCTGCGTTGATGATGTAAGGGCTTTTTCGAGAGCCGTATCCGGAGGCAGCTCTTTAACTTCCGGTTGAAGATTCCCAATCACAGAGCTCACAAGCTGCCCGTAGGAAATTGAACTAGGAGATACCTCATTAAGAATTTTTCCCTCCGCGATTTTATCCCTCACATTGACAACCACTATCTTGCCCGTTTCTATCCGCTGAACATCTATTACTGCTCCTGTTTTGGGGTGTTTGATTATTTTGCCTTCTTTATACACAGAAAATTCCATTCCCTCTTTAACTCCGGCCACTCTTCCCAAGTCGATGGTTACTTTTGAATCGGTCTTGTTAACAATGTATCCTTCCAGAGGGAAGTTTTTTATTATCTTTTCAGACATCTGGACGACCAAATCCTGAAGCCTGACGGTAGTGGTGCTTTTGACGTTTTCGGCAGCTATTATTGAAGCTGTTTCCACATCTATTATTCTTGCATTTATTTCAATTACGTTCTGCAGCTTCATAACAGAGCCGCTTATTATGGTTTTAACTCCGAGAAACCTGCCGATTTTAGTCGCGGTGGTTTCATCAACAATACCTGACATCGAAAGCTTCTGTTCTTCCAAGAGTTTTTGTATCAATCCCCTTTCAATAACTTCAAAACGGCCGGCCTTGACGAGGGCTGTAATAAACCATTCTGCTACAATTATGCCCATGTCCTTGGTTTCAAATCCTTCCCCCTGAAGCTGAAAGTCGAGAACCGCAACTTTTGCCTTCCGAAAGTCTGCAGCCGAGGACGTGGTTTGAATCAGGAGCGAAAGAATCAGAATTGTCAGTAGTAGGATTATAAATCTTTTCATGGGTATTCTCCGTTGAAATATCTGAGATAACATATTGTATTTATAAACATATATTATCGAAATTCCCAGCCGTAAGCAATAATATTAATGAGCGCTGTTTCGATTAGATATGACATTTGCGATTACAGATCTTTATAAAAAAAAAACGTTTGAGTGTCAAGGAAGATAGAGAGCAGGTTGAAAATTCATTTTGGTTGATAAACTATCTGGTATCGTTTATATTTTCAGCAGTTATTCCAGTTGTCATAATAATGTTCCGATTGCCGTGATACAAACTTTTCTCTTTTTATCACTTTTGCAATTGTCTCGAATATCAAACATCGGATTTCGAAGTACGATATTCGATCTTCGAACGATTGATTTTTATGTCAATACAGTTGGATATAAAAGGTGTCGGATATGAACAATAAATTTATTTCTAAAAAACAAGGTGGGCTAGGCACAAAATTGCCGGAACGTCCTGTTTTCGGAACAGAATCGATTAAACAAATCAGCTTCAATCTCCTTCTTATATGCCTCGGAAGTGCGCTTGTCGCCATAGCTTTAAACGGAATTATCATACCTCATAAATTTGTTAGCGGCGGGCTGACAGGTCTTGCCCTTGGTGTTCACTATCTTGTTCCATCCTTACCGGTAAGTTGGCTCTATTTTTTTATGAACATCCCTCTTTTTTTTATCGGCTGGAAGTTCGTGGGCCGGAGGTTCTTTTATTACAGCATAGTCGGAATGGTAATATTTTCAGCTATGGTTGGGTTGGTAAATATTCCGCTTCCGGTGAAGGATAAGATCTTAAGCGCGATTTTTGCCGGAATCCTTACCGGGATCGGGGCAGGAATAATATTGAAATCGAAGGGTTCAGCCGGTGGTACTGATATACTTTCCGTAGTGCTTCTTAACCGCTTTTCTGTTCGTGTAGGGACCACGATTCTTGCTTTTAATATTGTTGTCCTCACGGGAGCGTCGGTATTATTCTCGATAGAATCAGCTCTTTATACGCTTGTTTACATGTATGTTTCGTCAAGAATTGTCGAGGTGGTTTTAACCGGACTCAGTCAGAGAAAAGCGGTCATTATAATATCTCCGAAATGGGAAGAGATCAGTCAGAAAATTCTCAGAGAAATCGTGAGGGGTGTCACCTTTATTAAAGGAGAGGGCGCATATTCAGGAAAGGAAGAAAATATCCTTTATACCGTTATTACATTCAGAGAGCTTCCAAGAGTTAAAGATATAATTCGGGAAATAGATCCGGAAGCTTTTGTAGTGGTGCATGAGACCCTTGAAGTCATGGGGCATCGTATCGGAAATCAGCCTCACTGGTAGAAACCTTTGCATAATGCTGCTTTTTTTGCGACTATAGTAGTGTCAGAATATTGTTCCGATTGAAGTGCTTCATTAGAATATAGAATATCGTACATCGCACTTCGAAATTCGAAATTCGAAATTCGATGTACGAACTACGAACGGCGGCGGCTTAATATGGCAGGATTTTTTTCTGATTTTGATTTTACTATAAACAGGATAGAGTGTGAATTCCGGAAGGCTGAAAAGGAAAAAAACTTTATAAACCTTGCGGGAAGCAATCCAACCATTGAAGGGCTTATCTTCCCTCCCGGTATTTTGAAAAAAGCTGCTGAACAATACTGGATCAAACGAAAGTATGATCCTGATCCAAAGGGACTTGCTTCCGCAAGGCAGGTCATATCCGATTATTATATGACCCGCGTTCCTGCTATCGAATTTGAGGCTGATAACATCTTTATCACGGCGAGCACAAGCGAATCCTATGGCCTCCTGTTTGCCCTTCTTGCAGATCCGGGAGATAATCTGCTTGCTCCCGGAATAAGCTATCCCCTCTTTGAGCACCTTGCAGCCATTCATCATATTGAACTGCGCTCTTATGATATGGATGAAAATAATGGCTGGCAAATCAATGCAGAAAGATTGATTTCCGTGTCTGACAACAGGACCAGAGGTGTTATTATTGTATCACCCCATAACCCGACAGGAATGGTTGTGAAGGAAACCATTCCCGCGCTGTGCGATCTCGGACTTCCCGTAATATGCGACGAAGTATTTTCCGAATTTCCCTGCGGAGTCACAAATATTTCTCCATTCGGCATAATGCATCCGGAATTGCCTGTTTTTCACCTTAATGGTATTTCGAAGATGTTCGGGCTTCCCGATTTAAAACTCGGATGGATTGCCTTAAGCGGAACCGACCTGAAAGATTATGTGAAAAGGCTTGAGCTTTTAAACGATACATATCTTGGGGCAAACTATCTGGTGCAGTCGATGCTGCCCGCAATCTTTGATGAAGGAATAGGTTTTGTCGAGCAAATGCGAACAAGGTTTCGGGCGGGTATTGATATTGCCCTTGAATTACTTTCCAAAAACAGTAAAATTAAAGTATGCTGGCCAGATGGAGGGTATTATCTTTTTCCTGAAATCAAAACCCTGAAAGATGAAGAAGATCTTGTTCTGCATCTCTTGAGAAACCACGGGATTCTTGTTCATCCCGGCTATTTTTATGACTGTGAGAGGGGAAAGCATATAATGATTTCCTGCCTGACAGAAAAAGGGAAACTGATTGAGGGGCTTAAACGGATTGTTACCGCGATTTGAACCGAAACAGCGAGCGCATTCCCCGACCGCTCTGCGGCGGGGTTAGCGAGCGAATTAAAAACGGATAATATTCCTTACGGTCGAAGAATCCCCGTCCGCTCTGCGACGGAGAGCTTCAATGACATACGAGAGAAACTGACTTATGAAAGACCCTATGCGCAAGGCATTTGATTTTATTGAATTTATTAAAGAAGGTGTCTGGAGAATACGCCTCAGGGATCTTGGGAAAGGAAGAAGGTTTCTTATCAAATATCTGCGGGTCGTTATTATTGCGGCGAAAGAATTTATTGATGACAGATGCCCGCTTCGAGCCTCCGCTCTGACATTCTACTCCGTTCTCTCCATAGTTCCGATCGTGGCAATGGCCTTTGCCATTGCCAAGGGGTTCGGCCTCCAGAAGCATCTCGAGACGCAGCTATTGGAAAAGTTTTCCGGCCAGGAAGTGGTGATAATGCAGGTAATCGAGTTCTCCCGCAATATGCTGCAAAACACTAAGGGTGGAATAATGGCCGGTGTCGGGGTAACCGTGCTCCTCTGGGCGGTTGTTAATGTTCTTAGTCAGATCGAAGAGTCCTTTAATGATATCTGGGGAATAAAAAAAGCCCGTTCTCTTGGCAGAATGTTCAGTGATTATCTCTCAATAGTTCTCGTAGGCCCTATCCTTTTAATAATGTCAAGCAGCGCTACAGTGCTGCTTGAAACAAACCTGACTCAAATAACTGAGGAAATAGCTCTCCTGGGCGTATTCAGTCCGCTCGTTACTCTCATTGTAAAAATTATTCCGTACTGCCTCATCTGGATACTTTTCGCCTTTGTCTATATCTTCATGCCCAACAAAAAAGTCCGCTTCTTTTCCGGCCTTGTCGCAGGCCTTGCCGCAGGAACAATTTTCGTCATCGTTCAGAAACTTTATATTATTTTCCAGGTCGGTGTAGCCAAATATAATGCCATTTACGGCAGCTTCGCCGCGCTTCCCCTGTTTCTGATATGGTTGCAGCTAAGCTGGTTTATCATGCTCTTCGGTGCCGAGATATCCTGTGCTCTCCAGAATGTCGATTCATACGAGTTTGAACCGGACAGAAAAAAGATCAGCCCTCTCTTCAGGAAACTTCTGAGTCTGCAGATCACTCACCTGCTTGTTATTAATTTCATCAAAGGGAATAAACCCATGACAGTATCTGTGATATGCGCTTCACTCGATATTCCGGTCATTCTTGTTCAGGAGATTATTAACGATCTTGCAGAGTGCGGCCTGATATCAGGCGCAAAACTCGAAAACAGCGAAGAGGCCGCCTATCAACCGGCTCGTGATATTAACGACTTCAGCATCTCGTTTATCCTGCAGGCTTTGGAAAACAAGGGGACCGATACCCTCCCCACAGCCCGTACAGATTCCTTCAAAGCCCTGTCCGGTAGATTGAAAGATTTTGCCGAGACGATTGAAAAGTCCCCGGCAAATGCCCTGCTGAAAGACATTTGACTTTTTACGTGTATATCCTTTATGTACTTATAAATTTCTTATCAAAATGTGAGGAGAAAAAACTAATGAGCAAACAGAAAATGTCACCCAGCGAAGCACTTGTGGAAACACTGGTTGCCGAAGGAGTAAAATACGCTTTCGGGATTGTCGGTTCTGCATATATGGATGCGTTGGATCTTTTTCCGGATGCAGGCATCCGTTTTATTCCGGTGGCCCATGAGCAGGCCGCCACACACGCGGCCGACGGTCTTGCCAGAGTAACCGGCAAACCCCAGGTCTGTATCGGGCAGAATGGACCCGGCGCCGCAAATTTCGTGTCGGCCATGACCGCTGCCTACTGGGCGCATTCTCCGGTTGTTGCCATTACACCCGAAACGGGTTCCATGGGTATCGGCACCGGCGGATTTCAGGAACTTGACCAAATGGCAATGTTTGAAAAACAAACTGTTTACCAGGTCCGGATTAACCGGCCCGAACGTATGGCTGAACTTGCCCGGCGGGCTTTTTATATGGCAAAAAACTTGAACGGCCCTACCCAGCTCAATATTCCGCGGGATTTCTTTTACGGTGAATGCATAGATGAAATTTATGAAACGCCGTTTATCAGTCGGGGAGCTGGTTCCATGAAAGATCTCGAAATGGCCGCGAAACTTGTTGCCAGGGCTAAATATCCCGTGATTGTTGCCGGCGGAGGGATTTCCCAGGCCGACGCGGCCAAAGAAGTCAGGGAGCTGGCTGAATACATCACAGCCCCGGTGGTCAACAGCTACCTGCATAATGACACCTTTCCGGCCAGCCACGAACTGGCATGCGGCCCGATAGGTTATTGCGGCTCAAAGGCGGCCATGCGCATCATCAGAAAAGCCGATCTTGTGATTGCTCTTGGCACCAGGCTTGGACCCTTCGGAACTCTTCCGCAGTATGACATGATATACTGGCCGGAGAAAGCCAGGCTGATCCAGTGTGACACCAATATAAATGTTCTGGGGCTTTCCAAAAAGGCCGATGTTTACAGCTGCGGCAATGTAAAAGAGTTTTCCGCCCTTCTGCTTAAACGGGTCAAAGAACTGGCCCCGGGACTGACAAAAAAAACCGGGCGTCTGACTGACGTGCGGAAAGAAAAAATGATCTGGGATAAAGAACTTAACAAATGGAGTTCAAGTTCCCGGTCACAGCCGATGCATCCGCGGCGGTTCCATCTTGAGTGGACAAAAGCCCTCCCCAAAGGAAGCATCGTGACCACCGATATCGGCAATAACTCATCGATGATCAACGCCTATCTTAAGTTTGAAGGTATCCGTCAGCATATATCAGCCCTTTCATGGGGCAACTGCGGATTCGCATATGGCGCGGCGCTGGGCTGCAAACTCGGCAAACCCAAGGCTCCGGTTATTGCATTCCAGGGAGACGGGGCATATGGTATCAGCGGAGTTGCCGAGGTAATGACTGCTGTGCGGGAGAATATTCCGGTAATCGCAATCGTCGCCTGTAATTACGAGTGGGGCGCTGAAAAGAAAAACCAGATCGACTATTACGGAAACAGATTCGTGGGCTCAAACCTTCCGACCAACCCCGACTACGCCAGGCTGGCCGAAGATATGGGAGCGCTCGGTTTTCGGATCGACCACCCCGATCAGGTGGGCGATGTCATGAAAAAGGCTATTTCCTCCGGGAAGCCCTGCGTCATAAATGTCATGGTTCAGGGAGGTGAGGAAGTGCTGGCGGAACCGTTCCGCCGCGATGCTTTACGTATGCCCTTACGGCTGCTGTCAAAATACGCTCATCTGAGCGCCAAATAGAATATTTGCGAAACTGATAATCTGATCCAAATTTAAGGAGATGAAAATGATAGTAGGAATTCTGAAAGAAATTAAACCGGAAGAGAACAGGGTCTGCATGACACCGGCCGGCGCCGAGGTAATGAAGATGAACGGGCACAAGGTTCTTGTTGAGAAAAAGGCCGGCATAGGAAGCGGATTTGCCAACGAGGCTTATATTGCTGCGGGAGCTGAACTTATTGATACCCCGGGGGAAATCTATAACCGCGCCGAAATGATCATGCATGTTAAAGAGCCTTTGACTTCTGAATACAATATGATCCGCAAAGGACAGATTATATTCACGTACCTTCATCTTGCGGCAGACGAAGTCCTGACACATGCCATGCTGAAGAGCGGGTGTATCGGCATTGCCTATGAAACCATACAGAAAGCAGACCGCTCACTCCCTCTGCTTACGCCGATGAGCGAAGTTGCCGGACGCATGGCTATTCAGGAAGGCGCCAAGTACCTGGAAATGCACCATGGAGGCCAGGGTTTACTTCTTGGCGGAGTTCCGGGCGTTGATCCTGCAACAGTAGTTGTTATAGGCGGCGGTGTCGTCGGCACAAATGCCGCCAAGATGGCCTGCGGCCTTGGAGCCAAGGTTTATCTCCTCGACATGAATCTGGATCGCCTACGGTACCTAAGCGACGTCATGCCTGCGAACTGCTTTACGCTCATGTCAACCCCCGCCACTGTCCGGAAACTGCTAAGAGAGGCTGATCTCGTAATCGGCGCAGTTCTTATTCCGGGTGCAAAGGCTCCGCGTCTGGTGACCAATGATATGATCAGGGAAATGAAGAAAGGCGCTGTGCTGGTTGACGTTGCCATCGACCAGGGCGGTTGCTTCGAGTGCTCACGTCCCACCAGCCATTCCGAGCCGACATTCAAACAGGACGGCGTTGTGATTTATTGTGTGGCCAACATGCCGGGAGCGGTTGCCAAAACCTCGACTATGGCGCTGACCAATGCCACTTTGCCATATGCTCTTCAGATTGCAAACAAGGGATGGAAAGAGGCGGCTCGCCAGAACAAAGAGATTGAATACGGGCTTAATATAGTTAACGGTAAAATTACGTTCAGGGGAGTCGCGGAGGCCTTCGGCATGGAATATGTTGATGCCGATACCCTCATAAGTTAGTATATCGTACATCGAATATCGAAGCTCGAAGTACGATATTCGATGTACGATGTACGATGTACGAATTTCTGTTTTTAGCGGCTTTTATCAGAATCGGTCCTGAATCCCCATAGGATCCTTAAACTCGAGAGAAGGGTTGAAACGGATTTTCTTCTCGCCCCTCTGGTCGACATATTTCATTAGCTCAAGATCCACTTTTACCGGAACATCAACGCCAGCCTTGGTAAGAAGCTGTCGCAGGAATGCTTCCGATTTTGTGGCAAATGCAACGGCATCTCCCAGAATCCGCATGCCTTCAGTGGGATTATGAAATCCTATCGAGTTTTCAGCTCCCATGAAAAGGCCGCGGTAAAATGCCTCTTCATAAAAATCTTTTGCCTTGTTGTAGAGATCCTGGTCGATAGGCTTGCCTTCATCCCTTGCCTTGTGCGTAATTTCAAACAGCTTTGCAACAGTTGCTGTGGCATATCCGGAGCGGATCATCAGGGAAATCGTCCGGTCCTGAATTGCAAACACACGTTCTTTAAGCCATTCGGGATTTGCGGCATGGCATTGCTGACAGGCCCGCATTTCATTCTGGATCGGGCTCATTACACGATGGTCTGAAATTTTATATACGCCGGCCTTGGTATAAGGCATATGGCAGTCCGCACATGATGTCCCGGCCTTGAAATGGGAGCTGTTGTTGGTAAAAAATTCAAATTCAGGATGACGGATGAATCCCATCTTGAATCCCGTGACAGTTTGTTTCCACTCTCTTATCGTCTCATCACTGCGGATTTTCTTGATTATATCCTCTATGGTAATTGCTCCCCACTTGCTGTTTTGCCAGGGGAAGTAAACCCCGGCAGATTTTCCTTCGGCATCCTTGTTGATATTGTATGTGACATGGCACTGAGCGCAGATTACCGTGCGCAGATCCTGGCGTGAGAATGTTTCGATCTCTTTTCCCATTCCCTGCAGAGCCTTTACCAGTGTGAATCCGCGTGATATTCTAAGGGTCATATCTCTGTTGTTATGGCAGTCAATGCAGGCCACACCGAGCGTTCTGTCTTTTTCAGGGACTTTGTTCAGGACATCCCTTAAAGGTGTCTTGTAATAATCGGAGCCCATCTCCTTCTCCAAACCGGGAGCGTAAGGGGTTTTGCAACTAAGGCAGACCCCGCCGGCTTTAAGACGGGAGGAATCGATTTCGAGCTGGTCTCGCACCATATAGGCATGTCCCCTCGGTTCGTTATATTCGACTCCAAATCCCCAGCCGTTGAATAAGAGGGCCATGTACGGAAACTCTGAAAGTTTATCCACTGAAATTGCGCTGTCAGTCATACCTGCTTTATATTTACTAAGATTTGCGCTCACAGGGGATTCCGTTTTTTTCCAGAGCTCATATTCTTCATTATATGCTTTACCCCACAGTTCGGGACTGATTTCACCGTCCGGAATCACAACAGTCTGCCTTGGCTCAGGTTTGGATGGCTGACAACCCAAAACGGCAATCAGGACCGACAAAACAAGGTATGTGATAATTCGTTTTTTATTATAAGGATAAATCATCTGTCCCTCCTGTTTATCTGAAACCTTTACACGACTCTTTTTTTACTTTTCAACCAGCAGGCTGCCTGCGAAGCTATGCTGAAGCCAGCGGTGACATTCCCAGCAATTGCGCGACTGGTCTATTTTTTCAACAGTTTTTTCGTGGCACCTGGCACAGTTGATCTGAACCGTTTTCTCTCCATGCTTTGAAAGGGTAATCATTTCGGGCACTCTTCCGGAATAAAAGACATAAACATCTTTCATCCCGTCGATTGTTTTCCATGTATAGTATTTGCCTATATTATCGTGCGGAAGATGGCAGTCAATACACCGGATGCTCCGGTGGGCGCCGGTATGAAACCATGCTTCATACTGTGACTCCATGACATGGCAGGAGGCGCAAAAATCGGGAGTCTCGGTTCTGGCCATGAGTTTGGGAGGCCCGAACATGACAAAAAGACCGCCTGCCGCTGCCAGTAAAAGAATTGCAAAAATTATTTTTTTCGCCCCTGAACTCAAATACGGCTCTCCCTGTTTTTCGTAAAAAGCTGTTTTATGCCGCTTTACGGCAACCTGTTTTAAACGAACTCGTTGGAAGTCTTAATATGCTCACTTAATGAGCTTTTTTATGGATTTCTAAATCACTTCGCATACGACTTCCAACTGGTTCATCAAAATTAATGAGTTTGTGGGAATTAAAGTTTTTTTGTTTATGAAGCGGTAAAAAAAGATGTATATTCATTAATTAATTTAGGATAATATTTCAAGAGAAAAAAAGTCAGGTTTCAGAAAATAAACTGTTATAGTAAATGTTATAAACATGTTGCGGGAAAGGACATTATAGGGGACGTTCATCAATATATAAGTTGACAGTAAAAATTTAGGATGATAGAGGGAAAGCATGGACATGACGCTGAAAGAACAACCTGGCTCTGCCATAACTTCCCGGAGGTTCATTTAATGCCGCTTTCCGCGCTCGATCTGTATCGCAATGTGCTGCCAAAAACCAATTGTGGGGAGTGCGGATTTCCCTCCTGTCTGGCTTTAGCCAGCATGGTAATTTCGGAAAAACTACCCTTGGAGAAATGCCCGTATCTTTCGCCTGAAGTGATTGCTGCCTGCCGGGCCGAACTGCAGGCACAGTACTCTGACGGCAAATGGACCAGGCGGGACATGGCCCGGGATGCCCTGGAGTGGGCTAAACAACGGTCGACCTCCATGAACATCAGCGAATTGCCGGAACGCATCGGTGGCCGGATGGTGGATCATGACGGACAGCCGGTACTTAAACTGCAGTATTTTAATGAAACCATTTTGATAACCGGCAAAACTATAAAGCACTGTGACGGCAGACCATTGAACCGCTGGGAGCAGGTATTTATCTTTAACCACATGGCCCAGGGCGGCACCGCCAAGCCGGCCGGCAATTGGAAGAGCCTGATTGAATTTCCTAACACGGTTTCAAAGATCAAATCCATGAAAAGCCACGTGGAAGAACCACTGAAAGAAGCATTCAAAGGAAAAATCGAACAACTTAGGGCTGCAGCTGCCAGTGTGGGAGGCCGGGATATGACCGGGGAAGTAGGGTCGGCTGACGTGGCCCTCTATTTTCAAGTGCTGCCTATGGTGCCAGTGATGTTGTTGTTCTGGGATGCGGAGCCGGAAGACGGTTTTGAAGCCAAAACCAGGCTGCTTTTTGACGAAACAATCACTGATCACCTGGATATCGAATCAATAATGTTTTTAAGTGAGAGGTTGAGGCAGTTATTGTGTGACAATCTCTGATAAAAAACGGAAGGCCGCCTTAATCCTGCAAGTGGAGGGAGACTTAATAGGCTCGCCCATGAAATTATGTGTTTCTATTTAAATGAAGTAGAAATCGGGCGGTATTTTTTTAAATAATATGATTGCTATAATTGTTAATGTCAGGCTGCCAAGATTCCAAAACAAGGTTAAAATCTGGAGGCTGAATTCATATGAAAGCAATGGTATTAAATAAACCTTGTGATCTCAATTGGAATCTTACCCCGCTGGAACTGGTTGATATTCCAGATCCTGTGCCATCAAGAAAAGAGATTCTATTGAAAGTTTCAGCTTGCGGAGTTTGCCATACCGAGCTGGATGAGATTGAGGGCCGCATCCCCTTATCGCATTTGCCTGTTGTTCTTGGGCATCAAGTAGTTGGGCGGGTCGAAGAGATGTTAGCGAATTTCTGTTACTGGCGGCTGAAATGGGTATCAAGTCTGAGATTCAGGAATTTACGTTAGAAGAGGCAAACGAGGCATTAGTTGAACTCAAGACGAGAAAGATTCGGGGGGCAAAAGTTTTGAAAATAGATTGACCCAGATACATTAGCCATTGATAGGAAGGCAAAAGGGTAAATTCTATAACATCATAGATTCTTATATGATTTATACGGAGATATAAAATATGAGCTTTCCTGTAAGAGAAAAACTGCTGGAAGTGCGTGATTACACCAAAGAAGGATACTCTCCAGTGGTTGATTACGACACATGGCGGGTTGCCGTCTTAAACTTTAGCAACGATCTTTTGCCCGCAAACATTAAAACCATGCAGCGCCACAACAAGACAGACGAGGTATTTGTTCTGCTTACCGGACGCTGCATACTCTTTATAGGTGATGGAGATAAGCGGGTCTCGGATATTTTCGCGGAAAATATGCAGCTGTTTAAGATTTACAACGTAAAAAAATCGGTCTGGCATTCGCACACGTTGAGCAGAGACGCAAAACTCCTGATCGTTGAGAACAGGAATACCACGTTTGATAACTCTCCGTTTTATACACTAACAGGCATGCAGCGGAAAAGTATAGTTAATATGACTCATAAACTGTGGCTTGATGAAGTTATATAAACAGAAAGCAAGAAATAATTTGTTATGGACATGAATATAATTTCCATGATACCAATACAACAATGTGAATTTTATTGATCAGGCAATAAGTTTATATGAGGGCCGGGTTTTTATGAACTAGAGCCCGGAAAATCAAGATTATTATCTGCCTGTACCATATGGAGACAAATTCAAATGCCCAACGCACGCAAGAGCACAGAAATAAGAAAAAGGGAGATAATAGAAGCCGCAAGAAAACTTATATTCAAAAAAGGCAGCGAACATGTTACGGTAAATAATATTGCAAAGGTGGTTAAAATCTCTGAAGCAGCCATATACCGCCATTTTCGCAATAAAAAAGAGATTCTTTCTTTCCTTGCCAGCCATATCACAGAAAGCCTGATTCACGACATTGATTCGGCGGAAAAAAGCCCTCTTTCATATCCGGATAATATCGGCGGGATACTGAGAAGTCATCTTTCCAAAATTGAACAGAAAAGGGGCGTTTCATTTCAGGTTATTGCCGAGATTATCAGTTTCGGAGACAGGAAGTTAAACAAACAGGTATATGATGGTATACAAAATTACCTCCAGCGTTTCAGGGAACTGCTGAATAAAGGAATCATGGGCGGATTGATAAGGGAAGATATTGATCCCGAAGCAACAGCGCTTCTTTTATTTGGAATGATCCAGGGGCTTGTCAATACGTGGGCTTTGAGCAATTACAGCTTCGACCTTACTGAACGATACGATACGCTTTGGAATGTTTTCCGCCAGATGGTCATTAAGGAATGATTTTTATTGGTCAGAGAGAGATTTAAGCTCCCCCGAATTTTTTCATTGTTGCCATTATAACAGTATAAATAATGGCAATCAAGGTCACGCCGATAAAAAACCAGCGTATGTACTTCCCTGTTCTGCTCTGTGAACCCGACTCTACGTTCGTTTGTTCTTCGGACATAATGTACTCCTTTTGTGATATGATAAAAAAAAGATGTAACAATGTTAGTTAACGCTAACTTATATTAATGCATCTTTATCCGGTTTGTCAATATTTTATTTGGATTTTATGGAAGCCGATTATTTATAGCGGTTGTCAGAATAATGTTCCGATTTGAGTCTGTTAAAATTGTTTGAGTATGGGTGCGTATGCGAACCGCAGAAATAATGACCTGCCCTTCGTCAACGGCGGCATATCCGCATCTATGAAATCCGTGCAGCCCCAAAAAGGCTTTTATCACGAAGCCGTTTATCGTATCCGCCTGTACAATCTTTATCATCTTTTTGGGGGCATCCTCGAAGCCTTAAGATGAATTTTCTGCGGATCGCATACGCATCCATACCCAAACGGAACATATTTATGACATTCACTATAGAATATCGCACTTCGAATTTCGAAAAATACATGGCGGGAAAACCGGGACTGGTAAAAAGGCATGGCCGGCTTAAATAGAATCAAGCCGGCCATGAAGCGCGGCGTTTATATATCGAAATAGAGCATGAATTCATGCGGGTGGGGGCGAAGTTTTACAGGATTTATTTCGCTTTTTGTTTTGTATTCGATCCATGTATCGATTACATCCTGTGTGAAGACGCCGCCTTTTAAGAGAAATTCCTTGTCATTTTTCAAAGCGTTTAACGCCTCATCGAGAGAGCCGGGAGCAGTAGGAATATTTGCAAGTTCTTCAGGTGGAAGATCATAAATGTTCTTGTCGAGCGGGTCACCCGGATCAATCTTGTTTTCAATTCCGTCTATCACGGCCATAAGGATTGCGGAAAAGGCAAGATATCCGTTGCATGACGGATCTGGTGTTCTGAATTCTATCCGTTTTGCCTTGGGTGATGTGGAATACATGGGAATCCGTATGGCAGCGCTTCTGTTTCTGCTTGAATATGCAAGATTAACAGGAGCCTCAAACCCCGGGACAAGTCTTTTATAGGAATTTGTCGTTGGATTCGTGAAAGCGCAAAGAGCCTTGCAATGTTTCAGAATTCCGCCTATGGCATACAGAGTTTTCTGTGATACGCCGGCGTATTTATCGCCTGCAAATAGAGTTTTGCCCCCTTTCCATATGCTTACATGAACATGCATTCCGGAACCGTTATCTTCAAAAAGAGGTTTCGGCATGAATGTAACCGTGTGGCCGTTGTTATATGCGACATTTTTCAGCACATACTTAAACCACATGAGCTGGTCTCCCATCTGAACAAGCGGTTTGAACCTCATATCGATCTCGGCCTGACCTGCTGTCGCAACTTCATGATGCTGACATTCCATATCTATGCCGAGCTCTTCAAGAGTAAGAAGCATTTCAGTCCTCAAATCCTGAAATTTATCCATTGGAGGAACAGGGAAATAGGCCTCTTTATGACGCGGTTTGTATCCGAGATTAGGGCATTCATCTCTTCCGCTGTTCCAGATTCCCTCTTCAGAATCAATCGCATAAAAGGCACTGTTCCTCTGAGAATCAAAACGCACATCATCAAAAATGAAAAATTCAGCTTCAGGTCCGAAAAACGCCGTGTCCCCTATCCCGGTTCTCTTCAGATACGCCTCCGCCTTTTTGGCAATATAGCGGGGATCCCGGGAATAGGCTTCTCTTGTGAGAGGATCAACTATGTCGCATAACAGGACAAGCGTCGGAACCTCAAAAAAAGGATCCATTTTTGCTGTCGCAGGATCAGGAATGACAAGCATATCGCTTGCGTTTATCGGCTGCCATCCTCTTATGCTTGACGCGTCAAACCCGAATCCGTCTTCAAAGCTCGATTCACTCAATTCCCCTATCGGGACAGTAAAATGCTGCCATAAGCCAGGAAAATCGATAAACCGCAGGTCAACGACCCTTGCTCCCTTTTCTTTCGCAAAACTCAACACATCTTTTGGTTTCATAAAATATATCCTCCTTTTTATAATCTAATTGTGGTTATTTATATCTATTTGATATTATATGTTATTTTGAAAATGATGGGAAAGCGTTCAAATACTGACTCCTTCAGTTACAAAACCTTTTTAATTATTGGTTAAAGGGCGTCTTTTCCCCTTTCCCCGGTGCGGACCCTTATTGCCCCTTCAACCGGAAGTACAAAAATCTTTCCGTCACCCAGTTTCCCCGTGTTTGCATGCTGAACAATCGTTTCAACCACCTTGTTTGCCATCTCCGATTCAACAACGATTTCGATCTTTATCTTGGGAATGAAATCGACAACATATTCGGCTCCCCGGTAAATTTCCTTATGCCCCTTCTGTCGCCCGTATCCCTTGACTTCGGAAACCGTCATGCCGTGAACCCCGATCTCATTAAGAGCCTCTTTTACGTCGTCGAGCTTGAACGGCTTGATGATGGCTTCAATTTTTTTCATCGTTATTCCTCCTCATTATTTATTATATCCTTATGCAAAGCTGTTATTATTTACATTGTATATCCTACCTCACTGTGCTGAGTCACATCAAGACCCTGTACCTCTTCCTCATCGGTTACCCTGAGTCCGGTAATATTATCAACAACCTTCACAATAACGGCAGTAACTGCCATAGAAAATGCAATTGCAGCCACAATACCTACCGCCTGTATCAGAACCTGCTTCGGATTTCCGTAAAAGAGTCCGTCAAAGCCTGCGGGATTGATAGTCGTTGTTGCAAAAAGACCTGTTGCGAGAGCGCCCCAGATTCCGCCAACTCCATGCACAGCCACAACATCAAGGGCGTCATCATATCCGAACCTGGTTTTCATCATCATAGCGAAACAGCATATAATGCCGGCTACAATACCGATGATTACGGCAGGAACCGGTCCCACAAAACCTGCAGCGGGAGTTATTGCCACAAGGCCTGCAAGGGCGCCTGATGCGGCTCCGAGAGTAGTCGGCTTTCCATGGTATATCCATTCTGCGGCAAGCCATGAAACCGCGGCTGCTCCGGCAGATAGCTGTGTGGTAACAAGAGCCATCACAGCAACATTACCAGCAGAAAGCGCGCTTCCCGCATTGAAGCCGAACCAGCCGAACCAGAGTATTCCGGCGCCCAGCACTGTCATGGAAAGATTATGAGGCATTATCGATTCCTTGCCCCAGCCCCGCCGCTTTCCAAGCATGATGGCCACAACAAGCGCGGCGGCTCCCGAGTTTATATGTATTACCGTTCCGCCGGCAAAATCGAGGGCTCCAAGTTTTCCAAGCCACCCTCCGCCCCAGACCCAGTGGCAGACGGGAAAATAAACAAATGTTGTCCACAGCACCGTGAAAAGAAGAAAAGCCGAAAATTTCATTCTTTCCGCATAAGCTCCAGTTATCAGCGCGGGCGTTATAATTGCAAACATTAATTGAAAAGCGGAAAATAAAAGATGCGGTATGGTCGAAGAATATGGTCCCGGTGAGAGTCCGACACCGCTTAAAAATGCCCATTCCAGATTGCCGATCAGGCCTTTGATATCCGGACCAAAAGAAAGTGAATAGCCATAAAAAACCCACATCAGTGAAACTATGCCTAACCCTATAAAGCTCTGTAAAATTGTTGAAAGTACATTTTTTGACCTGACAAGCCCTCCATAAAAAAGAGCGAGTCCGGGAGTCATGAACATAACCATTGTTGTCGCTATCAGCATGAATGCCGTATCACCTGAATTTATCATTTAACCAAAACCTCCGTGTATTGCCATCCCGATCGTTTAATAAAAACGGGCTCATTTAATTAACACTATTGTTTGATCACTTGAACCCTTGAATCCTCGAACCCCTGAATCCTTAATATTTTAACAGAGCTTCACAAAACCGGTTTTGGAAGTACCTCTGATATTTTAGCACTGATTGAGGCCACCTGTTCCTCTGAATCAGCTTTTTGCCCCAGAAAGTCTGTAACATAAAAAACATCAACCACCTGGTCTGATTTTGTTGCAATTTTTGCGACCCGGATATCGAGCCTGCATGAAAATATCGCATTTGTAATGCTGTATAAAAGACCCGGGGAATCATATGAAAAAACTTCAATAATTGTGAAAAAACTTGAGCTTTCATTATCCACTTCAATCCTGTGCGGCTTAACCATCATATGTGTTTTAATGTGAATATTGTCCGACATCTTTTCCTTCAGGGCGACCGCAAGATCAAGCTTTCCCGACAGGGCTGATTGAAGATTCTCTTTTGCAGCGGCCCATTTTTCCTCTTCAAATATCTGATCGACCGGTGGTTTAAGAGTAAAAATATCGAGAGCGATATTGTTTTTCCATGTGTTGATTCTTGCATCCAGAATATCGAGTCCGCTTAAAGTAAAAACCCCGGCCATTTTCGAAAACAACCCCGGCCTGTCTTTGGCGCAAACTGTAAGGATTCTCGTATTTGACTCCAGCGGTTTGTCAACTTCCCATACGAACTCCGATGTCCCAAGCTTTGAATAGAGCTTTTGATGTTCCAGGATTTCATGTTCTGTCGTGTACAGAAGATATCTTGGAGGCAGCACCTCGATGTAGTTTTCAATCTCTTTTTTATGCCTTGCTGAAGTTCCGGTGTTCAGTAACTTTCTCTTTTTATTTTCAACAACTTCAACAGCCTCGCTGGATGCAAGCTCTCCCTTCTCCATAATACTCAGTATCTTTAGGAAAAAATCTCTTAGAAGAGTGAAAGTCCAGTCATTCCATGCCTTAGGACCTGTCGATATCGAATCTGCCACAGTGAGAAGAAAAAGCATCTTCAATAATTCTATATCTTTTATTTTTCCGGCGCAGAACAGGGCTGTCTCTTCATCATTTATATCTCTTCTTGTAGCAGTTTTGATAAGCAAGAGATGTTCTTCGGCCAGAAACGAAATTACTTCAATTTTTTCCTTATGGAATCCCATCCTTGTTAGGATATGTTTTACAATTTCTGCTCCGCGCCTGGAATGTCCCCCGCCCGGTTCACCTTTGCCTATGTCATGAAGCAGAGCAGCCCAGAGAAGCAGCTTTCGTTTTTTCAATTCCTGGTAAAGATTGCCGCACAGCCAGTCACCTGTAATATCTTCATTTGTTCCGAAACTTTTAATAGTCGTGACTGTTTGAAGAGAATGCCTGTCAACAGGATACAGGTGATACTCATCGAATTGGATCCTGTTGACTATCCCCTTTATTTCTGGAATAAATCTCTCGAGAAATCCAGTAGTTAACATCTCGTTGAGAACATTGAATGATGGAGCAGGCGCAATCAGTATTCTCTCGAAAAATCTGATCACAGAGGTCGAAGACCTGAAAGAATCATCTACAAGATAGCCGAATTCCTTTATAAGTCTTTTTCCTTCGGCACTTATCGGGATCTTGAGATTTGCGCTTTCCTCAAATATTGCAATTAAAAGTTCCGGATTGTTTAATATTTTTTCAGTCGAGGCGAAATTTAGAGAACCTCTTTTTGTAACTTCGAGTCCATCAATTTTCGTATGTTTTATCGTTTTTCTTTTTCGCGCCTGTTTCCTGTCGTAGCCAAGTTCATATAGAAAAATCATGAGCTGCTGTTTTATAAATTCCATTTTACCATGAAGTTCTCCCAGGAATAGTTCAACCGGCTTATGGCCTTTTTCGCTGTTTAACTTCATATCCTTTGCAAGTTTTGGCTGATACTCAAAATAGAGCTGATCACATTTCCTTCCAGCCAGATAATGCAACCTGTTTCTTATATTCCATATAAATGAAAGAGACTCTGAAAAGTTTCTGAACTCATCGTGTGAAAGATAGCCGTAATATTCAAGATCCCTTGGCTTTTTGATGTCTGACATGATCCGCGCTATCCAGAGCATGGTATGATAATCTCTAAGACCTCCCTGACCTTCCTTTATATTGGGTTCGAGCATATAGGCTGAATCTCCAAAACGGAGATGCCGTGAAGTATTGCTTTCAACAAGCCAGTTTATTATGCTTTCCGATCTCTTGATGAGGATTTTTTTGTGGAGCTGCTCCATAAGATCCGAATAAAGAAGAGACATTCCGCATATAAACCGTGCATCCAGCAGTGATGTTAGAACCTGGTAATCAGATCCGGCAATATTAATACAATCTTTCATGGAACGGGTTGCATGGCCGACATCAAGACCTATATCCCACAGGGGATAAACAACTTCTTTTATAAGCTGCTCCGTGTTTCCAGGCACTTTGTCTCTAAAAAGAAAAAGCAGGTCGACATCGGAATTAATGCACTGCTCCTGACGGCCATATCCACCTAGTGCGATTATAGAAAAAGGATTTCTGTTAATTGCCATTCCGGGGCCTATCATGCTTTTTTCAAAGCTCTCAAAGAAATAATCGTCAAGGAGCCTGGTGTGCCGCTCAAGAAAAGAAGGGGTATCCTCTTTTAGATATTCCGCAAAAAGCATCTCCCTCTTCTGCTTCAATACATTTGAAGCATTTTCATATTTAATATCGTGTAAATTTTCCGCGGCCGTATTAATCACTGGCTTCAAATTCCTTTGGCTGTTTTATGGTAATACTAAAAGCAACGATCGTGCCAAACCCCTATAAGACAATATAAGACATTATATCAGGTTGTTATAAGAATAATATATTATACGACAAAGAATATAAAAGAACAAGACTGTAATAAATTATTACGATTTTGTAATCTCTATAAACTAATCAGCTGTTTTTCATTAGTTGCCGGGGTTTTATGTCGATTGTATGGCTATTCGGTTAAAAGGGCGTTCCAGATTTTTATCACATGTTCTTTAAGGTCTGTAAATCTGGAAGCTTCGACTTTGGCTGGTTTTTCCTGGAGACTGAGCCTGTGAGCAGTCAATCGATAAGTAAGATATGCTTCTTTCAAAAAATGGGCTGTATAATCATCAATTATTTTTGTTTCTGCAAGCGTTTGAAGAATCCTGACATTGTCTGTCCATTTAGTTAACTCATTATATTCGCTCGATTTTAGAAGCACCAGATACTGAACCAAAAATTCAATATCAACTATTCCTCCGGCATCCTGCTTAAGATCAAAGACTCCCTTTTCGGGTTTTAGGTGTTCTTTTCTCATCCGTTCCCGCATGGTTATAACTTCATCCCGGAGTTTTTCTTTATCCCTGTGGCGGGCAAGAGCCTCCTTCCGAATTTGCAAAAATCTTTCGGCAAGAAGAATATCCCCGCATACAGGCCTCGCCCTGACAATCGCCTGTTGCTCCCATGTCCATGCTTCATTCAGAAGGTAATCCCTGTACCCTTCAATATGGCTTACCAGGAGGCCGGAAATACCGCTTGGACGCAGCCTCATATCCGTCTCATAAATCATTCCCGCACGGGTATAGGAAGTCAGAACATGCACAACCCTCTGCCCCAGCCTGGCAAAAAACTGAGAATTTTCTATCAACCGGGCTCCGTTGATGGTATGGCCGTCTGCCCCTGCATGGAGAAATACAAGATCAAGATCTGAATCATACCCGAGTTCAAGCCCTCCTAGTTTTCCATAAGCGATCACCGCAAAACCCTTTTCACATTTTTTTCCATTCAGAAAGCAACGCGGGTTCCCGTGCTTGTTAACAAGATGCCGCCATGAAAGTTCAAGCACCTTGTCAATTATCACTTCCGCAATATATGAAAGATGATCGCTAACTTTCATCAGAGGCAGGCTGCCGGTGACATCCGCGGCAGCAACACGAAGGGTGTTGATTTGTTTAAATATACACAAATCCTCAATTTGATACTCAAGATCCTGGGAGGGAATCATTTCAATCCGTCTTCTTATTTCATCCTCAAGCTGAGGTTTTTGAGGAGGAACAAAAAGGGTCCTTATGTCAAGCAGTTCATCAAGAAGAACCGGATGCTGAGCAAGAAAAGATGTAATCCATGAGCTTGAAGCAGCCAGCCTGACCAGATGTTTCATAGCCATCCGGCTTTCCAGCAAAAGAGATAAATAGCATGTGCGCCTTTGAATAGCTTTCAGCAGGTCAGTAATCCGGTTTAAGACTATAACCGGCTCTCCTGACATTCCGGTTTCTTTCAGCAACGAAGGCATCAGCCTGTCAAGTTTCTGCCGCCCGCCGCTGCTTAAGGCCCTTGTTGAAGGATCATTTCGAAAATGTTTAAGCAGGCCGACTACCTCATCATGATTTTGAAATCCTGCCGATATAAGAATTCTCTTATTCTGCTCTTCTCTGTTGGGGAATTGCCAGACATCATATAAATCATTTTCAATTTTATCTTCTTCTTTCCCGACTCCGTTTTCTTTTGTTTCAAGAAGGTTGACGAAATGAGACTGCACACCGGCCCTGTGTTTGCCAAGCTCTGTTTTAAACAGATTCCATTCCGCAAATCTCATGGATGCAGCAAGACATGCCCTTGCCAAAGGATCTTCCGGAAGTTCATGTGTCTGCTGATCCGAAAATTCCTGCAGGCGGTTTTCAACAATACGGAGAAACAGATAGGCCTGTTCAAGCTCCCTGCCGGTGTTTTCGGGAATATAATTATTCTCCGCAAGAATCCTTAACACCTTTACAACATTTCGTTCCTGAAGAGCCGGGACTACGCCTCCCCGTATAAGCTGGAATATCTGGGCAAAAAACTCTATCTCCCGGATCCCGCCCGGCCCGAGTTTTATATTATCTTTCATCTCCTTCTGCATTACCTGGAGGGCAATTTTTTTCTTCATATCCCTCAGGGACTCTATCGCGCCAAAATCAAGATACCTCCGGTAAACAAAAGGTTTGAGTCTTTCCAGAAGTTTTTCCCCGGCAGCCTTGTCTCCGGCAACTATCCTTGCCTTTATCAAGGCATACCGTTCCCATTCCCGACCCTGATTCTGGTAGTAGTCTTCCATGCTGTCAAAGTTCATAACAAGAGGTCCGTTCTCCCCGTAAGGGCGAAGGCGAAGATCGACACGAAAAACCATTCCATCCAAAACTGTAGATCCTATGATATTAATAAGGCGGCGGGAAAGACGGACAAAAAACTCTTCATTGCCGATCTTTTTTTTGCCTCTTTTCGTTTCACCTGCTTCAGGATAAGCAAAAACAAGATCGACATCAGAAGAAAAATTGAGTTCAAAAGCTCCCAGTTTACCCATTCCGATAACAACAAGTTTCTGGGGTTCGCCGTTCGGGCCTTCGGGGACTCCAAACTCATATTTCATAAATTCATAAAGCCAGGAAAGAGCGGAATCAATGCAGGCATCAGCAAATAAAGAAAGATCTTTGACTGTTTCACCAAGTCCTGCATGCCCGGCAAGATCACGCCAGGCTATTCTAATCATTTCTCTGGAACGGAATATTCTCAGCGTCCTTCCTATACTTTCCTCATTTTTTTTGTCCGAAAAGAGGTCTGCTAATTTTTTTTCATATTCTTGATCGGTGTACGATCTTTTAAGATCGCCGCTCGTTAATAAATCTGAAAGCACGCCCGGATTCCTTATGCAGCTATTTGAAATAAAATCGCTTAATGCAAATACGGTTTTAAGCTCCGTAAGGAAATCGGAATCGGCTTTTATATAAATTCCTGTTTCTTTAAGGACGGCATGAAATGAATCCAGTTTATTATCAAGGAGAGGCAGAATCTCTTTTGGAATGGCGGGAAGAGGCATAAGCGCCTTTTAATTTTTTTATTGGATTAGTTGTGTCCGCAATAAGTTATCTGTTTTATATTTAGTGTCCATCCGGAAATAAAGTCTGGGCACGGTTGAGTTTTAAAATTCCAAACCAACATCTTTCCCCTCCACAGGAAATAATTGCTGCGGAAACGAAAGACAGGATTGACGAAATATCGGAAATTTCATATAAATAATAAAAAAGAGATTTCCTCGTGTCAACCATATATATGAAAGAAGTTCGAAGATCGAATATCGTACATCGAGAATAGCGAGTCGTAGATCGAAAATTGAACGGCGATTTTTGGTTGTCGCCGGATTGAAGCTCCCCGCCGCAGAGCTGACTGGGAATGCGCTATCTATTTCGGTTAGGAGTATTATATGTGTCCCCATATCCGACATAACAACAGATCAGATATTATTAAAGGTCTCAAAAAGGGTGATTCTATGAAACTGGTTCCTGAAAATGATTCAATGGGAACAGTTCTTGTCCCGGAAAATGCCTACTTCGGCCCGCAAACCCAAAGAGCTGTTGAAAATTTTCCCATAAGCGGTCTGACTCTTCCCTTATCCTTTATATATTCCCTTGCGCTTTTAAAAAAATTTGCTGCAATGGTTAACCACGAACTTGGCCTGTTAAGCGAACAGTTATCAAAAGCCATTATTCAGGCTGCCGATGAAGTAACAGAAGGAAAATTTGACAGCCAGTTTGCGATAGACGTTTTCCAGACGGGTTCCGGAACTTCTACCAATATGAATATGAACGAAGTTATATCATCAAGGGCAAATGAGATAATCATAGGAAAGAAGGGAGGAAAAATACCGGTCCACCCGAATGATCATGTTAACCTTGGCCAGTCAAGCAATGATGTTATTCCCTCTGTTATACACATTTCAGTTTCCATTATCATAAAAGAGCAATTGATTCCTTCTCTTGATTCTCTTTTAAAGGCTCTTTCAGATAAGGCGTACGAGTTCAGGAGAATAAATAAAATAGGAAGAACCCATCTCCAGGATGCTGTTCCGGTTACACTTGGACAGGAGTTTTCAGGATATGCAAGACAGATTGAGCTTGGCATCTCAAGAATAAATACTTCTCTGGAGAGCATTTCCGAGCTTGCTCTCGGCGGAACGGCAGTTGGAACAGGTGTAAATACACATCCTGCGTTTGCTCGAAAAGTCATAGCCCTGATTGCTGAAAAAACAGGCATTCCCTTCAGAGAGGCAAAAAACCACTTCTCAGCACAGGCAGCCCAGGATGCATGCATGGAAATAAGCGGATCATTGAAGACTGTCGCTGTAAGCCTTATAAAGATAGCAAATGACATAAGGTGGCTATCATCGGGCCCGAGATGCGGAATCGGTGAAATAAGTATTCCTTCACTTCAACCCGGTTCATCCATAATGCCTGGAAAAGTCAACCCGGTTATTCCTGAAGCGGTTATTCAGGTTGCAGCACAGGTAATCGGAAATGACACAACTATTATGCTTGGAGCACAGTCCGGTAATTTCGAACTTAACGTCATGCTCCCCCTGATAGCATATAACCTCCTGCAGTCAGTTACACTTCTTGCCCGGGCATCAGAATTATTCGCAAATAAATGCATTTCCGGCATATCCGCGAATGTCTTAACATGCAGTTCAAACATCGAAAAAAGCCTTGCGCTTGCGACTTTCCTAGTTCCATATATAGGTTATGATCAAGCTGCGGCTCTTGCAACAAAATCTTATGAGACAGGAAAGACGATAAGAGAAATTGCGCTTGAAGAAAAACTGCTATCCGGAGAAACATTAGACAAACTTTTAAAACAAATAAAAAAGGGAGATTAGATATGGAAAAGAAGCGTTACACAATACAGACTGCCTGTCCTCAGTGCGGGTGTTCCAACTTAACCGTTTTATCGCCCGAAGAGATCAGGGAAAAATACGGCGATGTTCCCAATGTCGATATGGAATGCAGTGAATGCGTTCTTAAATATTCTACACCTATGGAGAAAGCGTGTCCGGAATGGGATAAGGAATGTAAAACGAAATGATACGGGCTTATATTGAATCATAAGGTGTTATTAGCTATTGACAATGAATGCCCGATAATTCAGAATTGCCCTAAAATCGAAAGATTTATCAGGCTATAATATATTGTTATTTCAACGGATTAAAATGAACAGACGGTCAAAGAAAGGATTATAAAGAAGATGAGTTACGATTTCAATGCGGATGATATTTTCGAAATAGCAGAACAGCTTGAAAGAAACGGTGCAAAATTTTACAGAAATGCAGCAGCTGGCGTTTCAGATACAGCTTCAAAGGAATTCTTGATTAAGCTTGCCGGAATGGAAGATGACCATGAGAAGACCTTTAAAACATTAAGAGCGACTCTCGCTGCAAATGAAAAAACACCAACGGTATTCGATCCCCAGGATGAGGCCGTTCTTTACCTGAAAGCACTTGCAGATACAAAGGTCTTTTTTGAAAAAGAGACAACATACGCCTCTATGAAAGAAATTCTCAAATCGGCCATAGAAGCCGAAAAGGATTCGATAGTTTTTTACCTCGGCATGAAGGAAGCTGTCCCCGAAAAATCCGGGAGGAATAAAATAGAAGCAATTATTAAAGAAGAAATGGGGCATATCAGGATATTAAGCAGAGAGCTTGTAGATCTGAAAAAGTAATTTGCGAGAAGAATTCGAGGGGTCAAGGGGCGAAGGATGCAGTGTAACACAGCAGAATGATTTTTTATGAAGCTGTCTGATTTTTACCGTGTTCTGCAAGCATTATAAGCCCCTGACGATCAACAAGCTTTATCTTTCGCCCTGATACTTCTATCAATTTCATATCCGTCATTTTTGAAAAAATGCGCGACAAGGTTTCAGGAATAGTTCCGAGAAGGCTTGCAAGCTGACTTTTTGATATATCTAATCTGACCGAAGCATTTCTCCCCTGCTCATCGGCAAGGTATAAAAGATATGATGCAAGGCGGCCCGGGACCTCTTTCAAGGAAAGATTTTCGATCTGGACGGTAAATTGCCTGAGCCTCATGGAAAGAACAGCAAGCATACTTAAAGAAAGAGAAGGATTTCCTGTAATAAGGTCCACAAAATCAGATCTCGGGAAAAACAGAAGGCGGCTCTTTGCAATAGCTTCCGCGTTGGCAGGAAATAGCTGCCCTGTAAATACAGGAACTTCGCCAAAAGGTTCACCAATACCGAAAATATGCAAAATCTGCTCTTTACCTTCCGAAGACACTTTGTATATTTTGACAAGTCCTTCTGCAACCACATAAAAGCCGTTGCCCGGATCACCCTCTGAAAAAATGGTCTCACCCTTGTTAAAGCGCTTGCTGACTGCAATTTTTCTTATCTCATGGAGCTGATCATCCGGAAGGCCGTTAAAAAGCGGGACGGCAGAAACTGTTTCAAAAATATTTTTCATATTTTCCTTTTTGTTATTATCCACAATCTCAAAAAAGTTATGGTTCAGACGGCAAAGTAAAAAGCGCATCTAAAATATTCTCTTTTTTTTGACTTAAGTCAAGGCAAAGGGATTTCAAACGATATATTTATATTTAAAAAATAGAACAACCATAAAATCAATTATATAAAAAGGAGGATAAATCATGTTTTGTTACCAGTGTGAACAAACGTCAAAAGGTGAAGGATGTTCCAAAATAGGTGTATGCGGGAAAAGTCCGGAAGTTGCTGCTCTGCAGGATCTTCTCATTTACTCGGTAAGAGGATTGTCTCTTTATGCTATTGAAGGGTACAAGGCTGGAATAAAAGATAAAGAAATCGACGGATTTGCCTGCGAAGCAATTTTTTCAACTTTAACAAATGTCGATTTCGACCCGGCGCGATTCCAGAAGCTCATCGAAAAATTCGTTGTTTATCGTGATTCACTGAAAGAAAAACTATCAAAAGCCGGAATCAAAACAGGCTTTACCGAAGGAGCGGCTTCCTTTGTGCCGGAAAAAACAATTGAAGGACTGGTTTCACAGGGTGAAAAAGTCGGCGTAAAAAGCGATCCCGATATCAATCCGGACATCTTGTCCCTGCAGCAGATTTTAACATACGGAGTGAAGGGTGTTGCGGCCTATGCTGATCACGCGATGATTTTAGGTAAAACGGATGAGAGGATTTATAAATTTGTTTACGAAGCAATGGCAGCAGGTTTGAATCAAAACCTGGGAGCAGATGAGCTTATCGGTCTTGTTTTAAAATGCGGGGAAGCAAATCTGTGGGCTATGGAGCTTCTTGATTTCGCCAACACGGGCGCATATGGCCACCCGGTTCCGACAAAAGTCCCTCTTTATGCTAAAAAAGGTAAAGCCATTCTTGTTTCGGGGCATGATCTAAAAGACCTCGAAGAGATACTGAAACAAACCGAAGGCAGGGGTATAAACGTATATACTCACGGGGAGATGCTCCCGGCTCATGGCTATCCCGGTCTTAAAAAATATGGACATTTTTACGGTCATTACGGAACCGCGTGGCAGAACCAGGCAAAGGAATTTGCCGAATTTCCCGGCGCGATACTGATGACGACAAACTGCATTCAGAAACCGAAAGATTCCTACAAGGGCAACATCTTTACAACAGGTCTTGTCGGCTGGCCGGATGTGGATCACATACAGGACAAAAACTTTGCGCATGTGATCAATAGAGCGCTTTCCCTTCCGGGTTTTGAAAAAGATACCAAAGGCAAGACAGTCATGGTAGGATTTGCCCGCAACGCAGTCATGGAAGTGGCCGGCCAGGTTATCGAAGCAGTTAAGGGAAAAGCAATAAGACATTTCTTCCTTGTTGCAGGATGCGACGGGGCAAAGCCTGGACGCAACTACTACACCGAGTTTGTCGAAAAAGTTCCGAAAGATTGTGTCGTACTTACACTTGCCTGTGGTAAGTTCCGTTTCTTCGACAAGGATCTTGGTGATATCGGCGGAATACCGCGACTCCTTGATATAGGTCAGTGCAACGACGCCTATTCGGCCATACAGATCGCTGTTGCCCTTTCAAAGGCTTTCAACTGCGGAGTAAACGATCTTCCGCTTTCGATGATCCTCTCCTGGTATGAGCAGAAGGCTGTTGCAATTTTACTGACTCTTCTTTATCTTGGAATAAGAGACATAAGGCTCGGGCCAAGCCTTCCCGCATTTATCACGCCGAACGTGTTAAATGTTCTGGTCGATAAATTCAACATAATGCCGATAAAGACGCCTGACGAGGACTTAAAAGCGATTTTGGGATAATGTTAAATTATTATTGTATAGGGTTCAAGGAGTCAAGGGGTCAGGGGGTCAAGTGAACCCTCGAACCCTTGACCCCTGGAACCCTTTCTCCCTGGAGGGAGAAGAACTGCGGAGGATGCCATGAAATGCCCCGGACAGGACAGCCGGTACTGGAAGCAGGGCGCCATATTTGATGTGAATTGCCCTAAATGCGGCAGCAAAGTTGAGTTTTTCAAGGATGATACTGCGCGCAAATGCAATAATTGCGGATACAGATTCATAAATCCAAATATGGATTTCGGATGTGCATCTTACTGCGAATATGCCGAACAATGTCTCGGAACCCTTCCCGAAGAGCTTCTTGCCAAAAAAGAAGACTTGTTGAAGGACAGAGTTGCTGTTGCAATGAAAAGGTATTTCAAGTCCGATTTCAAGCGTATCGGACATGCTTCAAAGGTTGCCCGATACGCCGAAAGGATAGGAAAAAATGAGGGCGGAAATCTTTCAGTAATTTTAGCCGCCGCCTACCTGCACGATATCGGAATAGTCGAGGCTGAAAGGAAATACAACAGCACGGCTCCGAAATACCAGGAAGAAGAAGGTCCTCCAATCGCAAAGGAAATACTTATCAAGCTCGGCGCAAAGGAGAAGCTGATCGAAGAGGTATGCGATATCGTAAGTCATCATCATCATCCAAAACCTGATGACAATATAAATTTCAAAGTGGTTTATGATTCAGACATGATCGTAAATATAGAGGAAAACATAAAAGAGAAGCCCATCGATACAGATAAATTATCTGAAATTATTAATAAATCGTTTTTAACCGAGACCGGCAGAATTGTTGCCCGGGAAGTTCTTATAAAAGCATAGGATTCAAGGGGTCAGGGGGTCAAGAGAAACAAACACTTGAACCCTGGAATCTTTGAACCATGGACCCCTTCGCTCAGCTTTGATAAAATCACAAAAAAGGATACATTATGAAAGTCAAACGCAAAATAATTGAGATTAACGAAGAGCTTTGTGACGGATGCGGACAGTGTGTTACGTCCTGTGCTGAAGGAGCGCTTCAGATTATAGACGGGAAAGCAAAGGTTGTTGCGGATATGTTCTGTGACGGTCTTGGAGCCTGCATAGGAGAATGCCCGACGGGAGCGCTCAAGATAATTGAACGTGAAGCGGAAGAGTTCGATGTTGAGGCAGTTGAAAAGTATCTTCACGGGAAGAAAAAAGAGGAGATCGCAGCAGAGCCTGTCTCGTCATGCGGATGCCCTTCTGCTGCCGTACAGACTTTTACCTGTGACCAGGCAAACAAACCTTCGTTTATTGAAGAAAGTGGCAATTCAGCACTTTCCCACTGGCCGGTTCAGATAAAACTTGTTCCGGCAAAAGCGCCTTTTTTGAAAGGCGCCGATCTTCTGGTATTGGCTGACTGCGTGCCGGTATCATTTCCTACTCTCCACAGGGATTTTCTTAAAAGAAAGGCCGTGATGATGGGATGCCCCAAGTTCGACGATGTTCAGGAATATATCGACAAGTTCGCGGCCGTATTTAAAGAAGCCGGAATAAAAAGTGTGACAGCGGTGATCATGGAGGTTCCGTGCTGCTCAGGTCTTCCCATGATAGTTAAAAAAGGTATGGAAAAAGCCGGTGTTAAGGTGCCAATGGAGAAGGTTGTGATAAGCACGAAAGGGAAAATCTTAAACCGGGCGGCTTCGTAAAAAGCCATTCTACTGTGTTGCGCGACATCTTTCGTCTTTGCAGCGTACTAAAATGTACGCCTCATTCCTCAAGATTCGCGCGCCTTGCATACTGGACTTTTTACTTTGCCACCTAAATTAGGTTGTTGATCTAATAAAATATTCTGACAGCTCAGTTATTTTGTCTTGCTGCTCTCCGCTTTCCCGGGGAATTCCCTGTAAACATATACTTTTCCTGTTTTAAGGGCTTCTTCGGAAAGCTCCTTTATCTTGTTAAAGCGGTGCTTCAGCTCGTAGAAACCGTGCCACCACGCATAATCAGGGGCCATCATGGCTGAACCCATCCTGGCCCTTCTTCCTTCATGGTGCCACAATTCATAGAATTCCCATTCAAGTCCCTCATCGAAGTAGCTGCTTTTTGACAGGATTCCTTTTGCGTAAAGATTATCCATGATTTTTGCGGCAGGTTCATAATAAATTGATTCATAATTTATAATCACATTATCAAGATTCTTAAAGTGTGAATTTGTCCATTCTTCGGAATGGCACTGCCGGCAAACCATCATCATCTTTGCTCTTTCATTCATCCAGTCTGTTTTTGCAGGGAAAGCCTTAAAATCAGACGGCCTGATTGTTGATGGCGACTGAAGTTCCCACGAGAGCCTTTCGGTAACATCGTGAGTTTTTGAGACACCAAGGGCCGCGGACATATGACATGCCGAGCATGTCGGAGCCCTGAAGTCTCTTCCGGCTTTCCATGTGCCGTCATCAGTAGTCCAGTTCCATTCTCCTGCTTCCGCATTATATATGGCGCCGTGTTTCGATTCGTTGTAAATTTCTATCTGGGGATGATCAGGGCCGAGATGGCATTGGCCGCAGGCTTCAGGTTTTCTTGCCTCGGCAACAGAGAACCTGTGCCTTGTATGGCAACTTGAACAGCTTCCCAGGCTTCCATCCGGATTTTTCCTGCCCACTCCGACATTCGGCCATGATCCTTCAACCGGGTTTCCTTCTTTAGCTTCAACAACTGTTCCATGGCATACATAACATCCGCTGTTGCGTTCAACCTCATTATTCATGCCCAGTTGCAGCCATTTATCAACTTTCCACATTATCTCTATTGTATTTGCGTGTTTGCTTTTTGAATACTCTGCAACCTGTTTCGGGTGACATTCGGAACAAGTCTTTGGGCTGACAAAAGATGTTATTGAAAGAGATGAATGTTTCAAATGAGATTTGCTTGCCGAACTTGAAATTAATTCAGTTGCTTTATGGCATTTGTAACAATCCACTCCTACTCCGGCGTGAATACTCTGTTTCCAGTCGGCATATATGCCCGGATTCAGTTTTTTATGGCATTCAATACAGTTTTTTGCGGCAAGTGATTCACCAGAAGCAGGTTCTGGAAACACTGTGAATCCCCAGCGCCAGGAGGCTATGCAGAAAATTATAAGCAGTATGATGACCATGTTGGAGTATGCCATGAATATAAAAAGCTTTCTCGTTCCGCTAATCTTTTCAGGCTGTTTCTCCCCGCCCTTGACTTCGGCGACAAACTTCACTTTTTCAAAAACTTCGGGGCCGTGAGGCGCCCCTTTTAATGCTTCGGTAAGATCCATTCCTGACGAATGTTTCCCGAAGTGCCTTCCGTTTTTCCACTTCGGACTTTCGGTAACATCATAAATCTTTCTGTCATGAATTATGCAGGCGGGTTTCCCTGATGATCCGTCGAAATCTTTAAGATTTTCAAAAGTTATTTTTCCGGGATCAAGTATTGTCTGCTGTGCTGCCTGCGTCTCCTTTTTCATCCTGCTGTGTACGAATGTCACGGCTGTGACGGCAAAAAGAAGCATGAGGATGAAAAGAAGTATTTTAATAAAGAGAATGCGTCCGAACGGGTTATCAAAAAAATGACCAAACCTGTCTATGCGGAACCAGGTCAGATAGATGCCTGTTATCGTGAGTGTAATCAGACATGATAAACCCAGAATTCGCTCGCCTTTTGGAATGCCCCCGGTTATCTGGGAAGGCTTGACAAATATGTGTATATAAAAAATGGCACCAACAAGTATAAAAGCGGCAAGAATATGAAGGTATCCGATAATAAATCTGAGGGTTTTATGAAAAGAACTCTGAACCTTTGCGGCTTTCTCAATTATATTAATCGGAATCGGATATTTGTATCCATTTTTGATGTAGGCGATACCGGCTGTTTTTAAACCGCCCCCTGTCTTTTCCTCATGACATAATATGCATCCTTTACCTGTTTTTTTGGCATATTCTTCCCTGGCTGAAGCGGAACCGGCAAATAACAAAAGAAGGAGAACCGAGATTAGAACTAGAGCGAAAATTCTTTTTTTCGGCATATTTTTATCCATACGTGCCCCACCTTCGCGGGAATGACGAAAACGAATAAACTACACTCAATATAAAAATATTTGTATATTTTCTATAAATTCATAAATATATGAATTAACTACATGAGTCAAGGGGATATTCGGTTAGATGACTTGCTGCCGGAAAAATCTGATATGAAAACTTTAAAGAAAAGATAAACCGCAATTACGACAAAAGAAAAATCGCGTAATAAGTAAAGGGTTGATTCAGGCGTTACGCTTTCGCTTGTCGAAAAACATCCGCAGCTTATGTCAAGCCCTCTTACCTTATTATATAGAATGGTAGAGAAAAATATTATCAGAAGAATATTCCCGATAAAAACCGCCCCCGGCAGCCACACTCCGATTATAAGAAGAGAACCGACTGTAAGTTCAAGCCAGGGCAAAAATATGGCTGATAAATTGATAAGTTCATCCGGAAGAATCCGGTAATTATAGATTATCTTTGCAAAGGCAGCAGGGTGAAGAATCTTGTCGTAGCTTGCATAAATAAATACTATGCCCAGAATAATTCTTGCTCCATTATACAGGGTCATTGAAATTTTTTGCCTGATTTCTTCTTTCATCTTTGTTCGGTCTCCACCGGCAGGCCGTTTTGTTTCCAGACCGACCATCCGTTTGAGAGAACTTTTACGTTTTTATAGCCTGCATGTCGCAGAAAAAGCGCAAGCTCCATACTGAGTTCGCACGTTTCCCCGTCGCAGTATGTGATTACGGCGCTCTCTTCCGAAATTCCCGTCATCGCTTCAGCGAATTTCCAGTCAGCTTCCTTGTACGGAAGGCTTTTAGCACCCTTTACATGTCCTGCATCATATTCTGAAAGGGATCTTGCATCAATAAAGACGGCCTTACCTTTTTTAAACAGGTTTGAAGCTTCGGCAAGAGATATTTCGAGATTCTCTCCGGATGGAGTCACAAGATTTGATTTTGTTGACCAGTCTTCAACAAAAGGGATTTTGTCGGATCTGAAACTGTTTGATAAAAATCCCGCAGCCAATACGATCAGGGCAATAAACAATACCTGTTTTATAGTGTTTGTCCAAAGCTGATTGTTAATAAAAGGCATATGTCCTGTTCTTTAAATTTGATACTTTCATAAAAAGCCGAAAGTCAGACGGCAAAGTAAAAAGCGCATTATGCAAGGCGCGCAAATCTTGAGGAATGAAGCGTACATATCAGTACGCTGCAATGACGAAAGATGAAGCGCAACACAGCAGAATGACTTTTTACGAAGCCGTTCATGGTTTGCATGTGACATGACAAACGCCTGTAGGCGTTTCCACGGCATACGGAAAATACTTTTTCTTAAACCAGAGAGCGACATTTACAAGGCTTATCAATACGGGAACTTCTACAAGCGGGCCTATTACTGCCGCAAATGCCTGCCCGGAATTTATCCCAAATACCGCCACTGCAACGGCAATAGCAAGCTCAA
Organism: Desulfobacterales bacterium; assembly: GCA_046485065.1. Taxonomy (GTDB): domain Bacteria; phylum Desulfobacterota; class Desulfobacteria; order Desulfobacterales; family RPRI01; genus RPRI01. Next base: position 2,305 of record JAWOHP010000014.1, on the reverse strand, counting down.
AATTGTTAGAAGCGGCGGTAAAGCTCAATGTCGTGGATTGTTCATAGGTAGCTCCTGCTTTCATTGAAAGGAAAAAAGAGACAAAGAACATGATAAAAAAATAGATGCAAAGAGGAACAGCCACACGGATAACATCAAAGGGAAGCTGAACGATATATTCGCCTTTAAGAGAGAACATAACAAGGATTGTAAAGAGAAGAGCGATAAGTGTAACGGGACTAATTCTGGGAATGAATTTTTCTTCGTACCATTTTTTCCCCTTAGTCTTAAGACCGATAAATCTTGTAATCATTCCGGCAATAAAAGGAATTCCAAGATATATGAATACGCTTTCGGCAATCTGGCCTATGGAAATATCTACCACCATTCCTTTCAATCCCAGCCACGCAGGAAGAACTGTCACAAAAATCCATGCATAAACAGAGAAAAAAAGAACCTGGAATATTGAGTTGAAGGCTACAAGCCCTGCGCAGTATTCGGTATCTCCGGATGCAAGATCGTTCCATACGATCACCATCGCGATACATCTTGCAAGACCGATAATAATAAGTCCGACCATGTATTCCTGGTGTCCTGATAAAAAGGCTATGGCGAGCAGAAACATCAGTATCGGGCCTATAATCCAGTTCTGTACAAGAGAAAGAATCAGAACCTTAAAGTTTTTAAAGACTTCCTTCAGTTCTTCATATTTTACCTTGGCAAGGGGGGGGTACATCATAAGGATAAGTCCGATTGCAATCGGGATATTGGTGGTTCCGACCTGAAAGATGTTGATGACATCCTTCACACCCGGAAAAAAATATCCCCAGGAAACCCCTATAAACATGGCAAGAAAAATCCAGAGTGTTAAAAACCTGTCAAGAAACGAAAGCTGCTTTGAATTTGACATGGTTAATTCTCCTTACAAGATTAATGGCTTCACAAAAACCCGAAATTCGGACGGCAAAGTAAAAAGCGCATTATGCAAGGCGCGCGAGTCTTGAGAAATGAAGCGTACATGTTGATACGCTGCAATGATTCACCCTGTTGAATCGGCCCTGCCGTCCCGCTCTGCGGGATTCAACAGGGCGGGGATGAAGCGCAACACAGCAGAATGACTTTTTACAAAGCCGTCACAAACGGATTAATTATGAAATAAAGACCAAGAAAACCTATAATGACTCCGGCGCCCTTACGGAACCAGTTACCGGCGCCCTGCCATGATCTGTTTTCAGTCAGCCGCCGGATAAGGGCTATTGAACTGCCGGCCACAACAATTGGCAGACAGTGTCCCAGCGCAAACAGCATAATCATTATAATACCGGTCAAAATCTGTTGTTGTACTGTAACTATGGCCAGTATCGGAGCAATGAACCCGAAAGTGCATGATCCGGACAAAACACCGTAAGCAAGACCCAGCCCGAACGCGCCATGAAGACCCCGAAGATTCAGACGGTAAAGCAGCGAACCTGACATCGAGCAGGCCTCAACGCCCAGCATGCCTGCGGCCACCCAGAGTAGCACGCCGCCAACCAGCACCTGCCACCAGATTCCAATATCACCGAGCATCCTACCCAGCAAAGCGCAGGCGATCCCGATCAGCGCAATGGTGATAAAAAGCCCCAGAGTGAAAGCTCCCGCATACCAGCCAGCCTGCCTGGGATCGACGGCTTTCTCCTGCCCGGCAACGTAGGCCACGATAAGCGGAATAGAGGCGAGGTGACACGGACTGAACATAACGCTGACCACGCCCCATATAAAACATCCAAGAAGAGCAATGCCTACGCCGCCCGTCATCCATTCGTTAATCATCATAAAAAAAGATTCAATCATATTATCTCCGAGGGAAAAGCTGCTCTATTTTACTCCCATTTTGGAAAGCTGGCTCACAATATCGGCTTCGCTCATAAAGCCCTCATGCCTGTAAACCTCCTTTGCGTTTTTATCGAAAAATATCTGTGTGGGAATCACACGGATTTTAAATCTCACAGCCGGTTCACGATCCTCCCATACATCATAAAAATGGATAACTGCTTTTCCGGCATATTTCTTTTCCATCTTTTCCATGATAGGCGCCATCATCTTGCAGGGAACGCACGATTTGGCTCCAAGATCTACCATGGTGACTGTGCCTTTGGCAGGAATATTATCCTTTTTTTCCGCGAAAGCAGTCGTTAAAGATAAACATAATATAAAAAAAAGGATTAAGCCTGCAACTTTATAATAAGATCGAATCATAATACCCTTTATAATAAACTTTTTGGATTTTTAATATATTGCAGCATATAGAGACTGGCGATATTTGCTTTTTACTTCAAAGTATCTT
>JAWOHP010000140.1:0-8103 GCA_046485065.1 Desulfobacterales bacterium | reverse complement strand
CGTGAGATCACAACGGGCAATCCGGGTTACATCCGATAATGAATCAAGAAACAAAACGGCGGCGATGATAATATAAAGAAGGGTTCAGGGGTTCAAATGAAAGGAACAAACAGATGAGCAATTTAAGGGTTCAAGGGGTCAGTGATTCGAGAGGTCAAGTGAAAGGAGTGGACAGATGAGCAAGGAAAAATCAGATTATACAAGAGGAGCCGATGGTTTAGAAGTAAAAGCGAAAGGAGCAGACAGATGAATAAAAAAAAGCCGGATTTGTCTAGAAGAGATTTTCTGAAAACAGCGGGAGCTGCCGGAATAGGTTCCATTTTCCTTCCGGTTGATTCCCTTGCCAAGATAACAGGACAGTTCGCTCAAAACACCGGTGAAGGACTTGTACCAAAAAGACCTTTCGGCAAAACAGGAGATAATGTCCCGATTCTGGGACTTGGCGGTATGTTCGATATACCGTCAAACCAACTTCTAATGAGACAGGCCGTAAAGCTTGGCATAACATACTGGGATACAGCCGATTGCTACGAAGGGGGAAACAGCGAAAAAGGAATAGGAATGTTTTTTGAAAAATTCCCTGAAGAAAGGAAAAAGGTTTTCCTTGTGACAAAGTCTGACGCAAGGGATCCGGATGGCATGACAAACCTTTTAGCCCGTTCTCTGGAAAGAATGAAAACTTCTTATATTGATCTCTATTTTGTGCATGGCATAAGAAGTATAAATGAAATTGATAAAAACACAAAAAACTGGGTGGAAAAGGCAAAGGCAAATAATAAGATACGTTTTTTTGGTTTCAGCACACACAGCAACATGGAAGATTGCCTGACAGGCGCCGCTAGGCTTGGATGGATTGACGGTATAATGATGACCTATAATTTCAGGCTTATGCATACGGATAACATGAAAAGAGCGGTCGATGCGTGCCAAAAGGCAGGAATCGGTTTAACGGCAATGAAAACTCAGGGCGGCGGACAGATCAGGACAAGCTCCGATAAGGATCTTCAGATGGCCGGAAGATTTTTAAAAGCAGGATACACCGATAAGCAGGCAAAACTCAAGGCAGTATGGGAAAATCCTTATATATCATGTATTTGTTCACAGATGCCAAGCATCAATATTCTCATGTCAAATGCCTCAGCCGCCATGAACAAGACCAGGCTTTCATCTGTTGATATCGACCTTTTCAGGCGTTACGCGGGCGAAACAGCCGGAACTTACTGCATGGGATGCACACGCATATGTGAATCGGCCGATACAGGAGCCGCTCCTGTTGGCGACCTAATGCGCTGTCTCATGTACTCCAGGAATTACAATGAACCGGGATGGGCAAGAGAGCTTTTTAATAAAATACCTGTTACGGAAAGAGAGAGGATCATGAATCTCGATTTTTCCGTCGCGGAGCAGAAGTGTCCGCAGAAAATCGAAATAGGAAAGCTGGTAAAAGAAGCCTGTTTAGAATTATCATAAAAATTTTTGGTTTCTGGTCCCTGGCCTTGTTATGCTATGTAAGATGATTTTTGACTTTATTCTGGAAATGACAATAATGAGAATAACTGGAAGATTAAAAATGGATAATATTCCTTCCGGCCGAAGATTCCCCGTCAGCTCTGCGGCGGGGAGCTTCATAATTGGTTTATGCGGGAAATATGCCTACCTCTTTTATGAATTTATTCAATTCCGCTTCTTCAAGGACTCCTATCCACTTGAATTGCACGCCACGGCGCCGAAACATTTTTTTCAATGATTCCGCATAGCCGGGCGCCGGGATGTCGGAAACAGTATCAAATTTCAATCTTTGCTGGCTCATCTCATCGGCGATCAGTTTAAGGGCGCCAGATTTTTCGAGCGCTTCCGGACGCCCTTGGTAGATAAATGCAGCGCCGCCCATGCTGATGTCAATAATCTGAACCTTCTGCTCCCCTGGCGTCAAGATGACAAAGGTGCCATCTTGAACATTGTAACGCGCGTGTTTCCGGCGTTTAAATAACATTCTGCAGATGTTCAAAATGTTGGCCATATATCTAACTCCTTTCCAGGATAAAAAAATTAGATTTTCCGAGTCAAATATGCTCCACTGATATATTTATGAATGAGCCGGTCGAGATAGTTAATCGTCGTTCGTGGTTCGTTGTTCGTTAATCGATCCACGATCTACGATTTATGATCCACGAGTTTAACACGCCTTCCGCCTAATAAAAGATGAGAAAGTTTAAAAGTTTAGAACGTCCCCTATTTGTTTCCCTATTCATTTGTTCTTTTTAATCAGCCTGTATGTTTCCTCGTAAATCCGGATACGAGGACCTACGGCAACTATTTCCACCTCTTTTTTCACAACGCGGTAAATGATCCTGAATCTGCTGACGCGAAAACTTCGCAATCCAGCCAATTCGTTGCGCAGCAACTTGCCAGTGTGGGGCTCTTCCAAGATTGCCTTGAGTCCCGACTTGATTTTTTTCTTCAGTTCCGGATGCATTCCCCGAATCACAGTTGCTATTTCATCCGGGATCCTCAGCGAATTAAGTCTGGACCTCATAATTCCTCAAGAGTGTAAACCTTCACCCGTTTCGCCTTCAACGCGTTCAGCCCTTGCCTGATCTCAGCCATCAAATCCGCATCCGAGATAATTCGGGATGTCTCCTTTATGCTTTCATACTCATCGGGACTGATAATGACTGCAGCGGGGCGTCCGTTTTTTGTCACGATGACCTCCTCGTCACTTGCGTTAACTATATCCACAAGGGCGCTGAACTTCATTTTTGCCTCAGATAATGATAGTGTTTTCATAACATGACTCCAATTAAGATTAACCATAATTCTGGTCAATTTAAGCCTATATCTGTGAACCTGTCAAGAAATAATTTACAGGGAATTATCAGGTTCAAGGCATCTTCCTGAATTTAAAAGCATAGAAACGCATAAAAACATGGGCGTTCCCATGGTTCCTTCCTTCTCAGGATAAAAAGATCAGATTTTCTCAGGCAAATATATTCAACTTATATATTGATGAACGTCCCCAAGGCCTTCCCCGGATGCCTCCCCTTGCTTATGCACCGGGATGTAATAATTCATTGTGCTTTTGCGGCATAGTTACAGGTGTCAATGAAAAAACGCGGGATAGCCTCATTGCCATTTCAATATCACCTTTTCGGAGAGAATCACGTACTTTATCCAGTTTACATGCATCCTCAAGTGACAGATATGGCGACCAACCTTCATCCGTTTCGTGTAGCACCACGTCAACCTCTGCAACATATTTTCCTTCATGCACCAATTTAGTGCGATATTTTTGTTTCATAACTTTCTCCTCCTAAAATCATCTGTCCACTTCACAGGATCGGGCCTGTATGCCGTTATTAGCACAGCCGGTGATGATAGGCCTTTTGGAATCCCCCAAACAGCATGTATAGCTGAACCTACTTTGTCATGTTGTAAAACCAGAACACATGATCCTTTCGAAAATTCAGGATATTCCTCGATGACGTAAGCATCACCTATTCCCGCAATGACATCCATAACTTCTATATTATCGGCTGCAAGCTCATCATAACCATGTTCTGAGATTATAACATTTTTATGTTCAATTAACTTGGTTATTCTATTCCATATCTCATTCATTATGCGATTATCGTTGATTGCCTTTTTTAATATTTGGTTATCATCTGCACGCGACTGACCCACTTCCGATGCACGGATGACATCATGGCCTGTCTGGCGTAACACACTCGCGACATGCGTCTGGAGCATCTGATCCAGATAAAGCCTGATGTTTTCAGACATAGGCAAACCTGATCTCGGTATGGTCAATTGATTCTCTCGCGTAGATCAAAGCGGCCTGAATGTCTTCTTTCTTCAGTTCAGGGTAATTCGAAAGCACTGCATCCCATGAATCGCCTTCCGCTTTTCATCTCTGAAGATACTGAAAAAGCGGGCAATTCTGCATGCTGACGGCAGTTATTTACTTATTTATGGACGTCCCGCATGCCCGTCCCTTTCCCTTAAAGTTTCTTTTGTAATTCTTCCTTTGTGATATCACAGTCTCGTAAAATTTGGGCAAGGAGTCCCCGACCTATGCTCTCTCCTCGGTGTAGAGGAATAACCGTGCATCGGCCGTCTTTATGTTGCAGGAAATGATGACTGCCTTTTATGCGCATTACTTCAAACCCAAATTTACGCAAGGCACGAATTAGCTGACCGCCGGTTATTGATGGAAACGTGGTCATGCGTTAACTGCCACTTTTTGTACACCAATAAATTCATTTGATATAGGCTTTTCCACCTCAAGGCAAAGCTCAATAGCCTCTTTAATTCTCTTCATTAATGTATCAAGAGATTTTGCCTGCGTATGACAACCGCGGAGTGCGGGCACTGAGGCAACAAAATATCCATCCGCATCTTTTTCAATTAGTACGCTAAATTCTTTCAATATTTATCCTCCTGCATATCGAGCTTCTCTGCCTGTGTACGCTCTGCACGAACGGCCCCCAACGCTCTACGGAAATGGTGAAAAGGAAAGAAACACATAATTGCATGGACGTCCCCATGTTCTCCCGAAATTCGATATTCTGCTTCTCGCGCCTTCCGCTTTTCATCTCTGAAGATACTGAAAAAGCGGGCAATTCTGCTTGCTGACAGCAGTTATTTACTTATTTATGGACGCCCCGCATGCCCGTCCCTTAATTTGAGAGATAGCATCATCCAGAGATACATCACCAATCCATTTCTCACGATCTTTCGTATAGTCGCCGCGGCCTATCGAAAACTGATTAAAAAAACGAATTGTCTCAACTATGCCCATCTCCCTGAATAAAATGTTAGTAGCCCGGCGGCTTATTTCATATATCGGTCTTGTTTCAGTATTCATATGTCTAACTCCATAACCAATTCGATTGGTGATATCACTTTGCTATATAATCCTTCAATACACCTGGCTTTTTTCAAAAATTTATCATCACACGTACAAAAATAATCAACTTTTGCGGCTGATGCAAATGCCAAATGCAAAGCATCCAGTGGTTTCAATCCTGATGCTTCCAGCTTTCTGGCCAGATCTTCAATTTCTGGTGTCAACTCAAGAGATTGCTTTGCTATTTTGAGAATTGCATATGCGTCATCTTTGCGATTCTGTTCAGAGATGAATCCAATCTCAAGCAACAGTGCATCTGATGAAACGAGCTGCAATCGATCTGACTCACAGAATGACAGAATAACGAGTACGGCTTCAGCCTCAACCGCTATTCGCGGTTGGGATCTATCATCAAAAGGGCGTTGCAGGCTACAACAATCAAGGTAAATTCTCATTTATAATCAATCTCGTTACCGCCTGAAAATATGTTAAATATCAGCTGGTTGATAAGTAAGTTTAAAAGTTTACTACGTTCTCTATTTGTACCCCTTTTGAAGTAAAACTATAAATGTAAAGAGCGCCCTCGACTTCCCCCCTGCTTGCTGACAGCAGTTATTTACTTATTTATGGACGTCCCGGATATCCCGCCACATGGAATCTTTTTGAGTTGTATAACCAATCTAAGCGCTTCATTCACTGCTTCGTCACTCGCAAAATTCCTTGCTACATCCGGTGATAGTAATACGAGGTTTGTCCCATGCTCATAGCGCTTGGCATACTTACCTATCACACCTTCCTTGAGCAGGGCGGCAAGATCGTATTCAGAACGAAGTTCGTCAGCCTTTTCGTTTTTTAATTTCGTTTTCATATACTTCACGTTCCTTTCTGGTAAGTTCCCGTGCGCTGATGATGCGGGTTCGATCACCTCGGTCGGTATGCGCAACAATCAGAAAGCGGCCGGCAACCGATATTCCGATGGTTAAATATCGATCTTCTGTGTCAGAGTGATCCGGATCATAGATTGTGATGCTCAATCCGTCCCTCAAAACGGTGGCGGCTTCGTTGAAAGAAACAGAATGTTTCTTGAGATTCGTTTTTGCTTTGACATTATCCCATTCGAAGTCGATCATGACATCACTATTCTTTGTTAATCCTTGTAATCCTGCATGCTTTTTAATTTATGTCAATCAACGACTTCAGTCAACAAGGAATGCCATTCGATCCGACAAGAGCATAATTTCTGTTAATCCTGTCTAAAAACGTTCGTTAATAAAAAACATGTTCGACAGGATTAACAGGATAATTTGTCCGATTAGAAGAAATTGTACATAGTTACCGAAAACAGGTCAAGGCTGAAATCGGTAACTATCAATTTATGAAAGAGCTGGTCGAGATAGTTACATCTTTTTTCGATATTCGATATTCTGCTTCTCGCGCCTTCCACTTTTCATCTCTGAAGATACGGAAAAAGCGGGCAAATCTGCTTACTGACAGCAGTTATTTACTTATTTATGGACGTCCCGCATGCCCCTGCCCGACTTCCCCTCCTCGCTCGTTTTTTTGCACGTTTATAAAGACTTTCTCTGCTACCCATAATTGTGACAACAACAGAATCATTATCAATGAAATAGATTATTCGATATTCCGGATTTCTGCCAAAATGGTAGGATAATTCACCCTTCAGAACACCGAACAGAGGCTTTCCGACTCCTAAAGGGTCACGTTCGATTTCTGGTAAATGCTCAAAAACAATTTGACCTTGTACATTGTTCGGCAATTTTTTTAAATCACGTTTAGCTGCAGGGGCAAGTATCAAGCTATATTTTTTTGCCATATTCAGCCTGCAACTCTTTTAATGAGGTTAATCTTTCCCCAGATGCAATAGCGTTACCTGCTTTTTTTGTTCTTTCATTCACATAATCTACAAAAGATCGATCCTTTTTGATCCGCACAAACTCGATAAAATTAAGAACTTCGCTTTTCTCATTGCTGGGCAAATCTAATAGTTTATCGATAATAATTTTATCAACTTTAGTTAAAGCATTCATCTGAATCTCCGCTTAATATTTATTCCTTGTTTGGCTTCCGCATTATAAAATTGCTTTTGATGAGTAAGTTTAATACATTCCCTATTTGCTCTGAATAGTTACCGAAAACAGGTCAAGGTCTCAGATCCGCCAATATCTGTGGAGGACTGAAATCGGTAACTATCAATTTATGAAAGAGCCGGTCGAGATAGTTGATCGTCGTCCGCCGAAGGTCCGCCCGTCAACGGCACGTCCGCCAAGCTCTGTGGCGGATCTTTGTGGCGGGATATTCGATGTCCGATATACCCGTGTAACGGGCCCGATATTCTGTTTTTTTCCTGTCTTCCGCCTAATAAAAGATGAGAAAGTTTAAAAGTTTAGTACGCCCCCTATTGGTTCCCCAATTGGGTATTGTCAAGATAGTTATTCAGAACAAGAATCTTGATTTCCTTAACTCCGGCAAGTTTCTTATCGTTTGTTAAAAAAGCGTCTGTCTTGGCGTCAATTGCAGCGGCAATCTGAACCGCATCCACGGTTTTGAGGTAGGAATATTTTCCTCGAAGAAGACCTGCTCTTTCACCAATATTTTCAGTAATCGGTAGCATTGTTAGATTCGGCCCGTTTTTGAGATACATTTTAAATTTTTCGACAAGCTTGCCATTCTCTGACTCCACCGGTTTTGGCAATACTTCAGCAAGGGTCAGAACCGATGTAAATGCCTGAATACGATTTTCGTTCATCAATTCAACCACCTGTCTGACAAGAGGTCCAAATTGATCATGAGCTTCAATAAAATAGATAACAGGTGCGGTATCAAGGAAAATAGTTTTAATCTGCTTGAGTGATTTGGAAAAATTCATATGCGATCTTCTCTCATATGGTTCACATAATTTTGGGCGTCCTCTCCTCCCCAAATACCTTTTCCTGTTCCGTAAAGATCAATCCAATTCAGGGTTATGGCTGATTTTGACTCTATGGAGCGGACTCGCCTGGCGATACGTTCGATCAAATGAATCTGCTCTGATATGGGCAAACTCATTATTTGGCTTTCTATTTTTTCTAAATTACTCGAAGATCTCATAAAAAACTCCTTTCAGCAGGCAACATCCTGTCGATTCTGTCAATACTGTCTAAGAACCTTTCTAACTCCTTTCCAGTATTAAAAAAATCAGGTTTTCTCAGTCAAATATGCTCAACTTATATATTGATGAACGTCCCCAAGGCCTCCTC
>JAWOHP010000036.1:0-3806 GCA_046485065.1 Desulfobacterales bacterium | reverse complement strand
AGTGGATAGACGCCCACGAAGCCTTTTAAAGCCTGCGCCTGTATAATATTTATAGACTGTCCGGGGGCGTTCTTAAAAGACCGTGACGAATTTTCTGCGGTTCGCATACGCACACATACCCAAACTTTGTTGTTGGTTTCGATCGGAATATTATTCTGACAACCACTATAGATTTTAAATCAAGCAGTTATATCTGCTTAAGCAACTGGTTTGCGGCTGTGAGCAGAGGGTCCCAGACTGGGCCGAATGGAGGCGCGTATGCAAGGTCGCTTTGGGCAAACTCGTCAACAGTCATACCGGCATTAAGAGCGACAGCCGCCGCATTTATACGATGGGCTGCGCCTTCTCTTCCTACCATCTGCACCCCTATAAGCCTGCCTGATTTCCGGTCTCCAACCATCTGAACCAGTATTGAACCTGATCCGGGATGAGCGTGCGCGCGGGATCGGCTTTCAATGACTACTTCAACAGGGTCAAAATCAAGCTCTTTTGCTTCATCCATGCCAAGACCGGTTCTGGCGACCTGAATATCAAAGGCTTTGAATACCGCTGTTCCGGCCACGCCCCGAAGCTCAACTTTTGTCCCGGTCACATTGTCAGCTACTGCCCATCCGCCCCGGTTGGCACGAAGAGCAAGCGGAATCCAGGTCTTCCTGCCTGTAACAACATGATAGGCATCAGCACAATCTCCAGCCGCGTATATATCGGGGTTGGAGGTGCAAAGGGTTTTATCAACTGAAATCGACTTTGAATGTCCAATCTCAAGACCTGCATCTTGAGCCAATTGACTGTTGGGCGAAACTCCAATGGCAACGAACACCATCTGGCAGGAAAGATCGAGGTCACTACAAATCACCTTCAGCCCGTTGTTAGCCTTTACTATTTTTTCTATCCTGTGACCGGGATGTACTCTTACATTATTTTTTTCGACTTCAGTTTTTACCGCTGAAGCAAGCTTCTCATTCATCCATGGAATAAAAACGGAACGGGGTTTAACCATATCAACTTCAATTCCAAGGGCCCTGAATGCTTCGCACATTTCAAGAGCTATATATCCCATACCTATGATAACAATATTTTTGACCTTGTTGTCAGTGATAAATTGCTTGATAATCCTTCCGTCATCTAGGCTCTTCATGCTTGTTACTCCGGAAAGATCAAATCCGGGAAGCTTCGGAATGACAGGGGATGCTCCGGTAGCTATCAGAAGCTTGTCGTATGGAAGCTCAAACTCGCTGCCGTCATGCTTTATCCCTCTGACTGTTTTTCGGTTTACATCTATGACCCCGACATAATGTCCTGTTCTCAGGTCGATCTTCTGCCTTTCTCTGAAAACATCTGCCTGCCTGACAACAAGATCATCCATGCTTCTTTCTGAATCAGCCAGGTTGTAAGGCATCCCGCATGCGCTGTATGAAACATCGAAAGTTTTTTCAAGGACTATGACATCCACATCGGGTCTGTTTCTTTTTGCCCGGCTTGCCGCACTCATTCCCGCAGCATCACCTCCGATTATTATGAACCTCATAATTATTTCCTCAATTCTTCCAGTTTGGATATTTAATGCTGTTAAAGTTTTTCTCCAAATTTGCCATTAAAAAGGTGTAAAAGATTCCGGGATTCGAAAGTCTATTTTAAACTCAATAGCTGTTGCGGTTCAATTAACCTGTGAATAATTTTTCAAGATATAATTTTGTAATCTGGTCGGTATCGTCAAAAGAATACTCGGGGTTTATATTTTTTTCCGCCATTTTCTTCCTGATGCCCGATGCGAGGGATTTCCCAAGCTCCACCCCGAACTGATCAAACGGGTTTATGCCCCAGGTAAACGCTTCATAGACTGTTTTGGCCTCATAAAAGGAAAGAAGCCTTCCAATGTTTTCCGGTGACAAGTCATTTAAAAGTATGGTTGAAGAAGGCCTGTTCCCCCCGAAGCGTTTTGCACTGTCGGTGTCATCTTTACCGAATGCGAGAGCAGCGGGTTGAGCGATTAAATTTGCCCAGAGTTCCTGGTGGTTTGTAACTCCTTTTGATTTGAATCTGAACTGATCATAAGATGGCTTAATGACTCCTATGAAATCGACAGGGAAGGGCCTTCCCTGGTGAGCAAGCTGAAAAAACGAGTGCTGTGCATTTGTACCAGGCTCACCGAAAATAATTGTTCCCGCAGTTATATCAAGTGCATTACCGTCCCTGGTGACAGATTTCCCATTACTCTCCATACTCAACTGCTGTATGTGAGGAGCAAGCTTTGACAGGGGAGATGCATAAGGTATCACAGCCTGAGCAGGATAGTGAAGAAAATTATTGTTCCATACTGATATTAGGGCGGCGATCATAGGTATATTTTTTTCGGGGGGCGCTTCTTTAGCGTGAATATCCATCTCTTCAGCCCCTTTTAAAAACCGTTCAAAGACATCATACCCAAGGTAAAGACTTAGCGGCACTCCTCCAACCGCTGAAGTGACGCTGTATCTTCCTCCTATAAAATCAAACATGTGAAAAGAAGCGATAACCGGGTTTGAAAGATCATCTCCCGGACTTCCCTTGCTTGTGACTGTTACAAAATGTTTTGCCGGATCGAGCCCTTTCTGTTTCATGAATTCATAGGCCTGATTTGTGTTTGCAGCTGTTTCGGAAGTAGTATAGCTCTTTGATATAACAATCCAGACCGTGCTTTCGGGATCAATGGACGCCGCTATTTCTCCAAAGTTGTGAATATCAACATTAGAAAGAAAATGTATCTGCATTTTCCTGATGGCAAGATGCTTTAATGCTGCCGCAACAAATTCAGGACCAAGGTAAGATCCTCCGATTCCGATAACCACCATATGTTCAAAAAGCTTTCCTGTTGAACCCCTGATTTCACCGCTATGAATTTTGAATGTAAATTCTTTTATCTTTTTTCTTACCGAAAACATTTCGGGCATGATGTTTTTGCCGTTTACAAATACAGGAGCGTTGGAAAAGGATCTCGATGCGGTATGGAGAGCGGCGCGGTTTTCAGTGTTGTTGACTATTTCTCCGTCTGTCATTGATTTAAACTGCTTTTTTATGCCTCTGTTTTCGGCAAGCTGAAACAGAAGTTCCATGGTTTTAGCATTCACTCTCTGACGGGAAAAATCATAGAAAATACCGGCTCCTTCCAGGGAAAAATTTTCAATGCGGCCCTTTTTACCGGCAAGATATTTAAGGTGATTTTCTTTGCGATTAATTATACCCGCATGTTTTTTCAGCTTTTTCCATTCGGGAATATTAATTATGGAATATGACGGTTTAGGGTTCATAGTTTATGATTCCTTGTTGTTCATACCTGACGGTATTGTAAAAACTGTATTTTTAAAACAAAAACACGAGGAAGACCAAGAAAAAATATTTAATATTAATAAGTTAAGTTTGTGATCTTTGCGGCTTTGTGTGAGATCATGGATTTTTACAAAGCCGTCATAGTTTACCTGCAAGGGTTTTATAAATATCCATTATAATTTGTGCAGATAATTCTGACATTGCCTTGCTCATTGCTTCTGCGAAAGCCCCCGGATTGTTCCCGGCACATTCTTTCCTGGTACTGTATTTTTTTTGAAAAAGAATTCTTTTGTTAAGGTCGGGTTCATTCTCTTCCATTAGAATAATATCAAGAGACAGAACGGCTTCCCATATCTTCCCCCTGTCATCTTCGAAAAATTCATCAACAGTTCCTGATATTGAATAGGTTGCAGCAAAACCTGTATCATGGTTGAATACAGCCTTGAAAAGACCGGACTGCCTGATGTCTCTGAACAGAAAATAAGCAACAAGGTGAGCAG
>JAWOHP010000104.1:0-32286 GCA_046485065.1 Desulfobacterales bacterium | reverse complement strand
AAGACAAAAGCGGCAAAATCATCTGGTCCAGAAAAGGTATTTCGGCAGATCAATCGTTTGCCGTTACGGCGGACAAGTATGAAACCGAAAAAAAGAAGCTCGATAGCATCGCTCTTATTTTTTTCGGTTTCATACTTGTCCGCCGTAACGGCAAACGATTGATCTGCCGAAATACCTTTTCTGGACCAGATGATTTTGCCGCTTTTGTCTTTTAATTTCAAACTAAGGATAACCGTTATGCGCCTTTCAAGAGAAGTTTGAGAACTCTGACGTGAAATCGCTTCATCATTGGCAGATTCGATAATCCCGGTTAAATATGCGTCGGCATCATCAATTTTTGCCGCAACCCTGCCGTTTCTTATAAATTCATAGATAATATCATTTGTGATTACGTTTTCAATGCCACTTTCGGCGGTTTTATTTTCAAGAACCACTATGTTTACCCTCTTGACTGCTCCAGGCAGATCACCCCCTCCTGCAAACCTGTAACCGCACGAAGAAAACAAAAATCCGGCAATAATCGTTAAAAGGACTGCTGCTCTTAAATTTATCAAAACTGTTCCTCCACTTTTCATGTTACGATGTTTACAAGCTTATTCTTCACAACGACAACTTTCTTAACTTGCTTGTTATTTATAAATTTTCTTACATTATCGTCCGACAAAGCTCTTTCTTTTATTTTATCATCTCCAGAATCGGGACTCACGCTGAATTTACTCCTCAGCTTTCCATTAACCTGAACCACTATCAGAATATCATCTTTAACAAGGGCGTCCTTTTTGTATACGGGCCAGGAGGCGAGAAGAACGCTTGATTCATGTCCCAGAGCTTCCCAGATCTCTTCGCTGAAATGAGGAACAATCGGTGACAATAGCAGTGCTATTGACTCTATTGCGAATCGGATTACCTCTTTTTCCTCCTTAACATCTTTTTTTAACTCAATCCCGTATATCATATTTACAAGCTCCATTACAGCGCTTATGGCCGTATTGAAATGGAACCTCTCTTCTATGTCATTTGTAACTCTGCAGATAGTGTAATGAGTTTTCTTGTATAACTCCCTCAAATCACCCTTAAGCTGTCCGGGGTCACCGACAAATGTTCCTGCTCCTCTTATTACATCCATGTACGTTCTTACAAGTCTCCATACGCGTGTAAGAAACCGGTATCCACCTTCAACACCCTGCTCATTCCATTCAAGGTCTCTTTCAGGAGGAGCTGCAAAAAGGCAAAACAGTCTTGTTGTATCAGCACCATATTTATCGAGCAGATAATTGGGATCGATCACATTTCTTTTTGACTTGGACATTTTTTCAACCCGCCCAATCAAAACTTCCCTGCCGCATTTTTTGCATGTACGCTTACTGGATTCACCTTCAACTTCCTCTGGAAATAAGTATCCATGCTCCGGGCAGGAAACTGTCTCCTTGCACACCATGCCCTGGGTTAACAGCCTTGTGAAGGGTTCTTTGTATTTGACAAGCCCTAGATCTTTTAAAACACGGGTGAAATACCTTGAGTAGAGAAGATGTAAAATAGCATGCTCAACCCCTCCTATATACTGGTCAACAGGCATCCAGTAGTCAACGGCTTTCTTGTCAAAAAGCCCGTCGTCATATTTTGGACTGCAATAACGTTCAAAATACCATGAAGATTCAACGAAGGTATCCATGGTATCTGTTTCCCTTCTTGCATCCTCCCTCCCGCATCCGGGACATTTTGTTTTTGTGAAGTAGTCGAGCAGCGGGAGCGGAGATTTTCCGCCATCAAGCAGGGCTGAATCTTCGGGAAGCATTATAGGAAGATCCTTTTCATTAACAGGAACAATTCCGCAGCTTTCGCAATGAACTACAGGTATTGGCGCTCCCCAGTAGCGCTGCCTTGATATGCCCCAGTCTCTTAACCTGAAACTGACAGTCTTTTTCCCAATACCTTTTTCTTCAAGAAAAACCGTGATATCTTCAAGGGCGCTCCTGTTGTCCATGCCATTAAACTGCCCTGAATTAATCATGATTCCATCACCAGTATATGCCTCGGTCATGGTATCCGGATCAAGATCCCTGTCATCGGGATTTACAACAACTACAATCTCCATGCCATATTTTTTTGCAAAATCGAAATCCCGCTGGTCGTGTGCTGGTACAGACATGACAGCGCCGGTGCCATATTCCATGAGGGCAAAGTTGGCGGTATATATCGGCATGCGCCTTCCATTTACTGGGTTAATGCACCAGGCCCCCGTGAAGACTCCTTCCTTTTCATAATTTTCAATCGCCCTGTTCGACCTCTCCTGCAGCGATATTCTTTCAACAAATTCCAGAACATTCTTCTCCTCACCGGTTCCCTTTGAGAGACTAATTACAAGGGGATGCTCCGGAGCAAGGCACATGAAAGTTGCTCCGAAAACAGTGTCCTGTCTTGTTGTAAAAACAGGAATATTCTCGTTCATGTTTTCGACAGGAAAACTGATTTGAGCCCCTACGCTTTTTCCTATCCAGTTCTTCTGCATTGTTGTTACTTTTTCCGGCCATCCTGGAAGCATATCACAATGTGCAAGGAGATCCTGTGCATAATCTGTTATTTTAAAAAACCATTGCCAGAGTTTTTTCTGCCGGACCGGCTTCCCGCATCTCCAGCACATGCCGGCTTCCACCTGCTCATTGGCAAGAACCGTTTGGCAGGAATCGCACCAGTTGACAAAGGACTCTTTTCTGTATGCATTGCCTCTTTCAAGCATTTTTAAGAAAAGCCACTGTTCCCAGCGGTAATATTCCGGTCTGCAGGTTGCAATTTCCCTGTCCCAGTCGTAGGAAAAACCCATTCGTTTCAACTGCATACGCATGTAATCAATATTTTGATATGTCCAGATTGCAGGATGCGTTTTGTTCGATATCGCAGCATTTTCAGCAGGCATTCCGAAAGCATCCCATCCCATCGGATGGAGCACATTGAATCCCTGCATTCTCTTATATCTCGCAACAACATCACCTATTGTATAATTTCTCACATGCCCCATGTGAATTTTTCCGGAGGGATAAGGGAACATCTCGAGAAGATAATACTTTTTTTTATCAGATTCCTCAGAGACTTTGAACAGACCTGATTCATTCCAGCGGTATTGCCACTTTGCTTCTAAAATCTTCGGATCGTACTTTTCTTCCATTATTAATTCCGGCCCCTTTATAGCTTAGCCAAATTCAGATGGCTTTATGTTTTTAAATAATGTATTAATAGACCTGAACGTTAAAACAGTATTCCCCAATGCCATATTATAATATAAATAGCAAGGCCGGGGCAAAATTTTACTGATTGCATTTTGGTATCATCTCCAACTGATCAGGATAAGAATGTAAATAATTTGTTTGACTTACAGCCGGCAATTACATATTCAAATAAAAAAGAGGTTGCGATTAAGCATAATATAATCATTGAAATCAGATAGATAGAACAAATATACAGCCAAGGAAAAGATATATGGGCAGTAAGATATTGATTAATGCGGTTGACCCCGCAGAATGCAGAATAGCGAAAGTTAAAGACAGCAAACTTGAAGAATTTCATATTGAAAGTGCGGCAAGAGAGATCACTCACAGCAATATTTACAAGGGAATTATTGTCCGCATAGAACCAAGCCTGCAGGCTGTTTTTGTCGATTACGGAGTCGAACGCCACGGCTTTTTACAAAAACATGAAATACACAGCGATTATTTTCAGGACAGCAATTTGGGAAATCGTTCAATTACAGGAATCGTCAGACAGGGGCAGGAACTTCTGGTACAGATTACAAAAGACCCATTCATGAAAAAGGGCGCCATGCTTACAACATACATTTCCCTGCCGGGAAGATTCATAGTCCTTATGCCCGGAAGCGAAGGGCTTGGCGTATCCCGTAAAATCGAAGATGAAGAGGAACGTAAAAGGCTTAAAGAAATAATAAGCACAATAAAAATCCCCGATGGATTCGGCATTATTGTCAGAACGGCAGGCATAGGTTGCACAAAAGCGCAGATTTCCGGAGATCTCGCATACCTTCTAAGGCTTTGGAAGAATATTAAGAGCAATGTAATGAAAGTTAAATCCCCTGCCCTGTTATATAAGGAAAGAAACCTTGTAGTCCGGTCGATCCGGGATTATTTCACTCCGGATGTGAATGAAATCCTGATAGATGATCCGGCTGTTCACCGTGAGGCCAAAGATTTTATAAAAATAATATCTCCTAAGCATTCGATGATTGTAAAACTATATAAAGAAGATAAACCGATATTCACAAAATTTCAGCTCGAAAGCCAGATTGATTCAATTTTTGAGAGCAGGGTTAAACTCAAATCGGGAGGCTCCATAGTTATCGAGCAGACGGAAGCCCTTGTAGCCATAGATGTCAATTCAGGGAAGGCAACTCAGGCAAAATCGGTTGAACAGACGGCTCTTGTCTCAAACCTTGAAGCTGCTGAAGAGATAGCGCGCCAGCTCCGTTTGAGGGATTTAGGCGGTCTGATAGTTATCGACTTTATAGATATGAGGGATTCAAAACACAATCTCGAAGTCGAAAAAAATCTGAAAACGTTTGTTAAAGACGACAAGGCCAGGATCAAATTCGGCAAGATTTCAAGGTTTGGAATAATGGAGATGTCAAGGCAAAGGATAAGACCATCAATTGAATACGGAAGCTTTGAATCGTGCAAACATTGCCGCGGAAAAGGAGTTACACCATCTCCTGAAACCCAGGGGCTCAGTTTTTTGCGCAAACTTAACCTTGAAATATTAAAGGATGAAACAGCAGGCGTAAAAGGAATAGTACCGAACAATGTCGCAGATTATCTGTTAAATAAAAAGCGCAAAGAAATACTTGATCTGGAAACCAGACGCAATTTAAATATACGCATAGAGGGAAGCAACAGAATGTTTCCGGGCGATTCTGAAATCATCAGAGAAAAGACGTGATGTTGACACTCTCTTTTGATTTCTGTATCAAAGGCACAAAACGAAAATACCGAATATCGTACTTCGTACTTCGAATATTGAAAAGCGTTAAACAGGAGATACAAGGATTCGGGGATTCAAGGGGTCAATGGAAACGGAAAGCTTGTTGAAACTTCAGAATACAAACAGCTGAACCCCCGAATCCTGGAATCCTTCAACCCTTCTTCTATAAAAGTCAATTATTAAGGATGATTATGATAAAAAGATATACAAGAAAAGCTATGGGTGATATCTGGACCGATGAAAACAGATATAAAACATGGCTGAAAGTTGAAATACTCGCCTGCGAAGCTATGGCTGAAGGAGGTAGAATTCCGAAGACAGCTGTTGAAACTATTAAGAAAAAGGCGGTCTTCAACACCAACAGAATCAACGAGATCGAGGAGATTACAAGGCACGACATAATAGCTTTTCTTACGAATGTTGCGGAATATGTCGGTCCTGACTCAAGATACATACATTTGGGACTCACCTCATCAGACATCCTCGATACAAGCATGGCGTGTCTTCTTAAAGAAGCCGGTGGAATAATTCTTTCCGGCTGTGATAATCTAATGGATGCCATTAGGGAAAAAGCATTTAAATACAAAGACACTCTGATGATAGGGCGTTCACATGGTATTCATGCCGAGCCAATCACTTTAGGACTCAAATTATCCGTATGGTATGATGAAATGAGACGGAATAAAAAACGGTTTGAAAGTGCTGTTGAAACAATAAGTTATGGAAAGATATCGGGAGCTGTCGGAACCTTTGCGAACATATCTCCACAGGTAGAGGAATATGTGTGCAGGGGACTTGGTTTAAAACCGGCTCCGGCTTCGACCCAGATTATCCAAAGAGACAGGTATGCGGAATATTTTACGAGCCTTGCCATAATGGCATCCTCCATAGAAAAAATGGCTCTTGAAATAAGGCATCTTCAAAGAACGGAAGTTCTTGAAGCAGAAGAATACTTTTCAAAAGGACAGAAAGGCTCCTCGTCGATGCCCCATAAGAGAAATCCGGTGGGCTCGGAAAACATGTGCGGTCTTGCAAGAGTAATAAGATCAAACGCGATGGCAGCACTTGAAAATATACCTTTGTGGCATGAGAGGGATATAAGCCATTCATCTGTTGAAAGAATCATAGCGCCGGACAGCACCATACTGATGGATTATATGCTGAACAGGTTTTCCGGCATAATCAGAAATCTAATAGTGTACCCTGAAAGAATGGCTGAAAATCTCAATAAGCTTAAGGGGCTTATCTTTTCGCAGCAGATTCTCCTTGCTCTTGCCGAATCGGGAGCAACTCGTGAAGATGCATATCAGATGGTACAGGCGCACGCTATGAAAGTATGGGATGAGAAAAAGGATTTTAAAGCCCTTATTACCGAAGATGAAAAGATATGCAGTATGCTCGGAAAGGAAAAAATTGAAGAAATATTTGACGTAACTTATCATTTAAAGTATATCAGCGCCATTTTTGACAGGGTTTTTGGCAGTAAGGGTTAATTGTTCGATTATTATACTGTAAACATATTCATATAAAGTCGTAATCTATCTTCTTATGTTATTCCCGCGAAAGCGCGAATCCAGTTTTTTCAATCAGTTCTGGAGTCCCGTTTTCACGGAAATGACGAAGTTGAAAAACTTTTTACTGAGCCGTTAATAACCACCGTACATATATAATTCACTAAGATAAGGAGGTTTTATTTTGACAAGTATAGCTTATGCAATGGGTCAGGGAGGAGCAGCCGGACAGGGTTCAGGCGGTTTTACAGCATTTATTCCTTTGATACTCATGTTTGTGATATTTTATTTTCTGCTCATACGGCCTCAGCAGAAAAAGGCTAAGGAACACCGTGAGATGATCAGCAGCCTCAAAAAGGGTGACAGGATACTCACAAGCGGCGGCTTGTACGGAACGATTACAGGCGCTGATGACAACACACTTACCGTGGAAATAGCCGAAAAAGTTAGGGTTAAGATAAACCGTGGAAACGTGGCTGCCCTAGCTCAATCGTCTGCGCCAGTGCAACCTTCAAAAAGCAAGGACAGTGAAAAAGATAAAACAGGCTGATAATTTTATACTGAAATAATTGAAGCTCTCCGCCCACAAGAGCGGATCAATGAGCACGTTCCGGTCTCAAACCGGCTGTCTGAAGTATTATATGAAAGGAACATATCATTGAAGCTTTTTTCATGGAAACTGATTTTGTCTGTTGCGGTAATAATTGCTTCTGTAATTTACATTCTTCCTACTATAAACCCCGGCATATGGCCTCATAAGAAGATTAACCTGGGTCTTGATTTACAGGGAGGAATGCATTTAGTTCTTGAAGTTGAAACGGAAAAGGCCGTTGAAAGCACGATAGAGCGCATATCAAATGACCTGAAGGGATTATTAAGAAGCGAGCATATAAGCTTTACTAGTATCGAACGGATAGAAGGAACAAAAATATCGGTAGCACTGCAGGGTCAGGAGAATATCGACGGGTTTGAAAAGATTCTCGACAAGGAATTCAGGGATCTGAGGATTCTTTCACGTAACAAAGATAATGATCTTCTTACAATAAAAATGGATCTGCCTGAAGCAGAGACCGATAACATAAAGAAACTGGCGACAGCCCAGGCGCTTGAAACCATCAGAAACCGCATAGACCAGTTTGGCGTCAGTGAACCGGATATCCGCATGCAGGGAGAAAACCGGATTCTTATCCAGCTTCCCGGAATTACAGATACCCAGAGAGCAAAGGAGCTGATAGGCAAAACCGCGCTTCTCGAATTCAAACTCCTTGATGAATCCCGTGATGCTGAAACAGCTGTTTCTGAAGGCGCTCCTCCGGGCTCCGAAGTCCTTTACGAGATAAGAGAAGATGCTCAGACAAAACGAGTAATAAAAAGGCCTTACCTCGTAAAAAAAGGGGCTCTCCTAACCGGCTCATATCTTACGAATGCATCCGTTCAGATAGATTCACAATATAACGAACCCTATGTTTCCATAGATTTCGACAAAAAGGGAGCGAGGATATTTGAAAATATTACCGAAGAAAATGTCAAGAAACGCCTTGCAATCGTTCTCGACAACAAGGTTTATTCGGCCCCCGTCATACAGGAAAAAATATCAGGAGGTCACGCCCGGATTACTGGAAGTTTTACAACTGAAGAGGCCCGTGATCTTGCCATAGTGCTTCGCGCCGGGGCTCTTCCTGCTCCTGTTAAAATGCTCGAAGAAAGAACTGTCGGCCCCTCACTCGGAACTGATTCCATTAATAAAGGACTTTTTTCGATGTGGGTCGGCGGCTTGATTGTTATTCTCTTTATAGCTTTTTATTACAAATGGTCCGGAGTTGTTGCGGATATAGCTCTCATGTTTAATATCATTATTATTGCGGCGACACTCGCGGCCTTTCAGGCGACTTTAACTTTACCCGGTATCGCCGGTATTATCCTTACAATAGGCATGGCAGTTGACGCGAATGTTCTGGTGTTCGAAAGGATAAGAGAGGAGATGTCTATTGGAAAAACTCCGCGGGCTGCAATTGATGCCGGTTATGAAAGGGCGACATTGACCATTCTGGACTCAAACATAACAACACTTATCGCAGGCCTGGTTCTTTTCCAGTTCGGAACCGGACCAGTTAAGGGATTTGCAGTGACATTGAGCGTTGGAATAATTTCAAGCGTTTTTACATCACTTATTATGGGAAGGCTTATATTTGATTATTTTCTCTACTACAGGAAAATAAAGAAATTGAGCATATGACATGACAATATTTATTCCATCAGTCTATTTAAGACAGTTTTTTATCGTCATACAAAATTATATCAGAGGCAACAGATAAATGGAGCTTATTAAACGGGATATCAACATAGATTTTATCGGCAAGCGGAACATCGCTTTCACAATATCCGGATTGCTGATCATTATAAGCATTCTTACGATTATAGTTAAGGGCGGTCTTAATTACGGAATCGATTTTGCAGGGGGAACTCTCGTACAGCTTAAATTCGACTCACATGTTGAAATAGGGAAAATAAAGACGGGACTTTCGGCTGTAAATATTTCAAATGCATCGGTTCAGCTCTTTGGAGATGAAGAAGAGAATGAATTCCTTGTGAGAACCAACACCCCGGTTTCAGCAAATAAGGAGTTTTCTCAATCCCTTGGAGAAGCTTTGAAAACAACTACAGGAAATAATGCGGAAATACGCCGCATCGAGATGGTCGGACCTCAGGTCGGAAAAGACCTGCAGGAAAAGGCTCTTTTCGCAATATTTTATTCCCTCCTTTTTATAGCTATATATATATCGGGCCGCTTTGAATTCAAATGGATGTTGGGCGGAATTACCGCGGCAGTTCTGATGGGGTCCGTTTACCTCCTCTCTCTTTTCAAGATAAACATGATAATTCTTACTGCAGCAGCCCTTCTTGTCACTTTTGCCATTTTCTGGCTGCTTAATTTAAAATATGCAATGGCAGCAATTGTCGCTCTTGCCCATGATGTAATGATAACAGTCGGGATGTTTTCAATATTTGACAAGGAATTCAGCCTTTCAATTGTAGCCGCTATTCTGACTATCATCGGATATTCGCTGAATGACACTATAATTGTTTTTGACCGCATCCGTGAAAATATTAAAAAATATACGAAAAGTCCCCTTACCGCTGTAGTTAACAGAAGTGTAAACGAGACGTTAAGCCGAACTATCCTCACATCCGGAACGACTCTTCTTGTAGTCATAGCCCTGTTTATCCTAGGCGGAGGAATTATTCACGACTTTGCATTTGCCCTGCTTGTAGGTATAACCGTGGGAACTTATTCCTCGGTGTATGTTGCAAGTCCGATTCTTATCGCATGGCAGGGAAAAAATAAAAAAAGATGACGATGTATATATAATGTTTGCTGCGCCAATTTTTTATGAAAAACATTCTGCCATGGTTTGTCCTTAAAAGTGTTCCCGGTGTAGGGAATCATCTTTATAAAAGGATAATCAATAGATTCAAATCACCGGAGGCCGCATTAAGTGCATCCCGCGATGAGCTTACGCAGATAGAGGGCGTTTCGGACAGACTTGCAAATGCCATTTTGAAGCAGAGTATATCAGATCATATAAAAAAAGAGGTAGACCTCATATCTGAAAAAGGCTTTGGGATTGTAACAATGGCAGACCCGGATTATCCTCCTCTTCTTCTGGAAATACCCGATCCGCCGCCTTTTCTGTATGTTTCCGGAATTCTGGACAGCTCTTCAAACAACATAGCTGTTGTCGGCTCACGGAATGCAACAGATTACGGCATTTCAATAACAAAAGCTTTAAGTGCCGATCTCGCATCTTATAACATAACTGTTGTTAGCGGCATGGCAAGAGGAATAGACACAGCCGCTCATGAAGGCGCTTTGATTGGAAAAGGCAAAACGATAGCGGTTCTTGGAAGCGGTCTTGAAAGGATTTATCCGGCTCAGAACATGAAGCTTTTCCGGTTGATTTCCGAAAACGGCGCCGTGATATCCGAGCTTCCTCTCATGGCTGAACCCGACGCATTCAATTTTCCTGCAAGAAACAGGATAATAAGCGGTATTTCACTCGGAACAGTTGTCGTAGAAGCTACAAAACGGAGCGGGTCGCTTATTACAGCAAGGCTTTCGGCGGATCAGAACAGGGAAGTATTTGCCGTCCCCGGAAGCATTCAGTCCTTTAAAAGCACCGGCACTCATACATTGATAAAACAGGGTGCAAAGCTTGTTGAACATGCAAAGGATATAATTGACGAGCTTTCATACGCTATCAGGCCAAAAGACGGTTTAACAGGACAGGAAAAAAAATACGGGCACGAAAACCTTTTCTTATCAGAAGAGGACTCAACAGTTTTAAAAGCCCTTGGTCCCTATCCAGTTCATATAGATGATCTTATAAGAAAGATTAAAATAGACCCCGGGAAGATCATGGGCATACTTTTAAAGCTTGAGCTGCAGGATATTGTAATACAATCACCAGGAAAATTGTTTTCCCTGGGTTCAGAAAAATAAACTTAAAATAATTATAATTATTGACGGCAAAGTAAAAAGCTCATTATGCAAGGCGCACGAATCTTGAGGGATGAAGCGTACTTACTGGTACGCTGCAATGACGAAAGATGAAGTGTAACACCGCAGAATGACTTTTAACGAAGCCGTAATTATTACCGTGAGGAATATTAAGTGAGCAAACCTCTTGTTGTTGTGGAATCTCCCACAAAAGTTAGAACAATAAAAAAATATCTTGGAAACGGATACAAGGTAGTATCTACGGTCGGACATATAAAGGACCTGCCTTCAAAAAAACTCGGAATAAATATTGAAGAGGGTTTTCAGCCCGAGTATGTCATTATTCCCGGAAAACAGAAAGTAATCTCCAATCTTAAAAAAGAGGCCGGCGACTCTACAGATATATATCTCGCACCTGACCCGGACAGGGAAGGTGAAGCTATTGCATGGCATACTGCTGATGTATTGAAGAGAAAGGGAAGAAATTTTCACCGGGTCCTTTTTCATGAACTGACTAAAAATGCGATTCTTGCCGCAATTGCCTCCTCTGAAAACCTGAATGAAAACAAATATGAAGCCCAGCAGACAAGGCGTATATTGGACAGACTGGTCGGTTATCAGGTGTCGCCCCTTCTCTGGAAAAAAGTAAAAAGAGGATTAAGCG
This sequence comes from Desulfobacterales bacterium, assembly GCA_046485065.1. GTDB lineage: Bacteria > Desulfobacterota > Desulfobacteria > Desulfobacterales > RPRI01 > RPRI01. The sequence continues at coordinate 20,630 of JAWOHP010000104.1, read as the reverse complement.
CAGGACGTGTACAGTCGGTCGCTCTCCGAATAATATGTGAAAGGGAGCGTGCCATACAGTCTTTTATATCTGAAGAATACTGGTCAATTACGGCTTATCTTGAAACTAATGAGGCATCGGTTTTTCAGGCAAAACTCGTTAAGAAAAACGGGAAAAAGGTTGATATTCCGAATCAAGATATTTCTTCAAATATAATTGATGAGTTGAAAGGAACCCCGTTTATTGTTGAGAAGGTTCAGAAAAAATCGACTTTAAGAAATCCCCTTCCGCCTTTCATTACAAGCAAACTACAGCAGGAGGCAATTACAAAACTTAAATTTTCCGCCAAGAAAACCATGTCGGTTGCCCAGCAACTTTATGAGGGCGTTGATCTCGGTCCCGGAGAACCGATAGGGCTTATAACTTACATGCGTACCGATTCAACCCGGATATCAAGGGAATCCGCTGAAGAGGCTTTACAGCTTATAAGAGATTCCTTCGGTGAAGAATATTCGCTTGAGGAACCGCGGTTTTTCCGTAACTCAAAAAGAGTACAGGATGCACACGAAGCTATACGGCCTTCTTCCGTTTACAATACTCCTGGAAAGGTTGCTCCGCACCTCTCAAAAGATCAACTGGAGCTTTACACCCTTATATGGAAACGGTTTGTTGCATCACAGATGACACAGGCCATCATAGATAAAGTAATGGTATCAATATCAGCCGCCCAGTACACTTTCAACGCAAATGGATCGAACGTTAGATTTCCCGGTTTCATGTCTCTTTACTTGTCAGCCGACGAAGAGACTGATGACGAGAAGAAAAAAATGCTGCCCGACATACAAGAAGGCATGCTTCTGAAACTTAACAAACTTGATCCGAAACAGCATTTTACTCTTCCTCCCCCAAGATTTTCCGAAGCATCCCTTGTCAAGGAACTTGAAGAAAACGGAATCGGCCGCCCGAGTACATATGCCGCCATTATTTCAACAATAAGGGAAAAAGGCTACGTCGATTTTTTGAAGGGTTATTTTAAACCCAGCGAACTCGGATTCATCGTAAATGATCTCCTTACGGAAAGTTTTCCAACCATCTTTAATGTTGATTTCACCGCCAAAATGGAAGATGACCTTGATAGCATAGAAGGTATGGATGTCAAGGCGCTTGATGTTCTTAGTCGTTTTTACAAATCCTTCAAAAACGAGTTGGACAAAGCCTCTGGAGAGATGCTCAGTGTAAAGGGAGTAGGTTTTCCGACCGGCCTTAAATGCCCCGAATGCGGGAATGAGCTGAAAATAAAGATCGGAAAAAACGGCCATTTTCTCGCCTGCAGCGGTTATCCGGAATGCTCCTATTCCAGAGATTACCAGAGAGATGAAAAAGGCGCGATTATGCCGGTTTCGCCACCATCAAGCGAAGCCACAGACCGAGTTTGTGAGAAATGCCATAAACCAATGGTGCTGAGACATGGAAAGTACGGAGATTTTTTTGCCTGCTCCGGATATCCTGAATGCAGGAATACACTCTCGTCCAATTCAAACGGACGGATTCAGGCTACAGGAATAAAATGCCCCGAAGATAATTGCTCCGGAGAAATATTTGAAAAAAAGTCAAAGAGGGGCAAAGTCTTCTTCGGCTGCAGCCGTTATCCAGAATGTAACTTCGCAACATGGGACAAGCCTGTAGCAAAAGAATGCCCCTTGTGCGGCGCAAAATTTCTTCTCGAAAAAACGACAAAGAGAGACGGTTCATTATATTATTGTTATGCAAAAAATTGCGGCTATAAGGAAAATAAATAAAAACCATTGAAAATGGAAAATCTGTATGAAATTCGGCGACTACGAGTGTGCTGAAATAGAACTAGGTAGTTTTTTTCTTGATGGCGGAGCCATGTTTGGCGTTGTGCCCAAAATACTCTGGGAAAAGAAAATTCCTGCTGATGATAATAATTTCATCCCTATGAAAGCAAGATCCCTTCTGATCCGGGGAAATGGAAGAAACATTATTGTGGATACAGGTCCCGGAAGAAAACTATCCGAAAAGATGAAAAAACAATACGGGATTGATGACCATTCGACCGACTCTAATGCATCCCTGTCGAAACATGGCCTTACATGCAACGACATAACCGATGTAATTTTAACCCATCTTCACTTTGATCATGCAGGTGGATCAACTATAATTGAAAACGGAAATGCTATCCCCGCATTTCAAAAAGCAAAATATTACATCCAGAAAACACAATTTGAAACGGCGATCAACCCGGGACCTGGTGAAACCTCAAGCTATACAAAAGAAGATTTCGTGCCGCTTAAAGAATCGGGTGTTCTTGAAATGTCCACCGGGTCATATTTTTTTTCAGACGGAATCGAAATTCTCGTTACAAACGGTCATACAAAAGGTCAGCAGCATCCTCTTATAAAGGGAAAATCAGCTTCGCTCTTTTTTTGTGCTGATCTCATTCCGACATCCGCACATATTCCCGTATCGTGGCGAGCGGCATATGATAATCACCCTTTAACCATAATGAAGGAGAAAGAAGAGATTCTTTCAAGAGCCCTTAAAGAAAACTGGATCCTTTTTTTTGAACATGACCCTTATATAGCCGCAGCAACAATCAGGCATGGCAGGAGAAATATGGAACCTGATGAAATAATCGCATTATAGCCTGAAACTCCCGTTTTTTAAACTGCTCAACTCCGCGTATTTTGATTAAAAACAGAATTTTTAAAGGGACGTCCGGATCGAAACAAAACAGTGTCCATCCGGAAACCAAATTTGGACACATGTGAGTTTCCAATTCGGAAATAGGCAGTTTTGGGCAAGCTCAAGGAAATCAAGGGATTGCGCGGAGACATACGCTTTGTATGTCGCACAAGAAATCCCGCAGATTGACACAGAGATCGCACAAAAGGGCCATTTCCGGATGGAAACAAAATAATGTCTTGACAAGGATATCGGACATTGTTATTTGTATATTAAATTTCAGGAGATTTATTGGATTTATAATGAACTATTTAGCCGTTAACAACCTTATCAGCATTATTATTGTCCTCGTGGTCGGGATACTTCTCCCCCTGCGAGGAAAGAGGTTGGTAATGGCTTAGCTTTTAAATACACTTAAAAATACAAAAACCGTTATCAGCCGAAAAAGCTGATAACGGTTTTTTTTTGGAGAAATTACATGGAAAAGAATGACAATAAAATGATGACCGGAGCCCAAATCCTGATGGAAATATTGAAGAGCGAAGGAGTTGATACAATCTTTGGATTCCCGGGGGGCGCGGTTATAGATATTTATGACGAGCTTTCAAAAACCGATATCAGGCATATCCTCGTGAGACACGAACAGGGGGCGGTTCATGCTGCCGACGGATATTCAAGAGCAAGCGGACGTGTCGGCGTATGCCTGGTTACATCAGGTCCCGGAGCAACCAATACGGTAACGGGTATAGCATCGGCATACATGGATTCGATACCTGTTGTTGTACTGACCGGGCAGGTACCGACACACTTGATAGGCAATGACGCTTTTCAGGAAGTTGACATAGTAGGAATCACAAGATCCTGCACCAAGCATAATTATCTTGTCACAAAGCCCGAAGATCTTGCAGGAATCTTGAAAGAAGCTTTCTATCTGGCAAGATCAGGCCGCCCCGGTCCTGTGCTTGTTGATATTCCAAAAGATATTGCAAAAACCGGGGTGCAATTTACGATTCCTGAGGAGTCTAACCTCAAATCATATAAGCCTACTTATAACCCAAACATAAAACAGCTTCAAAAGATTATTGCCTTAATCGAAGAATCTGAAAAGCCGGTTATTTTTGCAGGTGGAGGAGTAATTCTTTCAAAAGGTTCGAAGGAACTCACGGAGTTTGCCAGAAGAGCAAAGATTCCGGTTACAACATCTCTTATGGGGCTTGGCGCATTTCCGGGTTCGGATCCGCTGTGGCTCGGAATGATAGGCATGCATGGCACTTTCAGGGCAAATATGTCTGTGGGGGCCTGCGATCTCCTTATAGCCGTAGGAGTCCGTTTTGATGATCGCGTTACTGGAAAAACGGACTCCTTTGCGCCGAATGCCAAAATAGTTCACATAGATATTGATCCAACGTCGATACGCAAAAACATTCCTGTATCGGTTCCTGTTGTCGGAGATTGCCGGATTGCCCTTGATCAGCTCAATCAGATGACAGGTAAAGCTGATTCGTGCAAAATTATTAAAAAACGGCAAAAATGGTTTAACCAGATAAACAGATGGAAAACCACGAAACCTCTTTCATACAAACAGAAAGAAACTATAATGCCTCAATATGTTATTGAAAGCCTTTTTAATATAACAAAAGGAAAGGCAATAATAACAACTGAAGTCGGCCAGAACCAGATGTGGGCAGCTCAGTATTACCATTTCGACAAACCGGGACATTTTATTACCTCGGGCGGACTCGGATGCATGGGGTTTGGACTTCCCGCTGCCATAGGAGCCCAGGTGGCATGTCCCGGAGAACTTGTTGTGGATATTGCGGGTGACGGAAGCATACAGATGAATATACAGGAACTGGCAACCGCTGTTCAGTATTCCCTTCCGGTCAAAGTGATTATATTGAACAACAGGTATCTGGGTATGGTAAGGCAATGGCAGGAGCTGTTTTACGATAAACGGTACTCTTGCACCTGCATGGATCATTCTCCGGATTTCGTCAAGCTTGCCGAAGCTTATGGTGCTGTCGGACTAAGAGCAACTAAACCGGAAGAAGTCCTGCCTGTTCTAAAGAAGGGTCTTAACTCTGATAAAACAGTTATAATGGATTTTCATATTGAAAGAGAAGAAAACGTATACCCCATGGTACCTGCCGGAGCTCCCATAACTGAAATGCTTCTGGTTTGATTTATTATTTATCAATGAATTAAAAAGGAATTATTTTTATGGCAGAAGAAAAGCATGTGCTGACAATGCTTGTTGACAACAAACCAGGAGTTCTTTCAAGAGTTGTCGGTCTGTTCAGTGGAAGAGGATTTAATATTGAAAGCCTCTGCGTTGCTGAAACTATTGACCCTCTAATATCGAGAATCACGGTTGTAACAAAGGCAACCGAATCAGGAATAGAACAAATTGAAAAGCAGCTCAACAAGCTTATAAATGTCATCAAGCTGAGGAAAGTTTCCGGTCCAAAATCGGTTCAAAGGGAGATGGCCCTGATATATGTGATGGCAAAAAATGGCCAGCGCGCTGAAATATTGCGAATTGTCGATATATTCAGGGGTAAAATTATTGATGTCGGTACGGATCATTTTGTTATCGAAGTAACCGGAGATGAAGAGAAGATATCGGCGATTATAAACCTTCTTAAGCCAATGGGCATAAAGAAAATATCCAGAACAGGCACTATTGCACTGTTCAGATGATTTATAATCGTTCAGGCGGGTAGGCTGAAGGCGGAATATTTGTTAGGGATTAAAATATCTGTGATCATATCACACTTAACAAGGAGAAACTGATGGCACTAATAGATTTTGGAGGAGTTCTGGAAGAAGTAATAACATCCGCGGAATTCCCTATGGTAAAGGCGAAAAGCATCCTTAAGGATGAAACTGTTGCAGTGCTCGGATATGGTGTACAGGGACCGGGCCAGGCTTTAAATCTCAGAGATAACGGCATCAATGTTATTGTAGGGCAGCGTGAAGAGAGTAATTCATGGGAACGCGCAAAGTCTGACGGGTTCATTCCCGGCAAAACCCTGTTCCCGCTCGAAGAGGCTGCAAAAAGAGGCACAATTGTTCAGTTTTTACTATCGGATGCCGGTCAGGTTAAGGTTTGGCCTGAAATAAAAAAGAGTCTTGACCGGGGGAATGCACTCTGTTTCTCTCATGGATTTTCGATTGTTTACAAAGACCAAACAGGCATAATTCCCCCTGAAGATGTTGATGTCATACTAGCAGCACCGAAAGGATCAGGACGGACAGTCCGCACAAACTTTCTGGACGGAAGCGGAATAAACGCCAGTTTTGCTGTACACCAGGATTACACAGGAAGAGCAAAGGAAAGGATTCTTGCCCTTGGCATAGCAATAGGCTCCGGCTATCTTTTTCATACCACCTTTGAAAGAGAAGTTTACAGCGACTTGACCGGTGAACGCGGGGTTTTGATGGGATGTCTGGCCGGCATAATGGAGGCACAGTACAATCTTTTGAGAAATCACGGACACAGCCCCAGCGAAGCATTTAATGAAACTGTCGAAGAGCTGACTCAGAGCCTGATACGTCTTGTAGCAGAAAACGGTATGGACTGGATGTTTTCCAACTGCAGCACGACAGCGCAGAGAGGCGCTCTTGACTGGGCGCCCAAGTTCCGCGACGCAGTAATTCCGGTATTTGACAATCTTTATCAGAGCGTTATATCAGGAAAAGAGACAAAAAGAGTTCTTGAAGCAAACAGTTCAACCGATTACAGAGAGAAGCTGCAGAAGGAACTGGATGAAATCCGTAATTCCGAAATGTGGAAAGCCGGTGCAGCCGTCCGGTCATTAAGGCCTGAAAACAGGAAATAATACCGGGATATATTGGAGAGAGTGAAATGGAACCTGTCCTTTTATACGACACGACCTTAAGAGATGGAACTCAGGGAGAAAACATCAGTTTTACTGCTGATGAAAAATTGATCATTGCAAGAATGCTTGATGATATAGGCATTCATTATATTGAAGGAGGATGGCCAGGATCCAATCCCAGAGACAAGCAATTTTTCGACCTTGCAAAGCGAACGGAATTTATTAATTCACGTCTTACCGCTTTTGGCTCAACCCGCAGGCCGGGCATCTCTCCTGATGATGATCAGAACCTCAAAGCTCTCATCAGCAGCGGAACCCCTGCAGTTGCGGTTTTCGGAAAAACATGGGGCCTTCACATAGAGCAGATAATGGAAAACACCCTTGAAGAAAATCTTGTAATGATTAGAGATTCCATAGAATATTTAAAGAATAATGACCGCGAGGTCATATATGATGCCGAACATTTTTTTGACGGATACAGGGAAAACCGTGACTATGCCCTGAAAACTCTTGATGCGGCAATCGAAGGCGGGGCTGATTTCATAGTTCTTTGCGACACAAATGGTGGATCTCTCCCCTTTCATATTGAGTCGGCAATTACTGATGTTCAAAAAACTTTTGGCAGAAAATACCGTGAGAGAAATCAGGGCGGCAATATCAGAATAGGAATTCATACACATAATGATTGCGGACTGGCAGTGGCAAATTCTATTATTGCTGTAAATACAGGCGCCGTCATGGTTCATGGAACCATAAACGGATACGGCGAAAGATGCGGTAATGCCGACATGACGTCTCTCATACCCTTATTATGCGCAAAAATGGAGAGGAAATGTTTACCAAAGGAAAGTCTTGCAAAATTGACAAAATTGTCACGTGTTGTAAGTGAAATGGCTAACATGATTCCGTTGAACAGCAGACCCTTTGTCGGGAAAAGCGCTTTTGCGCACAAAGGAGGGATTCATGTCAGCGCTATCATGAAAGAGCCGAGAGCGTACGAGCATATGCTTCCCGATATCGTTGGAAATTCTCGTCGTGTTCTTGTGTCTGATCTTTCCGGAAAAAGCAATGTTGAATATAAAGCCAGGGAGCTGGGCCTGGAACTGGGAGGAAATGGATTTGACAGCCGCAAAATCGTTTCCGAAATAAAGCGCCTTGAACAGGAAGGGTATCAGTTTGACGTAGCCGATGGTTCCTTCAAAATACTGGTCGAAAAGTTTACCGATCAGTTCAAACCACTTTTCGATTTAGAATCGTTCAGAGTTACAGTTGAAAAAGACAGGGACAAGCCATGTTCAGCGCATGCAACAATTAAAATTTCAGTTGGAGATAAAAACGAAATAACTGCTGCGGAAGGACACGGCCCGGTTGGAGCTTTGGATAATGCCCTGCGCAAGGCTCTTGGAAATTTTTATCCGGATCTTGACTCAATGCGTCTTGTTGATTTCAAGGTCAGAGTCATTGACGGCCGGGAGGGAACAGCTGCGAGAGTAAGGGTTCTCATTGAATCACGGGATAAAGACGACATATGGAGCACCATAGGTGTTTCTGAAGATATTATCGAGGCGAGCTGGCATGCTCTCGCGGACAGCTTTCAGTATAAACTGGCAAAGAATGTATGAATCAATGGTGAAAAAAAAGGATTCAAGGGGTCGAGTGGTCGAGGATTCAAGTGAAGGGGAAGACCATCAGAATTTTATAAAGGATCGTGTGAACACTTGAACCCTCGAATCCTGGAATCCTTGAATCCTTTTTCATAAAAGCCAATTACGCGGGTGAATTCAGCTCTTTTTCGAATTCGCAAGAGCTGTAATAAGGAGATCCAATGAGTGAGCGCATATATATTTTTGATACCACCTTAAGAGACGGCGAACAATCGCCGGGCGCAAGCATGAATACCGCAGAAAAATTGAGAATTGCATTACAGCTTGAGAAGCTCGGCGTTGATGTTCTTGAAGCCGGCTTTCCGGCGGCTTCAGATGGTGATTTCGAAGCTGTTTCAAAAATAGCCGAAAAATTAAAAAACACGGAAATAGCAGCCTTGGCCCGTACTTCAAGATCCGATATAGACCGGGCCTGGGAAGCGCTTAAAGGAGCTGCGAAACCGAGAATACACACATTTATCGCTACTTCAGATATTCACATGAAATACAAATTGAATATGAGCAGGGATGAGGTCATACGTAAAGCTGTTGAAGCGGTTCGATACGCCAGGGCATTTACAGAAAATGTGGAATTTTCGGCAGAAGACGGATCGAGAAGCGACCGTGATTTTTTATGCGAAATTTTTAAAGCGGTTATTGAATCGGGTGCAGCAATCGTAAATCTTCCGGACACTGTCGGTTATGCCATACCATCAGAGTTCGGAAATCTTGTAAAATATATAATTGATAACACTTCCAATATTTCCAAAGCAATATTAAGTGTGCACTGCCACAATGATCTCGGCCTTGCGACAGCCAATACCATTGCAGCAATTTCAGCAGGAGCAAGACAGGCCGAAGTTACCATCAACGGAATAGGAGAAAGGGCTGGAAACGCCTCCCTTGAAGAATTGGTAATGGCTCTTCATACAAGGCCCAATTATCTTTTATTATCTTCGAACATAAAAACAGAATTTATCTATCCAACGAGCAGGCTCGTGAGCATGATAACAGGAATCACAGTTCAGCCGAACAAGGCGGTTGTCGGAGCAAATGCATTCCTCCATGAGGCAGGCATTCATCAGGACGGCATGCTCAAGAATCCTATGACATATGAAATAATGAAACCGGAAACAATCGGTCTCAGTACAAGCAGGCTCATTCTTGGAAAACATTCCGGAAGACATGCGCTTCGTTCACAATTAAAAGAGCTCGGATATGACCTTTCTGATGACGAGCTTAAAATAATATTCTCAAAGTTCAAGGAGCTGGCGGACAAGAAGAAGAATATTGTTGATGAAGATCTGGAAGTTCTCGTAACCGAGGGGATTCTTCGCACAACCGATACTTTCCGGCTTGAATACCTTCATGTAACAAGCGGCACTACAGTTCTTCCCATGGCAAGCGTCAAGCTTTCAATAAACGGTAGGTCCGTAAAAGGAGCAGACTATGGAAACGGTCCAATAGATTCGGCTTTCAAAACAATCGCATCCCTAACCGGAACAAACTCTGAGTTATTAAGATTTTCGGTAAGTGCAATCACGGGAGGAACCGATGCCCAGGGTGAAGTGACTGTGCGGCTGGGTGAAAACGGCCTGATAGCTCTTGGCAGGGGGGCTGATCCCGACATTATCACAGCAAGCGCCAAGGCTTACATAAACGGCTTAAACAGACTCGAGTATCTTAAAAGCCATCCTGCTAAAATGCCTGATATCCTATAATATAAAGGGGTCTATGGTTCAAGGATTCAAGGGGTCAAGTGTTTGTTTCCTGCTGATTTTATCAAGGCAATATATTCATCCTTGCACTTGAATCCTATTTTTTTTCACTTGAATCCTTGAACCCTTTACCCCTCGAACTCTTACAACCTATTCATTCTGAAGATCTATTGCAAGCTTTACCGCAGTTGCGACCTGGTCATTTGGAACCCGTCCGCGGAAAATATATCTGCAAACCCGGTTTTTATCCAGAAGTATGGCGTTGGAAGTATCTTTTCCAAGGCCCCAGGCATTCCTTAAAGATGCATCGTAGTCGAAGAGAATGGTGGTGTTATATTTTTTTGCTTTTCTGCCGGCTATGGCCCGGATTGCAAAATCCGGCTTCCATGTGGCGGCACAGTCAGCAATGCCTATCCCCTTGTACGTTTCATCCTTAAGAAGACCGTCATCTTTTGCCTTTTTCATGGCATCTGTGAAATGCTCGTTCAGATCCGATTCGTCAGGATCGACATAAGTGACAAGCAGAACCTTTCCTGCCCATGACTCCATGGTAAACACCTTATCCTCTGAATCCTTAAAAGACCAGTCCGAAGCTTTTGCCCCGATCTTTAGTTCATCCGCAAATGCAGCGCCTCCGGCAAGAAAAACAAATGCAACCAGCAAAAATAAAAATCTTTTCATTAAAAAACCTCCTTCTTCATAATTTATGTTCAATTCTTCGTATCAAGTGTGCCCGTAATTTCAGAAATAGATGAAATGTTTTTCTCCGCCAGATATCTTTCTATCCCTTCTATTATATCAACAGTTGCCCTTGGGTTAACAAAATTTGCCGTACCTACTTGAACGGCCGTTGCTCCTGCAATAAAGAACTCGATAGCATCTTCAGCGGAAAATATTCCTCCGACACCTATGACCGGAACCTTCACTTTTTGAGCGACCTGCCAGACCATTCGCAATGCAACAGGCTTGATTGCAGGCCCTGAAAGCCCTCCGGTGATATTTGCAAGTTTTGGTCTCCTTGTATTAATATCTATTGCCATACCTGTTATTGTATTTATCAGAGACAGCGAATCGGCGCCACCTTCGACAGAACTTTCTGCTATTTCTATAATATCCGTTACGTTGGGAGAAAGCTTGACTATAAGAGTTTTGGTCGTTTTTTCCCTTACCGCTTTAGTTACTTTATAAGCTGATTTTGCTTTTACTCCAAAGGCAATTCCGCCCTTTTTTACATTGGGACAGGATATATTAACCTCAATTGCCGCAATCTCTTCCACATCTTCAATAACTTCAGCAAGCCGTGAATATTCATCTATGCTTTTTCCATAAATATTTACAATTATCGGTGTGGAAAGAGTTCCAAGGAAAGGAAGTTTTTCACTTATAAATGTATCAATACCAACATTTTCAAGACCTATGGCATTCAGCATTCCGCATGGCGTTTCGACAACGCGGGGCGGCTTATTACCTTTGGAGGGCTTGAGAGACAGGCCTTTGACTGTTATAGCTCCTATCCTGTTTAAATCAACCAAAGACCCGAACTCTTCACCGTATCCGAATGTGCCTGAAGCTGTAATAACCGGATTCTTTAGTACTATTCCGCCGATGTTTACTCTCAGGTCGGGTTTTTCACTCATAAGGGGCATCGGGATTTCATTACCCACTTCATATCGCTCCGGCCATCTTGAATATGGGAAGGTACATTGCTATAACCAGACCTCCGATAGTTACACCAAGGAAAACCAGCATGAAAGGCTCAATCAGAGCTGTCAGGTTTTCAACGGCCTGATCAACCTCCTCATCATAAAAATCTGCAATCTTTCCAAGCATTGCATCAAGGGCTCCGGTTGACTCCCCCACGGCTATCATCTGGCATACCATCGAAGGGAAAACACCGCTTTCCTGGAGAGGATCGGCCATGGTCCGGCCTTCCGTAATACCTGACCGGACATCATATACGGCTCTTTCTATTGACTTGTTTCCTGCGGTCTTTGCCACAATATCAAGCGCTTCCAATATGGCAACTCCGCTTGAAAGCATGGTTCCCATAGTACGGGTAAACTTGGCAACAGCCACTTTACGTAAAAGAATTCCGAAAACAGGGAGCCTCAGGAATATATCATCCATGATAATGCGCCCTTTTTCGGTTTTGTAGAATCTTCTGTATGCGAATATAAAGAGTATAACAGCCACGATCAGATAAATTACTTTTGATTTAACAAACTCGCTTGCATTGACAACTATCTGTGTCGGAACCGGAAGTTCGCCTCCAAAATCGGCAAACATCTCCTGAAACACGGGAATAACGAAAACAAGAATTACTATAAGTACGAGAGCGGCAATAATTAAGGTAACTATAGGGTACACCATGGCCCCCTTGACTTTGCCTTTTAATTTTGCCGCTTTTTCCATATATGCGGCAAGCCGCTGTAGAATTACATCCAGTATACCGCCGGCCTCACCCGCGGCTATCATATTCACAAAGAGATCATCAAAATGATTCGGATATTTCTTCAGGGCTTCGGCAAGGGTTGATCCGCTTTCAACTGTTTCTTTAATCTTTTTCAGCATAACTTTAAAAGTCTTGTTTTCCTGCTGGCCATAAAGTATGTCGATGCACTGAATAATGGGAAGACCTGCATCGATCATTGTGGAAAATTGTCTGGCAAAAAGAATAATGTCCGCTTCCTTAACACTGGGTTGCAGAAAGGCAATGTTCTCGAAAAGATCCTTGGGTTTCAACTTTACTTTTATTGGGGTGATTTTCTGTGCATTAAGCCTGCTCTTTACAGCTTCTTCGTTAGATAGCTCCATCTCCCCTTTTAGGATCTTGCCTTTTTTGTTCTTTCCTGTCCACTGATAAATGGGCATGATAGACCCTCCTTGCTGTAGGAAAAAAATACGGAAACCAAATTAATCGGAACAAAACTGCAAAAATATCTGTTATAAAATCAAAAGAACGAATGTGAATCTATTCTTTTTCACTCTTTAAAAAATAAAAAACCCCTCTCGGCATGCTTGTTTTTGTTATTTCTCCATTTTTATGAAGTTTATCAAGATAATTTTTTGCTTCGTTTTCATTTATATTCAATATGTGGGAAATATCCTCCGCGGTACACGGCCTTCTTTTAACAGTTGATACGATGAATTCCCTGAAATCTTTGCCTGGTATATTACCTAATGCATCCGGTTTATGAATAACCCGGGCGTTATGAAGATATCCTCCAACACCTGTCAGAAAAGACTCTTCAACAGGTTTAATCCATGCTTCTGTTCCCGGCCTGTCAAGAGTATTTAAATGAACACTGTCAGGACTGACAAGCTTCAGTATATCTTTTATCTTTTTAAGTTCTATATCGTTATCGTTTAAACCCTTGACGATAAAGACTTCAACCCATAATTTATTCGAATATATTTTCCTGAAACTGATCAGTGCATCTATTATTTTAGATAGTTCAAGATCTTTGTGCGGCCTGTTGATACGAATAAAATTTTCAACAGATCCTGCATCGAGTGAAACCTTCACAACATCCGCATCAAGAATCCGCGTTCTGACCTCAGGATCAGCCAAGAGGGTTCCATTAGTCAGTACAGCCACACTATACTCAGGATATTCGCATTTCAAAAAACGGATCAGGTCGCCAATCTGTCTGTGAAGAGTTGGTTCACCCGAGCCGGAAAAGGTAACAAAATCAAGTTGGGGCCTTAATGATAAAAAATGCCTTAACTCTGATTTGACCTTTTCGACAGGAACATAATCTTTTATATCAAGAGTCAGATTTACTGTCCTGCCGCATTCACAGTATACGCAGTCAAGTGTACAGGTTTTTGCGGGCAAAAGATCCACGCCCAGAGAAATCCCAAGCCGCCTTGACGGTACAGGACCGAAAATATACCTGTATCCTGAATTCAGTTTATTATCCATTTATGTACTAATGTATCAGAATCTTTGTATTTATAACATAATTGCAATAAAACAACAATAGTTTTAAATAATATCTTGAGCTTGATAAACTTCCTCATATATGTATATGATAAAGTTTAATATTTGGACGAAGCATCAGACATGTTTGATATCTTCGCAAAAAGTCAGAAAACAACTTTAAACTTTGCATCGCCATCGACCTGTTTATGGACTTCCAACGAGTTCGTTTGAAACAGGTTGCCGTAAAGCGGCATAAAACAGCTTTTTACGAGTCCATAATGTTTAGCTGTCTTATATCACTAAAAGGGAATTGTGATGGAATCAATAAAAAATCCTGAAAACAAGGATATCACAATCATAACAACCCATACAAATGCCGATTTTGACGCAATAGCTTCCATGCTAGCGGCACAGAAGCTTTATGCCGGTTCCCTGGTTATCTTCCCGGGCTCACAGGAAAAAAGCCTGAGAAATTTTTTTATAGATTCAATGGTATATCTTTTTAACATGGCAGATTTAAAAAAGATAGATTTTTCAAACATCAAAAGACTTGTTCTGGTTGATACACGACAGGCAGGGAGAATAGGAAATCTGTCATCTCTTCTTGAACGCGATAATATTGATATTCATATATACGATCACCACCCGCCTTCAGTTAATGACATAAAAGGTAACTACGAAGTATATCGGCAGACTGGTTCGACAGTCACAATACTTGCAGAAATTTTACAGGAAAAAGAGATAAATATTACACCTGATGAAGCAACAATAATGTGTCTTGGCATCTATGAAGACACCGGTTCTTTTACATTCCCCTCCACTACCGAAGATGATTTCAAAGCGGCGGCCTTTCTGCTTTCGAAGGGTGCAAATTTGAACGTAATTTCAAATCTTATTTCCCGAGAAATAAATCCGAAACAGATTTCGCTGTTAAATGAGATGATACAGGCGTCCATGAAATATAATATAAATGGTATCGAAATTGTTGTCACTACCATATCATCAGACACCTATATTAATGATTTCGCTTTTCTTGTTCACAAGATGGCAAGGATGGAAAACCTGGATGCCATATTTGCCATTGCCCAGATGGAAAACAAAATATACCTGGTGGCAAGAAGCAGGATATCGGAAGTTGATGTCGGAAATATTGTAACGCCCCTGGGCGGCGGAGGTCATACATTTGCAGCATCTGCCACGATAAAGGGCAAAACACTCGCGCAGATTGAACAGAAGCTGATTGAAGTTCTCTATGATAAAATCAAGGCAAGAAGAATGGCAAGACAGCTGATGTCTTCCCCGCCCATTATGATAGGCAATGGCGTATCGTGCAAAGAGGCAAGTGATATTCTGACACGCTACAACATAAATGCTCTTCTTGTAGTTGAAAAGAAGGACGATAAGGACAATCTTATAGGTTACATCACCCGGCAGGTTATAGAAAAAGCTCTTTACCACAAACTGGATCATGTCCCCGTCGGGGAATATATGACCACCGATATTGAATCTGTAGGACCGGATGCCGAACTTCTGGAAATTCAGAACAAAATCATAGAAAACAAACAGCGCATTCTTCCAGTTATTGATAAAAGCACCATACTTGGAGTTGTAACACGGACAGATCTTTTAAACATTCTTGTAAGGCAGTCGCAGCAGAATTACTCCGAACTTTCCGATCAGCCGAAAGAACAGGTTAGCGCAAGGACAAGAAACATCGTCAAATTTATTGAAGAACGTCTTTCTAAACATCTTATAGATCTTTTACGGAAAATTGGAAAGGTTGCTAATGAGATCGGCTGCGGAGCGTATGTAATCGGCGGATTCGTACGTGATCTTCTTCTTTACAGAAATAATGAAGACATTGACATTGTGATTGAAGGAGATGGTATTGCTTTTGCCAAAAAATATGCTCAGCTCGTGGGGGCGCGTGTTCACATATATGGAAAATTTGGCACAGCAGTTGTAATTTTTCCGGATGGCTTCAAAATAGACGTAGCATCAGCAAGAATGGAATATTATAAATTCCCGGCCGCTCTTCCGACAGTTGAAATGAGTTCCATAAAGCTTGATCTCTTCAGGAGGGATTTTACCATAAACACACTTGCAATTCAGTTAAACCCCGAGAGATTCGGCACCCTGATTGATTTCTTCGCTGCACAAAAAGACATAAAGGAAAAAGCGATTAAAGTCCTGCATAATTTGAGTCTGGTTGAAGACCCGACACGTGTCTTTCGTGCAATAAGATTTGAACAGAGGTTCGGATTTACTATAGGTAAACTGACCTCCGGGTTGATAGAGAATGCTGTTAAAATGGATTTTTTCAAGCGTTTAAGTGGCAGGAGGGTTTTCTCTGAACTCAAACAGATCCTTGGAGAGGAAAATCCCGCACCTTCGATAGTCCGGCTGAATGACTATGGCCTTCTGAAAGTTATTCACCCTTCATTAACGCTAAGTAAGGATCTGATATCATCACTTAACTCTGTTAAACAGGTTCTATCATGGCATGATTTGCTTTTTCTCGACGAATCTTATATGAAGTGGGCCGTTTATTTTATGGTCCTTTTCAGGCATTGCGAAGTTGATGTATCAAAGGAGATATGTGACCAGTTTGAAATAGCTCCGAAATATCAGGAGATATTCTGCAAAGAGCGTTTTGAGGCCGAAAGATGTCTTTACAGACTCGAAATGGATAATAAAATCAAAAATACAGTGCTTTATAAAGAGCTTTCTGCTTTCAGGATTGAACTGATCCTGTATATGATGGCTGTTACAAAAAAAGAAAGGGCAAAAAAGGCTATTTCATTTTTTATAACGCAACTCAGGCAGATAAAAATATCGGTATCAGGAAAAGACCTGAAAGAGATGCGGCTTGAACCGGGACCTCTTTACAGGATAATATTACAGGCTGTTCTCGAGGCAAAAATAAACGGACAGCTTAAAACAAAAAACGATGAACTCAATTTTGTGCGGGATTATGCTTCAAGATCTTAATTTATACAAACTCTTTCTAATGTTGATTCCCCTTATTTTTTCAGTAACGATTCACGAAGTTGCGCATGGTTATGTTGCGTACAGAATGGGAGACAATACGGCAAAGCTTGCTGGCAGATTGACTTTAAATCCCCTGAAGCACCTTGATTTTGTAGGCTCTTTTTTATTGCCGGCCATTCTCAAGTTTATGGGATCTCCAATTATTTTCGGTTATGCTAAGCCGGTTCCTGTAAACTTTGCCAACCTTAGAAATTACCGTATGGGAACGATACTGGTTTCATCTGCAGGTGTACTCTCCAACCTTGCTGTTGCAATAATATCCGGCGCTCTTTTTCAGTTTCTAACGCAGGATGGAAATACGTTTTATAATCCGCGAACAGCATCAATGATTTCAGACATAAATTACATGCTTTATTATAGCGTAATTATTAATTGTGTGCTTGCAATTTTCAATCTTATACCAATCCCGCCCCTTGACGGCAGCAGAATTCTGGCAATGTTTTTGCCCGAGGCAATGAGGAGTAAATACGCCCGCATGGAGCGTTTTGGAATGGCAATTATTATTTTCTTTCTGGTAACAGGTCTTATTCAAAAAATCATAAGATACTTTACGGTACCTCTGGTCGGCTTTCTTCTTGGAAGTTGACACGAAAATACATTTCAAAGGCAGACAGGAGCTGTTAAATGATTGATAAAAAACGGATATTAAGCGGAATGCGTCCTACCGGTCCACTTCACCTTGGGAACCTGCACGGAGCGCTTTTAAACTGGATCAGTATGCAGGATGAATACGACTGTTTCTATTTCATTGCCGACTGGCACGCATTAACAAGCGACTACGAGAATACAAGCATGATTTCGGAATACACCAGGGAGATGATCATTGACTGGCTGAGCGCCGGTCTTTCACCCGATAAAAGCACAATGTTCATCCAGTCCCGCATCAAGGAACATTCCGAGCTTTTCCTGATCCTCTCCATGATTACACCCGTGCCATGGCTTGAACGAAATCCGACATACAAAGATCAGATTCTCCAGCTCAGCAATAAGGACCTTTCAACCTTTGGATTTCTTGGATACCCGGTCCTTCAGGCGGCTGATATCATAATGTACAAACCATCCGGAGTGCCGGTCGGCATGGATCAGGTTCCGCATGTGGAAATCACGAGAGAAATAGCCAGAAGATTTAACTACCTCTACGGTGAGGTCTTTCCAGAACCTGAAGCGATATTAACCAAAACACCCAAAATTTTAGGCCTTGACCGTCGTAAGATGAGCAAGAGCTACAATAACGCGATATTTCTTTCCGATAAACCGGATGTTATATCATCAAAGGTTTCCACAATGATTACAGATCCCCAGAGAGCAAGGAAGACCGATCCCGGCGATCCTGACGTATGCAACGTTTTTGAATTTCATAAAATATACACTGATAAAGAGACGGTAAATGACATCTTTCCCAAATGCCGCACCGCTAAAATAGGGTGTGTTGAATGCAAAAAAATAATGGCAGAAAATCTCTCAAAGGCGCTTGAACCGATCAGGGAAAAAAGAGAATATTACGAAGCTCATCCTGCCCTTGTTGATGAAATAATAGCGAACGG
Source organism: Desulfobacterales bacterium (assembly GCA_046485065.1). Classification (GTDB taxonomy): domain Bacteria; phylum Desulfobacterota; class Desulfobacteria; order Desulfobacterales; family RPRI01; genus RPRI01. Next base: position 2,222 of record JAWOHP010000104.1, on the reverse strand, counting down.
CATACTGAAAGCAAGGAAAGTAGCCGAAAAAACAATGGAAGAAGTCAGGGCTTCAGTAAAAATATAGAAAAGATAAATTGCCATGTCCGAAGAATCAGAAGAAATCTATGAGGTTCATTTAAAAGACGTATTTGAGGGTCCGATGGATCTTCTCATTCATCTTATCAAGAAAAATGAAGTCGACATTTATGATATCCCGATTGCTCTGATAACGGATCAATATCTTCAATACATTGAGTGGATGAAGTCGATGAATATCGACATAGCAGGCGATTTTCTTCTTATGGCTGCGACCCTGACTCACATTAAATCGAAGATGCTTCTTCCCGTAAACGAGAATGGAGATGGAGATGAAGATGACCCCCGCATGGAAATTACAAGACCCCTTCTTGAATATCTCCAGATGAAATCGGCCGCGGCAAGGCTTTCTGAAAGGGATATCCTGGGAGATAAGACTTTCAGCAGAATTATTGACAGAAAAGATCTCCCGGTAGATAATGAAGACAGGGTTATTAAAGTCGGCCTTTTTGAACTGATGGATGCTTTTCAGAAATTGCTCGAAAAAATCCCTGCTTCCAGGGGGATTGATTTTACAACCGACAAAATTTCTGTAAAAGAAAAAATTAACCAGCTTGTGGATATATTCGAAAAGAAAGGAAGCCTTACATTCGATCAGCTTTTTGATGAAAATTCCACGAAAAGCGAGCTTGTTGTAACTTTTCTTGCAATACTCGAAATGGTGAAACTAGCTCTCATAGGAATCGTTCAGAATGTTCAGACAGGCGTCATCAGGCTTTTTTACTTATGACAATCGAAAAATAATGGGTCCAAGGGATCTGGGGGTCAGGGATTCAAGTGAAAGAAAAAACTGTCAGAACTTCATAGAACAAGCGCTTGAACCTTTGAATCCTCGAATCCTTGACTCCTTTCTCTCAACTAATCGGGAAAATAACTTTTATGATTTTTTTTAAAGCCGCCAATTGGTGATATCAGGATAATATGTCTATTTCAATCGAACAGGATCTGAAAAACATAATAGAGACACTGCTCTTTGTGGCAGACACTCCCCTTTCAACCGACCGGATTAAAAGTATCGTTCCGGCTGACACTAAAGAAATTAAAGATGTCCTTTTCTTGCTTGCCAGGGAATATGAAGAGAGAAAAGGTGGGTTTTTACTTTTTGAAGTAGCAGGAGGATACCAGATTCGCACCAGATCCGAATATGCCGAATGGATAAAAAAACTGGTACAGCCAAACCCCCTGCGGATGAGCAAAGCCGCCCTCGAAACCCTGACAATCATTGCATACAAGCAACCTATTATCCGGAGCGAAATAGAGCACATAAGAGGTGTCGACAGCGGAGGCATTCTCAGAATGCTGCTTGAACTCAAGCTTATACGTGTCCTTGGAAGAAAAGAGATACCGGGCCGTCCTCTTATCTATTCGACAACAAAGCGTTTTCTTGAGATATTCGGATTAAAGGATTTAAAAGATCTCCCGACTCCTGAAGAAATAAAAGGCCTTGTGAATCCCCCGATTTCCGAAAGTCAACATCCGGATCAGCTTCCCCTTATAGTCACTGAAGATCCTGATAGCGTTCCAAAAGATACTCTAATAAATGAGAATGAAAAAATTAACTTGACTTGAAACTCGGGAAGCCGTTATTTTATTTAACAGGATGGCCATTCCCTTGAAAACATAAATCTAAGCTCTTTCATACGAAAATCTATACGGGCGGTTAACTCAGCGGGAGAGTGCTACCTTCACACGGTAGAAGTCACTGGTTCAAACCCAGTACCGCCTACCAAAAATATCAAGGGGTTAGCCGTTTACGGTTAATCCCTTATTGTTTGTGGTGGCGGCTGTTGGTGGCGGATATGCTAACTTTGGTGTAAATTTTCCCTCTATATTATCCAGTGCGTTTAGCTTGGATTGACTTATTGCGTGGAGATAAATTTCTGTTGTTCTCACATTCCGGTGGCGCAATAATTCACTCACGGTTTTTAAAGAAACTTTTTCTTCATCTAATAGGTAGGATGCCATAAAATGCCGCAGAGAATGAAAGCCGAAATATACACCCATTTCAATAAATTTCCCTTTGTTTTTACCCCTGCCGATCTTTCGTTTTGTTGTAGATAACGGTTTAATGCCGGCCCGTTTACATATCGAATACATCATTTTGGGCCTTTTCAAATATCGATTTTGTGTCTTCTCGTTGAAAA
>JAWOHP010000160.1:0-29661 GCA_046485065.1 Desulfobacterales bacterium | reverse complement strand
GGAAAAAACTTTTCTTATTATCCGGAGGGTGTTAATGTCACAGGCCTTGATATTGCCGATAAGATGCTGCTTCATGCACGATTTCGCGCTGATGAGATTGGTTTCTCCGTCCATCTTATGGAGGGTGATGTTCAGTCTCTTCCGTTTCCCGAAAATTCTTTTGACACGACCGTCGCAACTTTCGTTTTCTGCTCCGTGCCCAACCCGATCCTGGGTCTGAAAGAATTAGGACGCGTAATAAAGCCCGGCGGCGAGATTCTTTTGCTCGAGCATGTCCGGATCGACAAACCGGTCATCGGCTGGTTCATGGATCGTCTGAACCCATTGGTTGTTCGCGTTATGGGGGCGAATATCAACCGCCGTACGTTAGAAAATATAAAGAAAGCAGGATTATCTATTGTAAGTATAGAACATCTTGGATTGATGAAAATGGTCAAAATGATTTCAGCTAAAACTGTTTCTTTTTATCCGACTGATGCTTACTTCTGTGGCAAAGCATCAGGCAATTTATATAGTTTATACAAATTGAATTATGAGTCGTTTTATTGTTAATAATGGAACTGTAATTGATACAAAGACAGGCTTAATGTGGACAAAAAATGCTTCTTTGTTTGATTTTCCAATGAGCTGGAATGAGGCATTAGATACAATCAAAGAGCTCAATCATTCAGGCTTTTATGGCTATCATGATTGGAAACTTCCGAATCGTAAAGAATTGTTTAGTATAATTAGCCATGAAACAATAAATCCCAGTATACCCGTTGGCCACCCATTTACTAACATATTTACCGGTTACTACTGGACTTCTTCAAGTTGTGCCAGGCTGCCAAATCAAGCATGGTACATCCATTTAGGTGGAGCGAGGGTCTTTAAAGGGATGAAATATGGATCATATATGGCTTGGCCTGTTCGCATTGCAGAAAATTATAATAACAGCCGAGTGTTTCAGTCGGGGCAAAAGTATTGTTATAATGAAGATGGTATAATGATTGATTGTAATAATACGGGGCAAGATGGTGAATTTCAATCAGGCTTAAACTTCAATCGAAATCGGTTTACAGAAAGTACACATTATATATTTGACATGGCAACAGGCTTAACATGGTCGAAGAATGCAAATTTTTACAGGGAAATGGTTGATTGGAAATCGGCTTTTGATTTGATATTACAGATGAACAGAGAATGGAAATATGGTCACAATGATTGGCGAGTTCCAAATATTGTTGAATTAGAAAGTATAACAGATATGGGAAAACATTCACCAGCATTGCCGACCGATCATCTGTTTATTGATGTAAAGGACTTTTATTGGTCTTCAACAACAAGCACATATGATATGAGTTATGCATGGGCACTATATATGATAGACGGAGCTGTTGGAGTGGGGCACAAGCCATTACCAGAGTTTTATCTTTGGCCTGTTAGGGGAAACGAAATGAAAATTATTTTATAACAGTATCAAATCAGTGCACTGGATTTTACTCTGCTGCGCTTCGTAAAAACCTAAAAGCTGAGTATTTATAGTTATTGTCAGAATAATATTACGATTGGATCTCGTTACCAAATGGAACATATTTATGACATTTACTATAGTTGTTTGCGACCTTGCTGATTGCAGACATCAAGAAAGGAGATGACAAATGAAATCCGAAAGAATGAACTATTGCGCGCTAATATTCATTTTGGTTTCCATGTTTGGAATTGCATCGCTATCCCATGCTAAAATGTCAAATGGTAACACTTCGATAAAAGAAGTTAAAAAAGAAACACAAGATTTACTTCAGACGCTCAAGGCCTATACCATTGATAAGAGGGATGAAGCGGTTCATAAAACAAAAGCTGCGTTAGATAATCTGGATAAGCGCATCGAGGAGTTGGAAGCACGTGTCGATGAAAGCTGGAGCAAAATGGATAAAACCGCCCGCGAAAAGGCACGTGCCAATCTCAAAGCGCTCCGCAAGCAACGGACTAAGGTAGCCGAATGGTACGGTAGCTTGAAAAATAGTACTGGCGATGCCTGGGAACATATGAAAAAGGAGTTTTCAGATGCATATAAGGCTCTCAATGATGTCTGGGAAAAGTCCGAAAAAGAATTTGAGTCAGGCAAATAGAGTGGCTCCTTAGTACTGCATAAACTCGGTCTGCCGGTTTTATGGAACGGTAAATATTGAACATTCATCAACAAACGAATCTATCTGAACTAACTAACAAATCCAAACACGAATGTTGCAAAGTATTGCCGAATAGGATATCAGCTTGTCATATATTATGAATATTTATCTATGCAGATATAAACTAAAAAACAGGGGGAAGCGGAATGGATAGAAAAGATCCTTTTAGAATAAAACAGGACGGCCACATAGTATGGATGACCCTTAATAGGCCGGAAAAACGTAATACCATGGATTCTGCTTTCTTCGAAGGACTTGCCGGGTATTTTGAAAAATTTGATAAAAACCCTGATATCCGCGCAATTATAATCAACGCCGAAGGGAAGAGTTTTACGGCGGGACTTGATCTTATGGAGGCCGGGGATCTTCTCGGGGATGGATCGGCGGGAGCACGTGAGGTAACACGCCGCAAGATCCTTGAACTTCAGGATAGCATGAACATAATTGAAAGGTGCCGTAAGCCCGTGATTGCGGCAGTTCACGGGCACTGCATAGGAGGCGGAATTGACCTGCTTTGTGCATGTGATATCCGGATTGCTTCAAAAGATGCAGTTTTCAGTATCCGGGAGACAAGAATGGCCATAATTGCCGATCTTGGAACCCTTCAGCGGCTTCCCCACATAATCGGTGACGGATGGTTCAGGGAACTTGCTCTTACCGGGCGGGATTTTTCAGCAAAGGAAGCCTTGCAGACAGGTTTTATTACAAGACTTTGTGAAAACCGGGAAGAACTTGAAAGAGAGGCCGGAAATATTGCATTTAGTATTGCGGAAAATCCGCCATTGTCGGTACAGGGAGTCAAGGAGGTTATTCTGTTCAGCAGGGACAACGGTGTTTATCCCGGATTAAAATATGTTGCCCAGAAAAATTCTGCGGTACTTCCGTCTGAAGACCTCATAGAGGCTGTCGGCGCTTTCATGGAAAAGAGAAAGCCTGTTTTCAAAGGAAAGTGAAAAGAGGAGAAATGATTACAAAAGGTGCTTTATCCGGAGTAAAGGTATTGGATATGTCACGTCTTTTGCCGGGTCCCTATTGTTCCATGATACTAGGCGATCACGGGGCGAGGATAATTGCGGTTGAAGACAGGCGTTTTCTGGCGGACGGCCTTTTCTTTGATCCTGTTAACAGGAACAAAGAACATATGTCGCTTAATCTGAAGACACAGGAAGGAAAAGAGATATTCTTAAAGCTCATAAAAGAGGCCGATGTCTTCATGGAAGGATTCAGGCCGGGTGTCGTCGATAAGCTTGGAATAGATTACGAGTCGGTTCGCAAAATCAATCCCGGAATAATATACTGTTCAATAACCGGTTACGGCCAGACCGGACCTTACAGGGACAGGGTCGGACACGATGCCAATTATCTGAGTTTTTCGGGAGTTCTTGATCTGATCGGGGAACCTGAAAAAGCTCCGGCCATTCCGGGTGTCCAGATAGCGGATATAGCCGGTGGAGGAATGTACGCTGCCATAGGAATTCTTCTTGCCCTGTACGCGCGGGAAAAGACAGGCGCGGGGCAGTACATAGATATATCAATGACTGATGGAATGGTAAGCCTTATGCCTGTTCCTCTCTTTTATCAGGAGATTTCAGGGCAGATAACAAGGCGCGGAGATTTTTTTCTGTCCCACCGTTATGCGTGTTACAACACTTATGAGACCGCCGACGGACGTTACATCTCAATAGGGGCTGTTGAAAACCGTTTTTGGAAAAGGCTGTGTGAAATCATGGGAGTTCCGGAATATGCCGCGCTTCAGTACAATGAAGAAAAGAGGGCCGAATTAATCGATTTCATGAGAACGGCCTTTAAGAAAAAAACTATTGGTGAATGGTCGGTAGTACTTTCATCGGAAGATGTATGCTGGGGGAAGATTCAGACTTTGCCGGAAGTCCTTGAAGACCCGCTTTTTGCCGAAAGGGAGATGGTAGTTGAGATTAAGAGAAAGGACGGGAAAATGAGCAAGGCTATCGGCATTCCTGTCAAGCTGAGTGAAACTCCGGGTTCCGTCCGGACGCCTCCGCCCTGTTTCGGGGAAAATACGGAGGAGATACTTCGAGAGCTTGGTTATAACGATGAGAGGATAAGGGAATTCGGTGAAAAAGGAGTAATATAATATTGTTATTTTTTAAGCAGGCTTTTATTTGCATATCTCTGGGCAAGGGGGTATCTTCTTCCGTAACCGAAAGCTTTTGTTGTAACTTTAAGGCCTGGAGCTGCCTGATGACGCTTGTATTCATTCCTGTCAACCCTTGATATTACATCCTTCACTGTTGCAGGATCAAAGCCTGTTGAAACCAGTTCATCGGCTCCTTTTAAATCTTCGATATATCCTTTTAATATTGAATCGAGTACCTCATAGGGTGGAAGATCATCCTGATCAGTTTGATCCGGCTTCAACTCGGCAGAAGGAGCCTTCTCTATTATGCTTGCCGGAATAATTTCTTTTTCACGGTTTATAAAATGTGCAAGTTCATAGACAAAGGTTTTAGGTATATCAGATATTACGGCAAGGCCTCCGTTCATATCACCGTACAGAGTGCAATAGCCAACGGCAAGTTCGGACTTATTTCCCGTTGAAAGGAGAATCCGGCCTTCCCTGTTTGACAACGCCATAAGGATGGTTCCCCTGATCCTTGCCTGTAAATTCTGTTCTGTTATTCCGGGTTCGCTTTCTTTATAAGAAGGAGAGACAAGCCTTACGAATTCTCCGAATACACCATCAATTGGAATCAGTTCAAACCTTGTTCCGATATTTTCAGCAAGTTTTTTGGTATCTTCATAATTTTCTTTTGATGTGTAAACAGATGGCATGAATACTGTGAGAACATTTTCGGGACCTAAAGCTCTTGCCGCAATGAAGGCGGTTAGGGCTGAATCTATTCCTCCGCTTAATCCCAGCACTACTTTGGAAAAACCGCATTTTGTGACGTAATCACGCGTTCCCATGATAAGAGCCTTCAATACGGATTCACTGTCTGAAACAGATACATGATGTATGTTTTCTTCTAAGAACCTGCCGGATTTTTCTTCGTGATCGTAAAAGATAATATCTTCTTCGAAATCCCTTGCAAGTGCTCTAATTTTACCTTGCCGGTCAAAAGCAGCGCTCGTCCCGTCAAAAAGAATACTGTCATTTCCTCCAACCTGATTGGCAAAAATAAAAGCGGCTTTATGTTTTCGGGCAATAGCGCTGAACATGTTCCATCTGAACTCTTTTTTCCCGATATGAAAAGGGGATGCCGAGATATTGACTATAATGCCAGCACCGTCCTGTACCAAAAGATCGACAGGATCCATATGGTAGATTCTTTTTTTAAGAATATACTCGTCATTCCACGCATCTTCACATATTGTGATTCCTATTTTTTCCTCTCTGAAATAACAGGATTTGCATTCCGTACTCGCTTCAAAGTATCTGCTTTCATCAAAAACATCATAAGTCGGAAGAAGTCTTTTGTTTATCTTTTGAAGTATCTTTCCGTTTTCAAACAGAACAGCCGAGTTAAAAAGCCGCTTTCCCTCATCATCCGGATTTTTATCAACACAACCGCATATTACTCCGATACCTTTAATTTCATTTATCAGTGTTGAAAGGGACTCAAGATTTTTTTCTATAAAGTCTTTTTTCTCAAGAAGATCGCGGGGAGGATAGCCTGAAACAGCCAGTTCCGAAAAAACCACAAGATCACACGAAGCAGATAAAGCTTTCCCCGAATAATCTTTAATCCGATTCAGGTTGTATTCAAAATCACCTATTACAGGATTAATCTGTGCAATTGCTATTTTCATTTCAAATCAACGATGATTATAATATGAGTCAAGTGCAAAAGTCCTAAAAATGGAAGAATTTGTCATTCCCACCCCCATTTTCATGAGGGTAAACTCCAGTGGGGCACGTAGTGAAGCATTAGCGCTATCCAATCTTTTCAATATGTTGCAAAAATTCTGGATTCCCGTTTGCACGGGAATGGCGACTTTTGCAATTGGCTCATGTGTAAAATTATTTTTCTGTGACGTTTTCGTTAATAAGGCTTTGAGCGATTTCAATGTCATAGGCTTTGTCCGGATCGAAACTGCCGCTCTTATATATTCCGGAGGCCAGCTTAATCGCCCCGTGGGGTATCCATCCGTGTTCTTCCCACAGCTTTAAATCGTCAGAATTCCATAGTCTGAAACAGATTTCTCCACCTGTCCTGCGGACATACATCCGTACTTTTTTATTCTGTGGAAAAGGATAGTAGTACAGACCTCTTTTATCTTTCATATATGGTTTTTCTCCAATTTAGTTGGAGAAAAGGGTTCTAGGATTCAAGGGTTCAGGGAGCCAAGTATTTTCTTTCAATCGATTTTATTATCGCCACACGAATCCTGTCATCTTCTCTCATACTCTAATAAATATTTTTAACAGTTCTTATATGTAATGCTTAACAATAACTTTTTTATTTGAGGATGCTTAAATAATTCTTTTGTTTAGTGTAGATACAAATAGAAAAGTTGTTTGTAATAAATAGCAGAAACAGATTATCAGGGCAAAGTATTTTTAATAAGTAAAAAACCATTTCTTGACTTTTATTCCAGCGGCCTGTATTAATGGCGGCAACTATCCATTTTACATTGATAGCATGGAAAGTTCTTCTTCTTTCAATATATGAGACCTTAAAAGATTATCCGGTTACGATATCATCAAAAAAGTTGTATAAAGGTCTCTGTTTATGCCTTTCATTTAAACTACGATTCGCCATCGTAAATTGATAGATCTGGATAGCAATACCTGCAACAAGCAGAAGTCCGCCTCAAGCGGATTCGGCCTTACGAAACAAAATTTGTTTGCAATAAACTCGCGGTTTCGGTTCATTAATTATTCAATCAGTTAATATAATTCAGGAGGTGTTATTTATGGACGATTTTCTTCATAATCTCAGAACGGGGAAGCGTTTTGACAGGAACCGGAAACCGCATGACGGTAAATTTCCAGGTCCTGACAGACAGAGGAACAGGGATTCAAGAGATTCGGGTGACGGGGCTTTATTAAAAGCTATTTCAGGAGAGCATATTCCGGCATTAAAAATGTTAATGGAAGGGATTGCTCATAACCAGAAGAGGATCGCCGATGCTGTTGAAAGAAGGGTTCTTGCTGAAGAACGTAAAGCTGATGCTATGGAAACAATTGCAAAACATATCAAAGAATTATTTTCATCAGGCAGCATGCAAAAAGAAGGGTATCCGCAGGGAACGGAAACGTTAACCGAAAAAGAGCCGGTTTCAAAGAAGAAAACCAGAGCAAAAGTTTTATCTGAAAATAACCGTGATCAACTCTGATTTTTCTTTTTGCTCGATACGGCATCTGTCAGATATTGAAATACTGCCGGTCCTTCCACAGATGCTTTTGCTTTTCCGGATGCTGTCGTATGCAGCAGTTCTATTTTATCTTTATCAAGAATACCGATTTTATCATCAAGCAGCTTTATAGTGTTATTGATTATACTGTAGATAATAAATGGCCCAAAGAGGGTTTCTCCGGACTCTTTCTTGTCAGATTGTCCGATAATAATGTTATTGCTTATCATAAAGTCTTTCGGTAAAGGTGAAAAACTCAGAAGTTCTGAAAAAAGTTCAAGGGTTTCTGTGACACCGTCCGTATAACCTCTTTCAAGAGAAGCAATTCCGTCTTTTTCAATTTCCTGCAGATCTGATTTGTCAAAGGAAAGATCAAGCGCGGCAATTAATTCGTTCTGAAAATATTTAACGGAATCGCTTTTTTTGTAAATAAGGACATCCGTATCGTTTAATATCTTTCGGGCATTCCTGATGCTGAGCATCTCTTTGAGCGTGGGGCTTTTTCGCAATACCACATCCTCTACAATCGTGTTGTAGAGCGGAAGTTCGTTGTCGAGAACAAGTATTTTTTGTATGTTACTCTCGACATTTTGGGTAAAAAGCTCCAGATCTCTTTCTCTTCTTGAATGATAAGTGCTCATGGCAAGAATTCCGCGCATGGTCTCTTTATCTGTCTTGGTTCCGCTTTCAGGTGCTCCCATTGATTCTATCACTTTTTGCGCCATTTTATCGATCCGAATTTTAGTTAAAAGATTTTCCTTGAACGACATATGCTCCCTCCATTGATTTTAATGCTGATTTGTTCCGTATATGCTTTCTATCACATGCAAGCATTTTAGTAAATTTAAGCTTCAAAATAGAGTTATTATTATAATTCGTTGGGAGAAAGGAGCCCAGGATTCCAGGGTTCAAGGATTCAAGTGTTTGTTTTCTAATAATTTTAATCATGTCAACATCCTCTCAACCTTTCCGATGTTTCTCCGGAGGTCTGACAGGCTTTCCTTTCACCGGAACCCCTGAACCCTTGACCCCTTGAATCCTAATAGGAACACCAATTCTTTTGAGTTGGTGTTCCTAAAATAGATAATTGACCTTGAAATAATTTATTGTATAGAATAAAAATATTCCTTAACAGAGGAGGATATAAAATGCCTGAATACGTTAAGTTGTTATATGGTGAAAATACATACGAGCTTCCAATAGTTGTCGGCTCAGAGGGGGAAAAGGCGATAGATATCTCAACACTTCGCCAGACAACAGGATTGATAACTCTTGATCCGGGGTTTGCAAATACCGGAAGTTGCGTGAGTTCAATTACTTTTATGAACGGAGAGAAAGGGATTCTGCGTTACCGTGGAATTCCTGTCGAGCAGCTTGCGGAGTATTCCATATTCACAGAGACTACTTATTTATTGATAAACGGCGTTTTGCCTACAAGAAAACAGCTTAATGCTTTTTCAATATTGCTTAACGATAATTCCCTGATACATGAAGATATGCAGTCATTTTTCCAGAGCTTCCCAAGAGCTTCCCATCCAATGGGAATTCTTTCTTCGATGGTAACGGCTCTAAGAAGCTTCTATCCAGAGATAAAAATATTCGAAGAGGAAATAAATCTGACCGTTACCCGCCTCCTTTCCAAAATCAGGACACTTGCAGCTATGTCTTACAAGATTTCGAGAGGTCACAAGGTTGTTTATCCCCGCCCGGACCTTTCATACGGCGCCAATTTTCTTAACATGATGTTTGATAATCCGGTAAAACCATACCAGATTGACGAAGATCTTGTTAAAGCCCTGAACGTTTTCTGGATTCTTCATGCTGATCATGAACAGAACTGCTCGACATCTACAGTCAGGATGGTCGGAAGCGGGAGAGTCAATCTCTATGCCGCCATTTCAGCCGGTGTGGCCGCGCTGTGGGGACCCCTGCACGGCGGCGCAAATCAGGCTGTCATTGAGATGCTAACAAAAATCAGGGAAGAAGATGGAGGAAATGTCAATAGAGCGGTTGAAAGGGCAAAGGACAAAAATGATCCTTTCAGGCTTATGGGTTTTGGACACAGGGTCTACAAAACCTATGACCCGAGGGCCAGAATAATGAAAAAGATATGCGACCGGGTGCTTGAAAAACTTAATATTACCGATCCGTTGCTTGATATTGCAAAGAACCTAGAGGAGGCAGTATTAAAAGACGGTTATTTCATTGAACATAATCTGTATCCCAATGTTGATTTTTACAGCGGTATTGTTCTCAGATCTCTTGGAATCCCGACTAATATGTTTACGGTCATGTTTGCAATAGGGAGGCTTCCGGGCTGGATAGCTCAATGGAAAGAGAGCGTTGACGACCCAAACTGGAGGTTAAGCCGTCCCAGACAAATATATGCCGGCCCGCCTTCATTAAATTATGTTCCGATTGATGAAAGATGATGGCGGATGTATGAAAAGCTCTATATTATAGCACTTGTCAGAAAAATGTTCCGATTGGAGCAAATCAATTTGCTTGGGTATAAGTGCATACGCACCCATGCCTAACAGGGAACATAGTTATAACACTCACTATAATCGCAGCGTGTTTAATGTTTTTAATATGAGATTCTAAAACACTCCAAGAGGTCTTGCAAATGTGAATTGTGCCGGACCAACCGCCATTTTATCCCATGCGGTATGAATATTTCCTCCGAGTGCCGAGAATGGAGATGACAACACAAAGCAGGTGAAACCTGCAACCATGGCAACAAATCCGAGGGGTCTCAAAAGAACAAAATCTGCAACCATGGCTCCGGCATCCGTCTTGCTCTGTTTCATCTCTGTTCGGGCAAGCACTTCTGAGCTAAGAGGAATAATTAACATTGCAGCGATTGTAATAAGAACTACACTTTTTTTTAATATTTTATACATAAATTCCCCCTTTCCGTTAAATTCGTTTTGTCATAAATTTAGACCGTTGCATAACTACCGACATGACGAATTCAAGTTGTTCAAAGCTATTAAATTAAACACATCTTTCGACTTCTCTATCCATTTTCTGTTATATAGACCCCGGCAAGAACAAAAATCGACCCGACTATAAGATTTATGCCGATATTTTCACCTAGGAAAAAAGCGGCTATAATATATGTCATGGGAGGAATTGTGTAAAGATAAACTCCCACCTTCTGGGATTCTGTTCGCTCCAGAGCAATAAAATAAAGCATGGTTGCGAGGAATGAGCATGTTATTCCGAGAAAGGCTATGGCAAGCCAGGCGTTAGCGTTAATTGAAAGCATGGAAAAATTGATCCGGTGCATTTCAATCCAGCCGAATGGTATCATATAAAGTGAACCTATAAAAGTCACTATCGCCGTCAGCTCAAGCGCATTCATCTTCTTTGTCATGTTCTTCCCCAGCACAGTAAAGATTCCCCACATGAATATGCTTGCAAATACAAGTAGATCTCCCCAGAGGTGTGCTTTAATATCAAAAGAAGAAAGAGTATTCAGGCCCATGACTATGATAACACCGGATATTGCCGTCAGCAAGCCAATTCCCTTTTTCAAGGTCAGTTTTTCGCCCATGAACAATACAGCGATTATCAGAATTGAAATAGGGCCGGTGACAGCGTAAAGGGATGCATTGGATGCGGTTGTATATTGGAGTCCGATAGTTTGTGTGGAATAGTGAAGTCCGGTTCCGAAAAGACTCAGCAAAAAGAGCTGGCCAAGCCAGGTTAAGCCTTCATATTTAATCCGCTGACCCCGGACAAAAAACCAGAGAAGAAAACAGCTTGATGAGATAAGAAGCCTCAAGGTTACAAGTGTCAGGGGAGGAACGCTTTCAACCGCAACCTTGGTTGCGATGAAAGAAATTGCCCAGAAAAAACATGCCGTACATAGCGCGACTTTTCCGTTAAAAGTTAATTTGTTAACCATTGCATCAGGATTGGCCATATTCAGATAAATTTTCCTCGATTAAGGTTGCTTTATGTTATATCATAATTATTCAGAATCCAGGAGCAAGAATCCGGAATTAAGGGTACTCATACTCTGAGAGCTTTGAATTTCTCGAATATAGGTCTGCGGGTAATGGGTTTTGACATTCGCAAGAATACAATCCAGCCTTTGTCAACGGCGGCATATCCGCATCCATTAGGATGTTGACAGCCCCAAAGGATGAATAGTCACGAAGCCATATACAGTATCCGCCTGTATAATACCTGTCGGATATCTGGGGGCGTTGCTATGTCACCATAAAAATTTCTTGCGATATGCCAAAACCCATTACCCTGACAGACCTTTTAATAATAGGTTATGCAAAGCTCTCACTTTTCTGATTTCTGAATCCTGAACAATTATATTTGAAGTAGTTGTATTCTAACAGCATTTATGAATATTGAAAAGAATAAAATGGTAAAAAGTCCAAAATATATCGAAATTGCCGTGGCGTTGCCGGTGTGGGACACTTTTACATATCTGGTTCCGGAAAGGCTGTTGGATATGCCGCTGCAGGGTAAAAGAGTTCTTATACCTTTCGGCCAGCGTAAAGTAACAGGATATGTCCTTGAAGAGATAGAAAATAAAGATGTAAAAGAAATAAAGGCTGTATTAGATATTCTTGATGATAATCCTCTCTTCCCTCCCTCGATGATTCCTTTCTTCAGATGGATTTCGGATTATTACATGCATCCTATAGGCGAAGTTATAAAAACCGCTCTTCCCGGGGGTTTGAACCTGTACGAAGTATCAATTTTTTTTATAACGGATAAAGGAAAAAAAGAAGCTCTTGACAAAAAACGGCCAACACCATCTGAAGAAAAAGTACTCAGTCTTCTTATAGAATCTCCTAAGAGCGTAAAAGAACTTTCTGCGGAACTAAAAGATAAGGTTCCCGGGGCTTTATTATATTCAATGGAACATAAAGGGTGGATTGAAAAAAGAAGAGATATAAAATCTGGAAAAACAAGGATTAAAACGGAGCGCTATATATCTCTTTCTGGTGATGACCAAATTCCGGCATCTATCTCAGAATCGAGACTTAAAATTATCGATTTTCTTATAGCACACGGTGAAGTATCTGTGAAAAGGCTCAGGGAGACAGTGCCGGGAGCTGCAAGGTTGGTCAATTCCATGGAAAAAGAGGGCCGGGTCAGAATTTTCCAAAGACCTGTATACCGTAATCCATTCGGAGAGACCATTAGCCCTGATACAGCTCCTGCTCCTACTTTGGAACAACATTGTGTAATTTCAGAAATAGCAGGCTTTCTGGGTAAGGGCTTTTTTTCATACCTTTTATCAGGAGTAACCGGGAGCGGCAAAACGGAAGTTTACATGCAACTTGCCTCTCTGGCCGTAAAAGAGGGATATTCTGTTCTGGTTCTGGTTCCTGAAATAGCTCTTATTTCACAGATGGAAGGCTGTTTCCGTGCGCGTTTCGGCGAACGCATTTCAATTCTTCACAGCGGCCTGTCGGCCGGTGAAAAATATGACCAGTGGCTTCGCATAGCCGGGGGGAAAACACCTATTGCAATAGGGGCGAGGTCGGCCATATTTGCGCCTTTTAAAGATATCGGGCTTATAATTGTTGACGAAGAACACGACTCATCCTACAAGCAGGAAGGAGGACTGCGTTATAATGCGCGTGACCTTGCTGTTGTGAGGGCAAAGCTTGCCAATTGCCTGGTTCTTCTCGGTTCTGCTACTCCTTCGGTGCAGTCATACCATAACATATCCAAAAGAAAAATTTCTGAAGTAAGACTTACAAAAAGAGTTGAAGAGAGAAATCTTCCTGAAATTTCAGTAGTAGATTTGAAGGAAAGCCGCGATTTTCGAGGTATTAGAAGATATATTTCAGAAGAACTAATCTGCGGAATGAAAGAAGCGCTTGCCAGAAAGGAGCAAATACTCCTATTTTTAAACCGGAGGGGATTTGCGGGTTTTCCGGTTTGCGGGAGATGTGGAGAAGCGCTCAAGTGTAAAAACTGTGATATTTCTCTTACCCTCCACAAGTCTGCCAATTCATATAAGTGCCATTACTGCGGCTTTACAAAATCCACAAATTCGAGTTGTACAAAATGCGGCTCTCTCGAGATAAAGCCCTTCGGGCTTGGAACTGAAAAGATTGAAGCCGCAGCAAAAAGCCTTTTTCCGGAGGCAAGAGTTGCGAGAATGGATTCAGACACAACAGTCCGTAAAGGTTCAACGGTTAAAATATTAAAGGGCCTTAAAGAAAAAACGATCGACATCCTTATTGGAACTCAGATGGTGGCAAAGGGACATGATTATCCTGATATTACACTTGTAGGAGTCATATGTGCGGATCAGTCGCTATCTTTTCCCGATTTCAGGTCAGGTGAGCGGACATTCCAGCTTCTGGCACAGGTTTCGGGCAGGGCGGGCAGAGGGAATTCTCCCGGGAAGGTAATTCTCCAGACATATAATCCTGAACACTTCAGTATCGTATCGGCAAAAAATCAGGATTACAGGGCTTTTTATGATAAGGAGATTTTATTTAGAAAAGAATTGAATTATCCTCCTTTTTCGAGAATGATTCAGATCAGAATTTACGGAAAGGATAAAAATAAGACCGGTGATTATACTAAAGCGTTTGGCGACCTTTGCGTGAAACTCAAAAAAAAATTAAATGTGAACTCGGTGGATATTCTTGGTCCTATAGAGGCTCCGATTCCTAAAATAGCGGGTCGGTTCAGATGGCAGATTCTCTTTAAGGGCAAAGAGATAAAACAGCTTCACCGTTTTGTCCGAACTATTATAATTGAAAACGTACAGAAAGGTAACAGGGATGTCGGTGTGCTTGTGGATGTTGATCCTTATTTTATGATGTAAGAACCAAAGGTATTTCTTGACATTTTTATATAAAATTCTATTTTCTGCTCTATAGAAAAACAAATTTTGAACACAGTTGAATTTCAAATTCGGAAAACGGCAATTTCGGGCAAGCTCAAAGAAATCATAGCACAAAAGGGCCGTTTAAAAATGGAAACCAAGGAGTTTTTATGAAAAAAATATTTAAAGTTGCATATTTATCTCTGGTTTTACTTGTTGGCGTGTCTGTTATTTATTGCGGAGGAGTTGAAGAAGATCAGGCAAAAGCCGTCATCAGCAAGAACGTTTTCGAGTTTGAACCTGTTTTGGACGGAGCCGAAGTTATACATGATTTTGTTATTCAGAACACCGGGAAAGCCCCGCTTGTGATAGAAAAAATTGAAACCGGCTGAGGCTGCACAGCTGTTTCCTTTCCGAAACAGCTCCCCGCCGGTGGTGAGGGAAAGATCATAATCAAGGTTAATACTACAGGTTATGGCGGAAAATCGCTTAAGAAAAACGTGATCGTTCACACAAACGACACCAACAACAGGATAATTCATCTTGCTGTTAACGGGTTCGTTGAAAAGTTTGCTACAGTTAAGCCTGAACGGGTATTCCTGAATGGTACTGCCGATAAGAACCTTTCAGCAACATTGGAAATAATCCCTGAAGAAAAATATCCGTTTAAAATACTTGAAACTTCGACATTAAATGGTAACAACATACGTGTTAAGCTTGAAAAAAAATCCGAATCTAAATCAACCCAATATTTTTTGACTGTTAAAAGCACGTCAAAAATTAAGGGCAGATATTTTGATCTGATTATTGTCAAAACGGATAATAAGATTCATCCTGAAATCAGAATTCCTGTCCTAGGTAACATATTATGAATGATATAAAGGTGATTGCTTTTGACTGCGACGGAGTAATGTTTGACTCCGTCCAATCCAACATGGATTACTATAACAGCATCCTGAATCATTTTGGGAAACCGCAGATGACGCCCGAACAGTTTACTCATGCCCATATGCATACAGCAAACGAAGTTCTTGGCAATCTCTTTAATGATCCTGAAACACTCGAAGCTGCCTACGCGTTCCGTAAAAAAATGTCATACTGGCCGTTCATTAAAGGAATGAAGATGGAACCGGATTTAAGAGATATTCTTAAAAAAATCAGGCCGAAATATAAAACCGCTATCGCCACAAACAGAAGCGATACAATGCAGGGAATTCTTGTGGAACACGGACTTGAGGGATATTTTGACTTAGTTGTCTGCGCTCTTGATGTTAAAAATCCAAAGCCTCATCCGGAATCCCTCATAAAGATCGTGGAACATTTCAAAATAAAACCTTCCCAGGCAATTTATGTCGGTGATTCGGTGCTTGACGAAATGGCTGCAAAGGGTGCCGGGATTCCCCTTGTTTCATACAAAAACAAAGATATCTCCGCAAAATACCATATCTCAAGATTGAAAGAACTTGAAGCTATTCTCCTTAATTAATTTAAAGATCAACAATCGCAAAAATCTAAAAAACTCCCCCTCATTTTTCGGGAGAACCTGAATGAGGGGGAAAAGTTCAAGATTCTCAGGCCTGCTTGCCATAGCAGTTGATTCCTGTATAAGCCTTGCGAAAAGAAGCGAGCATGCGGGGCAGTTTGCGTTCCGGAATTTTCACGGCGGACAGGCGGTCGCGGATCTGCTCCGGTGTTAGACGAACGTCCATTTTACGTGCCATAACGTCAATGTCGATTATATCGCTGTCGCGGATTGCGGCAATAGCCCCCCCGTTGTAAGCTTCCATTTCCACGTGGCCGACGCTCAGCCCGCTGGTGGCGCCTGAAAAGCGGCCGTCGGTGATCAGGGCCACACGGGTGAAGCCGGCGCCCTTTATGGCATCTGTTGGAGTGAGCATTTCCGGCATGCCGGGTCCTCCGGCCGGACCCTGGAAGGGAAGCACCACCACGTCGCCTTCGGCTATCTTGCCGGCTGCAATGGCATCCAGAAGGGCCTGTTCCGTATAAAAAACCCTGGCCGGGCCTGTGCAAATGAGCATGTCGGGAGCAATTGCGGTCTGCTTAACCACGGCGCTGGAAGCGATATTGCCCTTTAGTACGGCAATACCACCTTCAGCATGAAATGGCCGATCCATATTTCGGATGGCTTCCGGATCATTTATTGTTGCCTCTCCCGCCACCTGCATGACAGACTTTCCGGTAATCGTCGGATTGTCAATTAGAAGGGGCTGCAGGCGCTGCAAAACAGCTGGAATGCCGCCGGCAGCATCGATATCAGCCATCTCGTAAGGTCCGGACGGAATGATCGAACAAAGATTGGGCGTTTGCCTGGAAATCCGGTCGAATTCATCCACTCCGATATCAATACCGGCCTCCCTTGCTATGGCCGGAATGTGAAGGACAGTGTTGGTAGATCCGCCCATGGCCATGTCAACGCTGATCGCGTTCTCAAAGGCGGCCCGTGTCATGATGCTCAGAGGCCGGATATCGGCTTTGACCAGTTCGACGATCCGGAGGCCGGATTCGTAAGCTTGTTGCTTTTTTTTCGGGTCTAAAGCAATTGTGGTGGCGCAACGGGTCAGAGACATTCCCAGGGCTTCGGTTACAACGGCCATTGTGTTGGCCGTGTACAATCCCACGCAGGCCCCGGCCCCACAGACCATGTCAGGGAGCATCTGTTCGGCCTGATCCGCTGTCATTTTACCGGCCTTGACGCGGCCGACCATGCCAAAACCGGCAATTGGATGGCACTTTTGGCCGGCCACGACATTGGCCTTCATGGGGCCACCTGTAAGCATCAAGGCAGGCAGATCAAGGCGGGCTGCGGCCATTAGCATTCCCGGGGTGATCTTGTCACAGTTGGTCACTCCGACCCATCCGTCCAGAGAGTGAGAAAGCACCATTATTTCGATGTTATCAGCAATGTGCTCCCGGCTGGGAAGGCTAAGACGCATTTCTACGAACATGGCAATCCCGTCACAAACGCCGGGGACTCCCCATTGAAAGGGCACACCACCGGCATCACGAATCCCCCGGCAGACCTCCTGGGTCAGCTCATCGAGATGAATATGGCCGGGAATCAGTGTGTTGAAACTGTTGGCCACGCCGATAAAAGGCTTCCCGGATTCAATATCCTGCCTGCAAACACCGGCCGACATGAGAAGCGCCCTGTGAGGGAGTGTCTCGACATTTTTCTTCAAAATATCCGAACGCATGGTCTAATCCTTTTATGAATATGATTACGATTATGAGTGTGATAAATAATAATTTAATTAAACGAAATTTTTTACATTTTGATAAACTATTTTCTTGATGTCAAGATTTATAGGCGACGGGGAGCTTCAATCCGACCGGTTAACAAGATAAATACCCGTGCCAACAAGAACAAGGGCAAGCAGCATCGAATTTGAAATAACCTCGTTCAGCAGCACTCCGCCCGCAAGTACGCCGAAAATCGGCGTAAGAAAAGTAAACGAAGCTATACGTGAAACATTATAATGGCGTATGAGCCAGAACCAGACGAGATAAGTAATGAATGCAACCCAGATAGTTTGATAAGCAAGGCAAAAAGCAATAAGCGGAGTCATAACCTTGACACCCTGTTCATCCATGGCTATTGATGCTGCCGGAAGCACTGCTGCGGAAATGCTGAGCTGATAAAGCAGTGTTTTACCGTGCGCAATTTTTGCAAGAGGGCCTGCCTTAACCATGACGGTAACGGCTCCCCATAAAACAGCAGCGATCGCCAGCATACAATCACCGATCAGCATTTTATATGTCGGGAAGCCTAATGACTCTTTGAATGCTATGACAATTCCGGTAAAAGCACAGCACAGGCCAATCACCTGTAATTTTCTTAAATGCTCGCCGGGAATAAAAAGTTTTGAACCAAGCGCAACAACAAAGGGCGACATATACAGAAAAATGACGGCTCGTGATGCGTTTGTAAAAACGAGTCCCCAGTAGATAAGAATAAATTCTCCTGAAAATAGAAGACCTGCTCCTATTCCCCACCATAGTGTTTTGTCTTTCTTAAACAGGGGTTCCCTGTGTGCCACCATCCAGATCCAGACCAGTATTGCAGCGCCTATAGACCTGATACCCGATTGCAGTATCGGAGAAATTCCCTGATTGGCTATTTTGATGGTTACCTGCTGCAACCCCCAGCTTGCGCAAAGCACTGTCAGAAGTATTATTGCCTTGAGATCCAATACCCGGCTCTTATTTGCAGTTGAAAGCTCCTTCATCTCTTTTCCCTGCCGTTTATACTTTTCGCGGCCTGAATTTCACAATAAGTGAAACGGTTAACAGTATGGAGCCCAGTGAAGCGAATGCTGATATGATGAGCGGCCATCCCCTGCCGTTTAGAAGAAACTGGACTATTGCGTAAAAGAGGGCAAAGGATGCGGAAAAGAACCACAGGCACCAGGAACGAAGGGATATGTCTCTGCTTGACCTTGTCTGAATAAGCTTGATCCACTGAGGCAGATACGCCGACAGGGAAATAAATGTTGTGGCAATCTGACACATGTTTGCCATAATTATCACTGAATCCGGTACCATATTTGTTATCCTCTGTTTTCTATATCGGGGTATCTGTTAATCGTTGTTTCGGTTTATTATGTTAAAGATATTGACTGTTAAAGCGTAAATCAATAAGAAATAAGTATCAGACCATAAAATCAAACTTATTGAGCCAATTGCAAAAGTCCTTAAAAGAGAAGAATTTGTCATTTCCACGAAAGCGGGACACGTAGTGAAGCACTGGCGCTATCCAGTCTTTTCAATATATTGTAAAAATTCCTAGATTCCCGTTTGCACGGGAATGACGACTTTTACAATTGGCTCTTATTGATAAAATGAGGCGAGTTCCGTGATAATATAAGTACAAAAACATTCTCATGAAATGGATAAGAGGAAAATGAAAAAAGATAGACTAATTAAGGCTGTTGTTGCCGATAAAGACGGCAAAATATTGGAGCTTGAAGGGTATGCCGCCACCGGAATGGCAGGATCTTCTTTTACGCCTCTTTCGACCGTCAACACAATGGATATGCCCTATGGAGGAGAGTTCATGTTTCTTCCTGACAGATACCCTGTTGTATTTAACCTGGAAACAAACAGGCCGGAAACATTAAAAGAAAACCCATATTTACCTGGGGAACCCGTTTTCCCTGTTGCGGCATTCAATTCACCCGGATACGTTATTTCCCAGGTGAGCGCTTACTTGGAGAGGCAGGCTGCAAGACAGCTTCCTCTATTTTCATATGGAGCAATAGGATTGCACAAAGGTAGTTTCAGAACAGCCGTTATCCTTGTTGACAGGGAAAAGAGGCAGGACCTAAGGCTGATGCCGCGTGAAAAAATTATCTCGGGCGTCCGGACAATGCAAAAAAAGATGCCGCAAAACAGGCTGCGTGCCCATCTTGAAAATTGCGCTCTGAAATACGGCTGTCCCGCAGCTAAAAACTTCTTCTTGGGGCGTTTCGAAGCCCCGCTTCCTACTTCTGAAAACTGCAACGCGAGATGCATCGGCTGCATATCGCTCCAGAAAGAAACCGGAATAAAAAACAGCCAGGACAGAATCTCTTTCACCCCGTCTCCCGATGAGATTGCAGAAATTGCGCTTGCGCATATCAGGAAAGTTAAAAGAAGCATTGTAAGTTTCGGGCAGGGATGCGAAGGCGACCCCTTACTGGCAGCTCATGTGATTGAACCGGCAATAAAACTGATCCGTTCAAAAACAGACCGCGGAACAATAAACATGAATACAAACGGAAGCCTCCCTGAAACAATGGGAAGGCTTTTTGATGCCGGGCTTGACAGCATCAGGATCAGCATAAACAGTGTAAGAAAGAAATGTTATGATGTTTATTTCCGCCCTAAAGGATATGTTTTTTCAGATGTCTTAAAAAGTATCGATGTGGCTCTTGGCAGAAATGTTTTCGTTTCAATAAATTACCTCAACTGTCCCGGCTTTACAGATTCGCCGGAAGAAGTGAATGCTCTTTTTGCTTTCTTAAAAGAACATCCTGTAGATTTCATACAGTGGCGGAATCTTAATATTGATCCTTTGAGATACTGGAAGGTAATGTCAGGAGTTACTTCAATGAGTGCGCCGGTTGGGATAAATGAAATGCTTTGCCTGATAAGAAAAGATTTTTCGGATTTAAAACATGGCTACTTCAATCCTCCGAAGGAAAAATTTAATCTTCTTAATTAATTGAAAATGTTGGGTATGGGAGCGTGATCCGGCGGAAAAACATGAAATGGACTGAAGCCAAAGTAATTTTTGATTACAGCGACAAACAGATTGCAGCCGACCTGATTGCAGATGTATTTGACCAATTTGGGCTTCAGGGTGTTGTTATAGAGGATCCTGAAGCCGATCCTGCCGAAGGCTGGGGTGATGGAGCGGTTCAAAAACCGGTAAATAATTCAGTCACAGGATATTTTCAGTCAAATTCTAACCTCTCGAGTAAATGCAGGGCACTTGAGGAAAAGCTGAAAAAGCTTCAAAGCAGATCGGGTATCTCCTGGAATATTAAATACAGCGAAATAGATGAAAAAGACTGGGCCGAATCATGGAAGGCTTTTTTCTGGCCGGTAAAAATCGGCAGAAATCTAATCGTAAAGCCTACCTGGAGGGAATATGAGCCAGGAGAAAACGATATAATCCTCGAAATAGATCCCGGAATGGCCTTCGGAACAGGAGCCCACCCGACATCTGCTCTCTGCATGGGCATGATTGAAAAGTATTTAAAACCTGGAAACTCTTTTCTTGATATAGGAACAGGCTCAGGAATCCTCATGATAACAGCGGCAAAACTCGGCGCCGTGCGCCTTCTGGGAACAGATTCGGATGAGGTTGCTGCTGGAATCGCGAAAGAAAATCTGCTTTTAAACAAGATAGATGTAAATAGTTTCGACGTAAAAATTACAAGTCTTGTGGAAGGTATAAACGGGCGATTTGATGTTGTGGCTGCAAACATTCTTTCCGAGGTTATATTAAACCTGCTTGAAAACGTTTCGAAAAACATAACAAAAAACGGCATTCTTATCTGCTCCGGCATCACAGAAAAAAACATAAGCAGGGTTGAAGAAAAAATGATTTCGAAAGGATTCGAAATTATTGATGCGGAAACTTCCGACGGCTGGGTCTGCATAGCCGGAAGGCTTCATGAGTAACACCCCTTGTTTATTCCTGTTTCAATCTGCACAGATAGTTTTCCCACTCAATGGGAAGAAGCTGTTTTTTTGCATTATTGCACTCTTTACAGGCCGTCACAATGTTTCCTTTCGTGCTTTTTCCTCCCCGAGCTATCGGCACTATATGATCCATCGTCAGCTCTTTTGCGGGAAAAGACCGGCCGCAATAGAAGCATATACCTTTTGCAAGCTTCCGTTTCCAAGATTCTGAGACTCTCAGTTCTCTTGCTTTCCTGCGTTCCCTTTTAATGTCTTCTTCTTCAAGGTTATAGGCGTAAGGTTCCATGAAATATTTTAACCTCTTTGCTTTTTAACGCGAGCGTTCAGATCCAAGCTTTTCAGCCATTTTTTAATTTCACCATTTAAAATCTTGTAGAATTTTTCGGAACCACCGAGCCCTTTTCTTCCAAAAAAATAGTTTATCTCAAGAAAGAGCGGTTCATTATCATCTTTCTCCGATGAAAAAAGAAGATCGAAACCGGCAAGATTTATTCCTGTTTTTCCGCAAAAAGTTCTTACCCTCTCTTCGACAACCCTGACAAGCGCAGGATCTGAATTATAATCTGTGACCGCCCCTTTCGATAATCCGGTGCAGAAAAGACTAGGTTCTTTCTGAACCCGCCAGTATGATATTAATTTTTGTCCGATTACGGCAACTCTCAGAGATCTGTTACCCGACTCAATATATTCCTGCAGCATAAAGCCTTTTTGCCCTGTCCTTTCAAATTCTCCCGCTTTATTAAATGCCTTTTTCAATCCTGCTTTGGTCTTTATCAGATATACTGTTTCGCCTTCTCCCCCCCAGTCCAGTTTTAAAACAAAGGGATATGCAAACGGAATGTTTTCTTTAATAATATTCCCATCTTCATAATATAACGAAGATACTGAAACGAATATTCTTGTTGCGGGATGGACGGTTTCTGTTTTCTGAAATAATAGAATCTGGCCGGTCTTCCCGGGATATTTGAACCTTGCATCATAATCGGGAAAAACATTTTCGCAGTTTTCCCTTGCCATGTAATACAAATCTTCGCTGCAACCCTGAGGCAGAATTACCGCATCGGCATTTTTTATCGCCTCAAGTTCGGCAGAGTCCGGTTTTCGACCCGCGCATATTTTGTTTTTATCTCCCGTAAAACAGGGATGAAATGAAAGAATCATCAGTATCCAAACTGTCTTAAAGTCCTGTCCTTTCTGCTCCAGTCTTTATCGACCCTCACAAACAGTTCCAGAAAAACTCTTGAGCCTGTCAGCTGTTCAATTTCCTTCCTCGCCTCTTCACCAATCTGTTTCAGCTTAATCCCTTTTTTCCCGATTACAATTCCTTTCTGAGAGTCACGTTCAACATGAATAGTGGCGCCGATTCTGATAATGCCTTTGTTTTTCTTTTCCGAAAAGGAATCTATAGTCACTGCAACAGAATATGGTATCTCCTGGCCTGTCAGCCGGAACACCCTTTCCCGGATCATCTCTGCCGCTATAAAGCGTTCCGGAAGATCGGTAAGAGTATCTTCCGGAAAAAAGGGAGGGCCGGTCGGGAGATGTTTTTCCAGCACACGAAAAAGATTCTCTATCCCATCACCTCTTTTTGCCGAAACAGGCACAATGGATTCAAAGTTATAAACCGAACTCCATTCGATTATGGCGCCGGGTAATTTTGATTTATCAACAAGATCAATTTTGTTCAGTGCGAGAACAACAGGTTTTTTTATCTTTTCCAGATTCTTAATCAGTATTTTATCCGGGTCAGCGGCAGTGTTTGTCGAATCTTCAAGCAGCAGAATAGTATCGACATCTCCCATAATTGAAATAGCCGTATCCACTATTCTCAAATTCAGGGTGCTTTTTGCTTTGTGTATGCCGGGGGTATCTATGAAGACAAGCTGCGATGAAGGCCTGTGAACCACTCCAAGGATTCTGTTTCTTGTTGTCTGGGGCTTTCTGGAGGTAATGGAAATTTTGAAGCCGAGCATCTTGTTTAAGAGTGTTGATTTCCCGACATTCGGAGCACCGGCTATAGCAATATAACCTGATTTAAATTCTTTATTGCTGTCCTTTATATTTCCCATCAAATTGCTTTTTGAACCAGTTTTTCTATGCCATCCCAGACAGACTTTTTACCGGCTTTCGATTTGGCAGAAAAAAGGATCAGATCATCTTTTTCGGCAAAAACGGTTTTTGCAATAATTATCTGCTGCTTGGTCTGCTGTGCCTTTGACAGCTTATCGGCTTTTGTCAGTACCCGTATGAAAGGAATTTTATAATGATTGAGCCAATCTGTCACAGCTATATCTTCAGGCCCGGGAATCCTGCGGATATCCATTATAAGAACCACACCTTTTAAGGTTTCCCTTGTTGCAAGATATGTCTCTATCATGGCACCCCACCCTTTTCTGACCGATACAGGAGCTTTGGCATAACCGTATCCGGGAATATCAACAAAGACCAGTTCATCATTTATACGGAAAAAATTGAGAAGCTGAGTCCGGCCGGGTGTTGAACTTGTTTTGACTAGATGTCTGCGATTCAAAATCGCGTTTATAAGAGAAGATTTTCCGACATTGGAACGCCCCGCAAAAGCTATTTCCGGAAGAGATTCCTCCGGATACTGGGAGGGTTTGACAGCGCTTGTCACAAATTCGGCTGATTTAATAATCATTTCTTCCAATCGGCAAGATAAGACTCAAGCCTTCTTATGCCCTCTGATATATTCTCAATTGAATTTGCGTATGAAAATCTCAGGTACCCTTCACCGTTTGCCCCGAAATCAATTCCAGGTGTAACTCCCACGTGGGCTTTCTCAAGAATGTCAAAGGCAAGCCTGTATGAATCATTTGAAATATGCTTTACGTTGGCAAATACATAAAATGCTCCGGTCGGTTCAACAGTGATTCCGAAACCAAGCTCCTTAAGGCGGGCTATCATATAAATTCTTCGCTCATTATATGTGTTTTTCATTCTGAGAATATCTTCTCCGGCTTCATTTAAGGCTGCTATACCGGCTTTCTGTATTATTGAATTCGCAGAAATAAAGAAATTCTGCTGTATCTTCTGAATGGGCCTGATGAATTTTTCAGGGGCTATTAGGTACCCGAGCCGAAGGCCCGTCATTGCGTATAGTTTTGAAAAGCCGTTTAATACGAAAGCATTTTCCGTAAACTCCAGAATTGAGTGCTCTTTCCCTTCATATACGAGACCATGATATATCTCGTCTGAAATAATGTAAGGAGATAATTCTGCCACAGACTTCATGCGGCTTTCAGACAACAGATTTCCTGTAGGATTTGAAGGAGAGTTTATAAATATGGCTTTTGTCCTGTCCGTAATCTTCTCTTTGATGGCGGATGGCCTGTACTGGAATCCGTCTTCTTCATACACCGGAACTGCTACCGGTTCGCCCTGAACAAATCTGATAAAATTCGGGTAACAGGCATAATGCGGATCAGAAATTATAACCTGATCTCCGATATCAAGCAGCACGGAAAAGAGGCTTAGCATAGCAGGAGACGTGCCGGAACTTATTACTACCTGATCCGGGTTTACCGACACCTTGTATGTATCATAATAATGCCTGCATATGGCTTCCCTGAGTTCAATCAATCCAAGGCTGTGCGTATAATGGGTGTGCCCGTCACGGAGAGCTTTGCAAACCGCATCTTTAATGCACTCCGGAGTATCAAAATCCGGCTCCCCTACCGCCAGATGGATTACGTCAATTCCTCTTCGCTCCATTTCATGAGCCTTCTCTAGAACATCCATGGCTATAAAAGAGGTTATATCTTCGGTACGCTTTGATATCATTTTTATACGACCTTGTTTAGAGGATACTCAATTATTCCCTCCGCTCCATTCTTCAGAAGCTCCGGAATAAGATCACGAATAATATCCGAACCGGCCACTGTCTCAACAGAATACCAATTTGACTGGTAAAGAGGTGAAACTGTTGGGGCATTCAAACTCGGAAGGAGCGATACAATTTTTTCGAGGCTTGTTTCCGGGACATTCATTTTAAGCCCGACAAGCTTTTCAGCAAGGAGCGCCCCTTTAAGAAGCAGGGCGATCTGCTCTATTTTATTTCGTTTTTTACTGTTTTTCCATGCTTCGTGGTTAGCTATAAGCCGGGTATTAGTCTGCATAAGCTCATGAATAATACGAAGACCGTGAGCTTTAATGGTACTTCCTGTTTCTGTAACCTCCACAATTGCATCGGCCAGTCCGGAAACAACTTTCGCCTCCGTTGCCCCCCAGGAAAACTCAACCGATACATTAATATTACGCTCTTTAAAATATCTTTTTGTATACTCAACAAGTTCGGTTGTAATCTTTTTCCCTTCGAGATCCTCGAGTTTTTTAACAGGAGAATCATAGGCTACAGCAAGAACCCATCTTGCAGGCCTTGCACTGACTTTTGAATATACAAGATCTGAAACGACATGAACATCGGATCTGTTTTCCGCTATCCAGTCTTTTCCTGTAAGCCCTGCGTCGAGAGTCCCGTTCTCGACATATCTTGACATTTCCTGTGCTCTGCAGATTGCACACTCAACATCATCATCGTTTATTTCGGGGAAATAACTTCTTCCGTTCACATTTATTGTCCACCCTGAGCGTTTAAAAAGAGAAATGGTCGCGCTTTCAAGGCTTCCCTTCGGAATGCCCAGTTTTAATTTATCACTCATTTACTATATACCTCCATCGGATCGAATATCAGCTTTCCAATATTTTTAACTGAACCATCATTTTCAATCTTTCTGTAAAAACAGCTTTGATGGCCCGTATGGCAGGCTGCGCCGCCTTTTTGTTCAATTTTTAGAAGAACCGTATCTTCATCACAATCAACCAGTATTTCTTTCACTAGCTGGAAATTACCCGAAGTTTCACCTTTAACCCAGAGTTTTTGTCTGCTCCTGCTGAAGTATGTCGCTTTGCCGGTGGCAATTGTTGCTTCCCATGCATCCTGATTCATAAAAGCAAGCATTAAGACTTCGCCTGTTTCATAATCCTGAGCAATTGCAGGAACAAGACCTTGTATTTTATTAAAGTTAAGATTAATCATTTTGATACACCTTTTAATATTTAAACTTCTTGAATTTATACATTAAATCTGTTTAAGTCAAATTCTTTTTTGGACAGCTTTATAAAAAGTCATTCTGCTGTGTTGCGCTTCATCTTTCGTCATTGCAGCGTACTAATATGTACGCTTCATTCCTCAAGATTCGCGCGCCTTGCATAATGAGCTTTTTACTTTGCCGTCCGAATTTTGATTTTTTTTACAAACCTGTCAAAAATCATGAACTTGATTAAAAGCTGATTGTTTGATAGTTATATGGATTAGGTCTTTATCTTGCGGTATCAATAGAATTATTTATGATTGTGGTTTATGGAGTTTTTTAAAATGACGTCAAAAAGAAAACAGGTTTCAAAGATTTTGAAAACCCGTGCCAGTCGCGACAGGGGTAAAATATCCAGATGGGCTGCCTGGGCGACCCTGTTTTCGGTCCTGTTGATATTTCTCATAATGCTTGGTGTTTATATGCATCTTACATGGGAAATACCAAAGATATCATCTCTTTCCGATTACAATCCGCCAATAGTTACAACTGTTTATTCGGACGACAACAGAGTAATCGCTGAATTTTATAAAGAATACAGAAAGATAGTTCCCCTGTCTAAAATCCCTCCAATGCTTAGAGATGCCTTCCTTTCCGCCGAGGATTCAAGATTTTACAAGCATAAAGGTATAGATATTCTGAGTATAATCAGGGCCGTTATTAAAAATGTCGAGGCAGGTGCAATTGTCCAGGGAGGAAGCACCATTACACAGCAGGTTACCAAATCTTTTCTTCTGACACCTGAAAAAAGTTTCAGAAGAAAATTTAGGGAAGCAATACTTGCTTATAAAATAGATAAAGCTTTTACTAAAGATGAAATACTTTTTTTATATTTAAACCAGATTTATCTCGGCCACGGTGCTTATGGAGTTGAAGCAGCTTCATTGAAATACTTCGGAAAATCTGTCGGTGATTTGACCCTTTCCGAGTGTGCCATTCTTGCCGGATTACCTCAGGCTCCAACCAGATATTCTCCCTTTAAAAATATTGAAAAAGCCAGGCAACGCCAGATATACGTTTTAAACCGGATGCTGGAAGAAAAATACATAACAAAAGCTCAGCATGATGAAGCGGCAAATGCAAAGATTGAACTTACACCCAAACAGAATCTGTTTATGGAAGTAGCGCCTCATTTCTCTGAACATGTAAGGCGTTATATAGAACAAAAATATGGACCGGATCTCCTATATGGTGGGCTTAAAATCTATACGACTGCAAATTATGACTTGCAGATATCAGCCCATAAGGCATTGGAAAAGGGTTTGTATGAACTTGACAGACGCCAGGGATACAGAGGTCCTATAAAACACCTTCAGCCTGGTGAAATAGAATCTGTTTCAAATGAGATTGCAGCAAAACTGGGTGAAAAGCCCTTGAAAGAAGAAATGTCGGTAAACGGTATCGTAACATCAGTAAATGACAAAGCCGATACTGTTATGGTCCGTATTGGGAATGCGTATGGAATAATAAATGCTGAAGGCATGGAGTGGGCACGGAAGGCGGATCCGGATGGAGATCATAACGCGCAGCTGATAAAGCGTCCGGGCGAAACCTTCAGAGTTGGGGATCTGGTTCTTGTTAAGATAATGAGCAGAATCAAAGATAAAAAACATAAAGAGATTTGGACTTTATCCCTTGACCAGGAGCCGGAAGTTGAATCGGCGCTCCTGTGCATAGAAGCCGGAACCGGTTATGTAAAAGCGATGGTGGGAGGGCGTGATTTTACAAAAAACCAGTTCAACAGAGCAATCCAGTCAAAACGGCAGCCCGGTTCGGCTTTCAAACCGATAATTTATGCGGCAGCCCTCGATAAAGGATATACTCCGTCAAGCGTAATTATTGACTCTCCGATTGTTTTTGAAGATTCAGGTACCGATCATCCATGGAAACCCAAGAATTACAAGGATACTTTTTACGGTCCCACGCTTCTCCGTGACGCTCTGGCACATTCACGCAACATTGTGACGATCAAGATTTTAAGAGATATCGGGGTTGATTATGTAATAGATTATGCAAGAAAGCTCGGCATTAACTCTAATTTAGGAAAGAATCTGTCGCTGGCTCTTGGCTCTTCCGGAGTATCACTGCTTGAGCTTGTCGGTGCATATTCCGTTTTTGCAAACCAGGGCGAGCTGATTCAACCTGTATTTATAAGCAAGGTTGTTGACAGGAAAGGAAATATTCTTGAAGAGGCACAAGCTTCAATCGAACAGGTAATTGAAAAAAATACAGCCTATATAATGACCAGCCTTCTTGAAAGTGTTGTTAAATACGGAACCGGCCAGCGCATGCTTGCGCTTAACAGACCTGTTGCCGGGAAAACAGGTACAACCAACGATACATATGACGCATGGTTCATTGGTTATACACCTGAATATATAACAGGGGTATGGGTTGGTTCCGATGCATTGGCTTCGCTTGGAAGATCGGAAACAGGGGCTGTGGCTGCCGGTCCTATATGGTTTGATTTTATGCAGCGGGCCATGGAGAACAAACCTGTGAGAGATTTTCCGGTGCCGGAAGAAGGAATCGAATATGCGGAAATTGACGCTGAAACCGGATTACTTGCCATACCGGAGTCAAAAAAGACAATTCTTGAATGTTTCAAGGATGGAACTTCTCCGGTAAGGTCCACCCCTAAACCCGGTGCTTTAACAGAAACAGAGGATTTTTTTAAATCGATCCTTTAATTTTATCTGCAAATCACCAGTACCGGCTTTTTAGATCGGCGAAGCACACGTGTGGCTGTGCTGCCCACCAGAACACCTTCTATCAGGCCCTGCCCTGTTTTACCCATAACAATAATGTCGCAATTCCGGTTTTCCGCCACTTCAAGTATCATCTCAGACGGGTTTCCGATTTCTACAATAATTTCGTCGAAGCTGAAGTTAGACTCTTCGTCACCGCTCTGAACTTTTTCGGCAAACTGTTCAAGCACTTCCTTAATTGCCAAATGCTCTTTCCGTTTGCCGATTAGGACCTGCCGGGCATCTTCCAGGTGGCGATTCTT
>JAWOHP010000117.1:0-12059 GCA_046485065.1 Desulfobacterales bacterium | reverse complement strand
TTTGTTCCGGATGTATCTTCCATTTGATGCCCTCTCTGTCTTAAAGGATAAATATTACTGCCTGTTTAGAAAGATAATCTTATTTATACTGAATGCTATTTAAGCGAATCAATCGGTTTCATCGAGGTTGAAGTTTGGTGATGAATTATTTTTCAATCCCGATCCTTGCCTGCACTCCTTTTTGAAAATAGTGCTTGATATCTTTCATTTCCGTTACAAGATCGGCTTTTTCGATAACCTCCGGGGCCGCCCCCCTGCCGGTTATAACAAGTTCCATGTTATCCGGTTTTAACGAGATTAAATCAAGTATATCGTTTACGGATATAAGACCGCATTTTGCAGCCACGTTTGCCTCTTCAAGTATTATGATGTCGTAACCGGATGACTCCATCAGAGACTTTACCTTTTTAATTCCAGCCCTTGCCGCATCAATATCTTCTTTGGAAGGTTTTCCCTTTATGAACCTCCCGAGACCGAACTGTTCGACTGTAATTAAACCTGAGAATTTTTTGAGAGCCTTTATTTCGCTGTAATCTCCCATCTTAATGAACTGGGCTATATAAACTTTCAGTCCTGCTCCGGCGGCTCTTACTGAGAGTCCGATTGCAGCGGTTGTTTTACCTTTGCCGTCTCCGGTATAAACCTGAACATAACCTTTCATTTATTACGCCTCATTCTTTATGGACTCGCAAAAACTCTATTTTCTCACAAATGCGCTAAGGGCACGAAGAGAAATTCATTTAACATTAATATGTTAACTTTGTGATCTTTGTGGCTTGGTGTGAGCTCCTTACTTTTTACCAAACCGTCATTCGTCAATTTTTCTCAAAAGGTCGTTTACCGAACATTGGTTTTCAAGGAGCACCTTCACCGTGCTCCCCGATCTTGCTACAGTTAATTCATTGCCTTCTGTGTCCAGAATACGTTTTATGATATCCTTCTTAACCGGTCCCTTTTTCCCGAGAATATCAACCTGATCATTCAAAAAAAACTTGTTCCGGACAACAAGAGCTGCGATGTTCCCGTTCTCTACACCGGTCACTTTCCCAATAAATGTTCTTCCCGTAGGAGGTTTAACATCCATGTAATTCGGAATGGTTTCATTAGTATTCCCGAAATAGAATCCCGTGCAATAACCCCTGTTACTTATCCTTGCAAGTTCTTCAATCCATTCGTCTTTTACCGAATATCCGGCGGGCGATTCATAGTATGAGTCTATAGCCTCCCTGTAAACTTTGACAGCCGAAGCGACATAGTTTATTCCCTTCATGCGCCCTTCGATTTTCAGCGAAAAGACGCCCGCATTTATCATTTCCGGAATGTATCTTATCATGCAGAGATCTTTTGAGTTAAAGATATAAGCTCCCCGGTTGTCTTCAACAACCGGCATGTATAGACCAGGTCTTGTTTCTTCAACTACCGAATACCTGAACCTGCATGGCTGGCAGCATTCACCCCTATTGCTGTCGCGGTTTTCCATGAAATTGCTTAAAAGACAGCGCCCTGAGTATGAGATACACATTGCTCCATGGACAAATACTTCTACCTCAACATTGCCAAGCAGGGCAATCTCTTTAATCTCTTGTAATGAAAGCTCTCTTGCCGCATTGATCCTCGAAACTCCCTGATTTTTCCAGAAAAGGGCTGCTTTACAGTTCGTGGTATTTGCCTGTGTGCTGAGATGAATCGGCATATCAGGCATCACTTTGCAAGCTTCCAGCAATATTCCGGGGTCTGCGATAATAACGGCATCCGGCGAGATTTCGGCAAGACTCTTTAAATAATCTGAAATGGCCTCCTGTTCGCTGTTTCTTGAAAATATATTGCATGCAACATAAACTTTCACTCCTGATTTCCGCGCAAACAGGACAGCCCTTTTGAGCTCTTCGAGTGTGAAGTTTTCCGATAAGTTTCTTAAGGAATAATCTTTCCCGGCAAGATAAACCGCATCGGCGCCGTAGTGTATTGCGATTTCAAGTTTTTCCGGATTTCCCGCAGGCGCAAGAAGCTCAATTTTTCTGTTCAATCTTTGCACGAATAAATTTTCCCTATCACGGCCTCAAGGCTTTTCTGCCAGGGTTTTGGGGTTATCCCGAACTTCTGTTGAATCAGTCTGCAATCAAGAGCCGAGAAAGCTGGTCTTTTGGCTTTAGTGGGATACTCATCTGTAGTCAGAGGCTTTACAAATTTTGTTATTACGGGGGAATATAATTTTGCTGTTTCGATTATCTTTTCAGCAAATCCATGCCATGAAGTTATACCTTCACCGCAGTAGTTATAAGTTCCGTACGCTGTTTCGTTCCCTTTGAGAAACCGGTTTGAGATTATCAGGATAGTTTCGGCAAGGTCAGCTGCGGATGTCGGTGAGCCGAACTGATCAGAAACAACTCCTATAACTTCTTTTTCCATGCCAAGTCTTAAAATGGTTTTTACAAAATTGTGTCCGTGAAAGCCGTAAAGCCATGAAGTTCTTAATATTACGTGCTTTTCTAAAATATTTCTGACGCCATTTTCGCCTTCTACTTTGCTTCTTCCGTAAACACTGGCGGGCGCAACCGGATCATTTTCAGTATACGGAATTTTATTTGTGCCATCGAAAACATAATCGGTTGAAATATGAATCATTGGGATTTCAGCATTTCTGCATGCTGAAGCCAGATTTTCGGGGCCGTTTACGTTTACTGCAAAACAGGTCTTTTCATCTGTTTCAGCCTTGTCGACATTTGTATAAGCAGCGGCATTGATAAGAATATCCGGTTTGTGTTCATTAACTACTTTGATTATGCCGGGTTCATCCGTTATATCAAGAAAGGGAAGATCGAGTCCTACAGCTTCAATATTAAAAAAAGCGGCCTGTCTTAAAAGCTCCCATCCGAGTTGACCTTCAGATCCGGTTATAAGTATTTTCATATCATTTTCCTCTTTAAGATAATTCCTGTGTAAGTCCGTTACGGGAGATCTTTCCAGGAATATCTGACGCGGCGGCCAACTGGCGGGGCAGGGTGATAACAAAGCGGGCGCCATGCCCCGGCTTGGATTCCACTGTAACGTCTCCACCGTGCTGGCGAATTACCTTGCGGGTTACAAAAAGTCCTATTCCGGTACCCTTGGTGCCCTTGGATGAGTAGAAAAGCTGAAAGATCCGGTGCATCTGGTCATCATCCATGCCCGGACCGTTATCTGAAATCTCTAAGACGACCTGATCGTCGTCACCGTAAGCGCAAAACCGGATAAGGTGGGACAGAGGACGATGGTCTTCTATGCACGCCTCCATGGCATTTTCCAGGATGTTGATCAGGGCCGGTCGCAGGATATTGCCATCAATACGGAATTTTCCGATATTTTTTGAAAAATCGGTTTCAAAAGTGATGTTGGCAGCCCGGATCCGTGACTGCATCGATTCTGCCAGATCCCTGGCAAATCGCCACACATCAAGGGTCTCCGGTTTTAACTCCCTCTCTTTTGAGTAGTAGAGAATGTCCAGTATGAGCTTGCGGATCCGGTCAATCATAAGCTTGGTAACATCTATACCCTCTTCTATGCGGGCCGGCTTGTTGCGGTAAAAGCCGGTTTCGATGAGATAAAGACTGGCATCCAGACCGGTCAGACAGCCCTTGAGACTGTGGGAAATGGTTCCGATCATAAGGCCCAGGGCCGACAGGTTGCCCTGCATTCGACGAAGTTCGGAAATATCCATGAAATAGGCCAGAGACGCACGCCGGCCCTCATGGGACACCGATGTTACGGTTTCAAGCACCCAGTGGGTCTGTCCGTTCTTGTCCCTCACGCAAAACACATATGGCGTTTCGCTGAAGCCCTTGAGCATAGATACCGCATTTTGGCGCACGTAGTCGCGATAATCTTCGTGTACAAGGTTCATAGGATCGGAACCCATCAGTTCATTTTCACTGAAGCCTGTTATGCGGACAAACTCGGGGTTGACATACCGGAACTTTCCATCCTGGACTATGTAGCTGCCGATCAGAGCCTTTTGCCGGCTGTGGATCAGTTGTGTATCGGCGATCTGCATTTCGGTGTTGTCACGGATGAATCCTTCAAGAGACAGGGGCCGGCCGTTTTTGCGATCACGCAGGACAATCCAGCGATCCTGGAGCCAGCGAATTGTGCCATCTGAATAGGCCACGCGGTACTGCACCTCACCCTTGCTCAGACCGGCCTTAATCGATTTACCAATGGCATTAAGCATGATGTCGCGGTCATCCGGGTGAATACTCGGCATCACCTTATCGTTGGAAATACTGCGTCCAGTCTTAACGGGCAGGCGGAAAATCTCTCTGAAGGCCTTGTTGAAGAAGAGGAAATTCCGTGATTCCAGATCATAGTGGTAAATGGCATCCTGGAAACGGTCAGCCAGGCGCCCGATGTCTTTAAAAATGTCGGCACGGGCCTTTTTAGCTGGCCGCCGGCCGGTTTTGGTTTTTTCAGCCATTATGTTTTCCGAAAGACTATTGAATAAGAATTTGATTGTTTTAAGCAAACCCGTCACAAACAGGTTGCCGCATAAATTGCATTAATCGGCTTTTATGTCAAGCCTAACCGGGCATCTTATGCTCTGAAGGGTTTACCTGATGATTTTTACGGGTTCGGCTCAGAATCTTCATCCGGGAAATAGCCGACAGGTGATAAACGCCTAAAAAAAATCGACATTGATTTAACGGTACCCCGGCGAAGGGTAATTTCCAACTTGAATGGCAATACTGTTTGGTGTATCTTTTTTAGAATATAGCAATTTTCAGAATAATGTTCCAATTGGAGCGATTCATTAGAATATCGTACATCGAATTTCGAAGTATGATGTTCGTTGTATGAGCGGCGGTATTTTGGGCTGCACGGATTCCACGGATTTTTTGTTCCTAATCAATATCAAACTTACCGAAAAGAAGGCAGGACATTGAAGATCGCAAGTTTTAACGTAAATGGGATCAGGGCAAGAATGCCTGTGATACTTAACTGGATTGAAAGGGAATCTCCGGATATACTCTGCATGCAGGAAACAAAAGTGCAGGATGACGAATTCCCTGATAATGCTTTTGAGGGAAAAGGATATCATTGCGCTTATAAAGGCCAGAAAAGTTATAACGGTGTTGCAGTCATAAGCAGAGAGATTCCTGCAAAGACCGAATTCGGATTCGGCGATGATGATGAATCAGAAAAACCGAGGATTGCCTCGGCATATTTTAAAGATATTGTTGTTGTCAACACTTACATACCCCAGGGAAGAGAACCGGGTTCCGAGCAATTCACTTATAAGCTTGCCTGGTTCGGTCGTCTGCTCAAATATTTTGAAAATAATTTTACACCTGGTATGAGGCTGATATGGTTGGGTGATTTTAATGTCGCTCCGGAGCCTATTGATGTTTATGACCCTGTGAAATTAGCAGGAAGTGTCGGTTATCATCCGCTGGAGCATAAAGCCCTGTCGAATGTCATAAATTGGGGGTTTGCCGATGTATATAGAATACACAGACCTGATGAAAGGGAGTATACTTTCTGGGATTACCGGATTCCGAATTCGGTAAAAAGAGGTCTCGGCTGGAGACTTGATCATATATACGCAACAAGAAGTCTTGCCGGAAAGTCTGTTTCCGCACGGATAGATAAGGCCCCCCGGCTTTCGGAAAGGCCGTCGGATCACACACCTATTGTCGCGGAATTTAATTTTTAGTAGAAAAAAGTGAACAGTGAATGGTGAATAGTGAAAAGTGAAAAGAAGGGTTCAAGGATTCGAGGGGCAAAGGCACAAAGCGGAAAAACGGTTTCTGGTCGAAAGAAAATGGAACAACGGGAATCAGGGATAATGAGTATTAGAAAACAAATTCAAAGCCCGAAGTTCGAATAATAAACCAGAAACCAGAGACCAGGAACCAGAAACCAAAGTTGGTTTTAACCGTTTTTCTTTTCAAACTCCTTCATGAACCCGGTAAGGGTTTTTATAGCATCCAGGGTTGTCGCATTATAAATAGATGCGCGGCAACCACCGACGGAACGATGTCCTTTTAATCCACCGAACCCGTTTTTGGCCGCTTCCTGGATAAACTTTCCCTCAAGCTCTTCATTCGGGAGCCGGAAGGTCACATTCATCAGAGAGCGGCTCTCTTTTTCGGCGGTTCCTTTATAAAATGAGCCCGTATCGAAAGTTTCATATAAAAGCCTGGCTTTTTCCTTATTGATCTCTTCAATTTTATCAAGACCGCCTATAGTCTCTTCCAGCCATTTCAGGACAAGCTGGATAACATATATCGAAAAACAGGGCGGAGTATTGTAGAGTGAATTGGATGAAGAAAAGGTTGTATATTTCAGCATCGATGGAAGATTATCCGGCACCATCTTAAGCAAATCTTCACGGATTATCACCATGCATACTCCGGCCGGGCCTATGTTTTTCTGAGCTCCCGCATATATAAGGCCGAACGGTTTCGTATCAAAGGGCCTGCTCATCATATCGGAGGACATGTCTGCAATAAGGGGAATCCCTTTTGTATCAGGAAAATCAGCCCACTGGGTTCCTTTTATCGTATTATTGGACGTAATGTGGATATAAACCGCATCACTGTTAAACTGTATGTTTTTTGGAATATACGAAAAATTTTTATCCTTGGAAGATGCAACCACCCTGACTTTTTTGCCGAGTATCTGTGCTTCTTTTATCGCTTTGGTGGACCATGTGCCTGTATCGACATAATCGGCTGTTTTGTCGTCAGGGAGCAGGTTCATCGGAATCATTGAAAACTGAAGGCTTGCGCCTCCCTGAAGGAAGAGAACCTGATAACTGTCATCGAGATTTAAAAGTCTTTTTGTACGCAGAACCGCATCGTTTATAACTTCGTCAAAAAGCTTTGACCTGTGGCTTATCTCGGTTATGGACATGCCTGATCCAGCAAAATTCAGGAAAGATTCCTTGACTTCTTCAAGAACACTCAAGGGCAGAGCAGCCGGCCCCGCGTTAAAATTGTAAATTCTGTTATCCTTCATAATCCGCCTCCGGTTTTTTGTGTTTTATATTATTTTTAAAAGGGCACTAAGTTGAGCAGATTGAGGCGTGCATGTCAACCGGTATTTTTAATTATTTTATTGATTATAAGACGGATTTTTGACAAAAAGGAAATAGTTCTGCGGTTTTATGAAATCATCAATGATAAGGAATTTATAATATGAAAATTTTCAAGTATCCTTCCAAAGAAGCCGAAGCAAGACTTCTCGCCATTATTAACAGGGGATTTTCTT
This sequence comes from Desulfobacterales bacterium, assembly GCA_046485065.1. GTDB lineage: Bacteria > Desulfobacterota > Desulfobacteria > Desulfobacterales > RPRI01 > RPRI01. The sequence continues at coordinate 4,814 of JAWOHP010000117.1, read as the reverse complement.
TCAGTCGTAAAGACCATATAAGCGTCAGCCGCATTCTTGAAGATGTGAGAAAAAACGGCGACAGGGCGCTCATAGGATATATCCGTAAGTTCGATTCACCTTCTATGGTTTCGGATTCTCTTAAGGTTACACGGAAGGAGGTTGATTATGCTTCAAAGGTGGTTGAAAAGGCGTTTATCACCTCGCTGAAACGTGCCATCGGGCAGATCGAATCTTTTCATAAGCAGCAGATCAGGTTGTCATGGATCAGTAACGAAAGAAACGGGACATTTCTGGGACAGATTGTCAATCCGGTTGATGCCGCGGGAGTCTACGTTCCGGGCGGAAAGGGCGGCAAAACCCCGCTTGTATCATCGGTACTCATGGGGGCCATCCCTGCAAAGATTGCAGGAGTACGTCGTGTGGTTATGATCACACCTCCCACAAAAGACGGTGGTGTAAGTCCTTATCTGCTTGTTGCTGCGAAGATGGTTGGCATTGATGAGATATACAAGGCCGGAAGCGCCTGGGCCATTGCAGCGCTCGCTTACGGTACAGAGACGATTCAGAAAACGGATGTAATCGTCGGGCCGGGTAATATTTATGTGACAATAGCAAAGAAAATAGTATCGGGGATTGTTGGAATTGATATGACGGCAGGACCGAGTGAGATTTTAGTCATTGCCGACAAAAGTGCAGTTCCTGAATATGCTGCGTCCGATCTCCTTTCGCAGGCGGAGCATGACGTACTTGCCTCATCAATACTTTTGACCGATTCAACGGAAACAGCTGTTAATGTAAAAAGAGTTGTTGAAGTCCTGATTCAAAACCTGGAACGAAAAGATATTGCGGAAAAATCCATTTCAAAATTCGGCGCCATCATGGTTGTTCCGGATATTTCGGTTGCAATAGATCTTTCAAACAGAATAGCTCCCGAGCATCTTGAGCTTCAGATTGAGAATCCTTTTGAATATATAGGAAAAATAAGAAATGCGGGAGCGGTCTTTCTTGGAAATTACACTCCTGAACCGGTAGGAGATTATATTGCCGGGCCTAACCATGTGCTTCCCACAGCGGGTACGGCAAGATTTTCATCGGCTCTTTCTGTCGATAATTTTATTAAGAAAACGAGCCTGATAAGCTATTCAAAGGATGCTTTTTTCAGAGAAGCAAAAGATATCATCCGCCTTGCAGAAACTGAAGGGTTGGGCGCTCATGCCGACTCGGTGAGAGTCAGGCTGAAAAAGAATCCAACTAATCAAAAAATTAAAACAAAGTGAACGGCAACATGATACAGAAATGAAAAGCCGCAGAAAAAACAAAAAACCCTCTATTCTATCGCCGACCGAGGCAATCCTTGAGAGCATATCTGATGGTGTTTTCACCGTGGACATGGATTGGCACATCACATCATTCAACCGTGCAGCAGAGGAGATCACCGGCGTATCACGCGGGGAGGCGATCGGTCGGCGTTGTTCGGAAGTATTCCGCTCCAGCATGTGCGGGGCCGATTGCGCGCTTCAGCAGACGCTGAAAACGAACAAACCTGTTATAGGCAAGTCCGGATATATCATTGACTCTGATGGTAACCGTATTCCCATAAGTATATCCACGGCCGTGCTTAAAAACTCGGAAGGCAGCGTAATCGGTGGAGCAGAGACATTTCGGGACTTAAGCGACGTCGAGGCATTGCGCCGTGAGCTGGAGGGAAAATATATGGTCGGCGATCTTGTCAGCCGAAGCACTCTGATGCAGAAAGTATTCGAGATTCTCCCCGCTATCGCGGCCAGCCCAAGCACAGTTCTGATTCTTGGCGAGACAGGGACGGGCAAGGAACTGGTTGCGCGGACCATTCATGAACTGAGCCCGGTTTGTCAAGGCCCTTTTGTTGCCGTGAATTGCAGCGCCCTGCCTGATACTCTGCTTGAATCGGAGTTGTTCGGATATAAAGCCGGCGCTTTTACAGGCGCCAATAAAGACAAGCCCGGCCGTTTCTCTCTGGCCAGGAGCGGGACTCTTTTTTTAGATGAGATCGGCGGGATCAGTCCGGCGCTCCAGGTCAGGCTGCTCCGTGTTCTGCAGGAAAGGGTTTATGAGCCTCTGGGAGCAACCCGTTCAGAAACAACCGATGCTCGTATTATAGTCGCAACCAACATTGATTTGACCGAACAGACACGCAAGGGTGCTTTCAGGGAGGATTTGTACTACCGGGTGAATGTGGTTCGAGTTGAGCTCCCGCCGCTTAGCCGAAGAAAGGAAGATATTCCTCTCCTTGTGGGACAGTTTATTGAGAGGTTCAATCGTTTGCAGAACAAAGCCATCGAAGGTATTGAGGCTGAGGCTCTTTCTCTGCTCATGGCTTACCACTGGCCCGGAAATGTGCGTGAACTGAAAAATGTCATCGAGCGATCCTTTATCATGTGCAGAGAAGGCCTCATCGGCATCGGGCATCTTCCGGAGGAGCTTAAGGCACACAGTGCACCATTTGGTAAGGGTTCCGATGCGCGTTCATTCCATGATCTTATAGACACCCAGTCCATTCACACTGCATTGGAGCGGAACGATTATAACCGCCTGGCAGCCGCTAAGGAACTCGGCATTCACAAGACAACCCTTTTCCGCAGAATGAAGAAACTGGGCATAGCTCTTCCTGAACTTGACGGACGTTCCCGCCATAAGTAAATACAGTAGCATTGATGCACCTTTCCAAATGGGTTACAGTAGCGTTATCGCTTTCCAATAGCCTTCTGTTGTTTCTTCATAAAATATTTTATCTCATGTAATTTCCATTTGTTAAACATTTTAATGACACATATGGATAAATGGCATGATGCTTGCTGTTATCATGTTCATGAACGATGAACAGGACACTGGATTATGAAAGCGGCATTTGCATACTGGGACAACCGGATTGCGCCTGTATTTGATATCGCCCGGCAGATTCATGTTGTCGAGACCGAGTCGGGGCGAATAATTGCCGAAACGGAAGAATTCTTCGCAAATGATATGCCGGCTAAGAAGGTTTTTCGTATAGTCGAGCTTGGCGTAAGCACGCTGGTCTGCGGCGCCATCTCCAGGCCGCTGCACGCGATGGTTATGGCTTCAGGAATCCGTGTAATTTCATTTGTGGCAGGTGATCTGCACAAAGTTATCAGAGCCTGGCTTGACGGCAAACTTGAGAGTGAGAAGTTTGCAATGCCCGGTTGCTGCAGGCGCTATGCAACATCACCGGAAATGAGAGGTATTAATAAGGAGGAGGTACATCTGATGAATGGAAGAAAACGTGGAGGAATAGGGCAGGGCGGAGGACAAGGCCAGGGCCAGAGACAGAGTGGAGGACAAGGTCAAAGGCAGGGTGGACAGGGTCGCGGACGACTTGGCGGTCCTGTCGCAGGAGGCGCGGGAGGCACCTGCGTGTGTCCGAAATGCGGTAATCGTGAACCTCATGAACGCGGAGTGCCGTGCCTGCAGAAGCAGTGTCCGAAATGCGGTACTGCGATGACAAGAGAATAGAAGCCATTTCAAAAACCCCGTCTGAGGCCTGACAGCTGTGTTGCAAGCCTCTTCAAAATGCTCACATACTCTAAGTGTATGCTGCGCTTTTTCATCGGCTTGCGCCTTGCTCTCAGACCTGATCCGAGGTTTTGAAATGGCTTCTAATAATAAACGAAAGGAGGATATCGCCATGCCAGGAGGAAATGGAACCGGACCTATGGGAATGGGTTCAATGACTGGACGCGCAGCAGGTTTCTGTGCAGGGTTTGGGATGCCGGGATATGCCAATGCTCCGGTAAGACGCAGTTTTGGCGCCGGTTATGTCAGAGGCCGTGAATTCAGAGGCCGCAATGCCGGTCGTGGATTTCGGCACATGTTTCAGGCTACAGGATTACCGGGCTGGAGGCGCTTCGGAAGGTACGATATATCATATAAGGATACCGATCCCGATCTTGAGAACCAGGTGCTTAAAAGTCAGGTTGAGGCTATGCAGTCGGAGCTGGACTTCATAAAGAAGCGCCTTTCCGAAATCGAAACTGAAACCACAGCGAAATAAACACCAGCGTGCTTATGATGCACAGACAGACAGCATGACGGGCAGGTTGGAAGCAATTTCTCAGCGAGCGCACCGGTCGGTTGATCGGGGCGCTCAATTATTGCCGCGGATTCTTTATGAAGACTGAAGACCTGACAGTGGCATATTTTAACAGATTATCGGAAAAGGAGTTGTTACATGGAAAAAATTCTTATAGTCGGCTGCAAAAAAGCCATGGATGATGTCTGTATCGGTTGTTCGCGCTGTATGGTCGGGTTTAACCGGAGGGAAGGCGAGTTCAAGCGTTATGCCGATAATGAGGCCGAGCTGATCGGGCTTTTAAATTGTGGCGACTGCCCCGGTGCTACTATCGTTACGCGCCTGGCGCAGGTAAAATTATGGAATCAGCCGATGCAGGAAAAAGTTACCAGGATACATATAGGGCCATGCATAATAGACCATTGTCCGTATAAAGAGACGCTGATCAACAAAATAAAGGCAAAGGCCGGGGTGGAGGTTGTGGAAGGCGCACATCCATACAAACCGGAAAATATTTTTGCTTAGGAAGCTCCTCACTTTATATCAATTTTTTTTTAAAAAAAATAAACGAATAATGATGGCTTCGTAAAAAGTCCAAATATGCTCACTTAATGAGCTTTTTGGGGATTTTTAAATCACTTCGCTAAATCGCAAGAACTCGGGCTAACGCCCTCAAACAGCTTGCGATTATTAACGCTCAGTTCTTTAAAAATCTATTTCCCAAAAATCTCAAATCCGTTCGCATATGACTTTTTACGAGAGCATC